>JALDQW010000001.1:3425879-3737323 GCA_031316255.1 Nitrosomonas sp. | reverse complement strand
CGGTCAGGTACTTCACCAAAGCAGAAAAATTGCTTTTGCGTATCGATTTGATGGGTATGATTTTAGCGATCATGGTGTTTAAGCGGCTTAAGTAAGTTTGATTATTCCGAATGTCATTTCCTGAGCTTTATGATTTCATTGAGCATCACACTTTGTGTTTCCCGGATTGTGTCCAGCGTCATATGTAATTGTGATTTGCCGATGTATTTTGTGCGCTTATCATTGGTAAGCCATAATTTAATCAACCCACCAAGTCGCCCCAGGTCGGCATTGATTTTAAGCAACGCATCCACTTGCCGGTTATCGATGATGCTCGGCACGCTATAACCCAGACCCAGATTGCGCAGATACTCTGCAATCGTTAATCCGGCTTCACTGGCTTTTGCTTTAATCATCATTTCTTCCTCCGGCAATACAGGAACTCTGAGGCGCTTGTCACGTTTGGTGTGCTTTGCATGCTTTGTTCCTTTGTTTCGATTAACAATCTTCCGTTTTTCATCACTTCTTTGGCGCTCCAAAACTGTCATTTCCGCTTACCTCGTAGAGCAAGATCAACGTTGAGCAAAATATTTGCGAATAAAGTTTGCGTGGAGATGGCCATCTCCACATATCTTGCCCTGTTGTGTTAGTTTTTTAAAATATACTACCACTATATTATAAGTTTGCAAACAGTTTATTTTCGTTATATTATAATTTCAACTGCTTTAAAAATGCTTTCAAGAAGCTTCTTTCAAGTAAAAGAAAGTGCTTTTGAAACAAAAAGAAAGGATAAAAAAGCAAAAGAAACGGATTGAAACAAAATGAAACCGAAAGAAACGCTTTTGCAAGTTAATGAAACTTGAAAATGCTTAAGAAGTTTTTTTAGCGAAAAATCAAAAAAAACAAAAAGCAACACAAAAAAATTATTTTCACCAAAGAATAATTGGATACGGAGAACATTGTGATGACCAAAACCTTATCAGAACGTATCGCGCTATTTACAGACAAGAACAAAAATACCGGCAAACAGTTTTTGCCGGTATTTATCGCATTGAAGCAGGATATCGAACAGGCATTACAGGATGGTTGGACGGTGCACCAAGTATGGATCACGTTACATGACGAGGGAAAGATTAAATGTTCGTACCAGTGGTTCAGAACGTTGGTTAATCGCCATATCGCTGATGACAGTAAACAAAGGCTGCGCACTGTAACAGGAAAATCAGCAACCACTGATCAGGATGGATTTCGTTTTAATTCTGCAACTGAAAAAGAGGAGCTTATCTAATGGCCAAGATACATATGATTCTGCAAGGAAAGGGCGGCGTTGGCAAATCGTTTATCTCATCGACATTGGCACAGCATAGGATCGCCAAAGGCAAGAACCCTTTGTGCATCGATACCGATCCGGTCAATGCCACATTTTATGGTTTCAAGAAACTCAATGTTAAGCAGATTAATGTCATGAACAACGACGAGATCGATCCCAGGAAGTTTGACGATCTGATCGAACTCATCGCCAATACAAAAACCGATGTCATTATCGATAATGGTGCGAGCACTTTTGTGCCGATGTCGCATTACCTGATCAGCAACCAGATTCCCGCATTGTTGCTGGATATGGGCCATGAACTGGTTGTGCATACGGTAATTACCGGCAGCCAGGCATTGCTGGATACACTTAACGGTTTTGTGCATCTCGTCAAGCAATTTCCGAAGGAAGCATTGTTTGTAGTCTGGCTTAATCCTTACTGGGGTGAGATCACCATGAACGGCAAACAGTTTGAGGAAATGAAAGCGTATCTTGATAACAAAACCCGCGTGTCGGCCATCATTAGAATTCCACATTACAAACCGGAAACATTTGGAAAGGATTTAAGTGAAATCCTGCAATCGAAATTTACGTTTGATGAAGCACTTAAAAACAGCTCCCTGCCGGTCATGGTTCGCCAGCGGTTAACCATTATAAGAAGGCAGTTGTTTACCAATCTTGAAAACGTGGCTGCGGTTTTGTCATGAACAACGACAAGCTGGATGCATTGATCAAACGAATCGCGTCAGAACACGGCATTGTTCTGACAAAAGATGATCCGGTATTGATGATGCATACACTCAATGAAGTATTGCTGGAACAGAATGAAAAAGCGCATGCTGAATTGTTGAACAAATATGAAGCGATTCTGCAGGAAAGTTTTAACCAATGGCATTCATATGCCTGCAAAAAAGCGAATGCACTGATTAATGCACAGCAAAATCATTCCAGCAAAAGCGATAACCCGCTAATAGATCAAAGCATACAGTTGATCAGCGAAAAAATTAGTATCACGATCAATCAAGAAATCCGCGAGCTGACCCGAATTTCCAGGCAGGCGGCCATTATGAATCTACTGGCTGCTGTCTTGGTATTGGTTTCAACAGTTATTGTTTCATTCACGCTGTTATAGCATTTACTCAAAGGTTGGACGGCTTATGAAAACCTTAAACCTAACCGAAGCGGCACAGTTTCTGAAACTGCATCCTGAAGAAGTGCGCCGTCGCGCCAAAGCCGGAATCATTCCCGGCGCCAAATTAGGAAAGCGCTGGGCATTTATTGAAGATGACCTTGCCGATCACATTCGCTCGTTATATGCTTGTACCCGGCAAGCGTTGCAAGTGGGACATGAGGAGAAAAAATTATGTCACTCTTTAAACGCGGTAAAACGTGGTGGATTCGATTCACCGCACCAAGCGGCGAGCGCATTAGATGCTCTGCTGCAACAGAAGACAAAACCCAGGCGCAGGAATTCCACGACAAGCTGAAGGCGGAAGCGTGGAGAGTTGCGAAGGCTGGTGAAAAACCAAAATACACCTGGGATGAAGCTGCTTACAAGTGGTTGATGGAAACGCAGCACAAAAAAACACAGCATGATGATGTTTCTAAAATTAGCTGGCTCCAGCAATTTTTCCGGGGCAAATATCTTCATGAGATCACTCGTGAGGAAATTGCCAGGATAGGTGAGTTAAAGTTAAAAACAACCACTCCGGCTACGGCAAATCGGTTGTTGGCGTTGATTCGTTCTATTTTCCGACGGGCTACTTTTGAATGGGAATGGATTGATAAAGTGCCAACTATTAAGTTGTATCGGGAGCCAAAGCGACGGGTACGTTATTTGAGTGTTGATGAAGCCAATAAGCTCATACAGGAATTACCGGTGCATTTGGCGGATATTGTGCAATTTTCACTAGCAACAGGTTTGCGGCGAGCAAATGTTACAAAACTGGAATGGTCGCAAGTTGACATGCAGCGCAATGTTGCATGGATACATGGCGATCAAGCAAAAGCTGGGAAACCGATTCATGTTTCACTCAATTCTACGGCTATGGATGTTTTAGCGAGGCAAATTGGAAAACATCCTAAAACAGTATTTACTTATAAAGGTAAGTCCGTTATTCAAGTAAATACCAGAGCCTGGCGTAAAGCACTAAAACGTGCTGGTATTGAGGATTTCCGCTGGCATGATTTGCGCCATACCTGGGCAAGTTGGCTAACCCAAAATGGTGTGCCATTAAATGTCATCCAAGAGATGGGGGCATGGGAATCAGCAGAGATGGTTCGACGATATGCACATTTAGCGCCAGCTCAGTTTGCTGCACATGCGCGTGTCGTAGATGCTATGTTTTCTGGCACAAATTTGACACAATCGAAATAATACTTATGTGGATGTGCTTATAAGTTATTGATTATTGGTGCTGTTGCGCGGAATCGAACCGCGGACCTACTGATTACGAATCAGTTGCTCTACCATCTGAGCTACAACAGCATATAAGTACTTCGAGAAATAACAAGTAACCCAGCATTATAATTGCTTGTAGTTAAGCGGGCAAATTAATGATCTGCTTTTTATGAAAGCCCAAACAATTTTCAATGCATATGCATATATACTATGCATGATCAGTATTAAAAAATAATCTTTTTGATTCTATTTTCAAAAACCAAACTATGGATTTATTGACTCAGGGCCTGTTGGGTGCCAGCATGGCACAGTCTGGAGCAAGGCATGATGAAACACGAATTGCCGCTGGAGTTGGATTTCTTGCAGGGGTTATTGCAGATGCAGATATTCTGATTCAGTCAGAAAACGACCCGTTGCTCAATATCGAGTTTCACCGGCATTTTACCCATTCGATTTTTTTTGTTCCATTTGGCGCGTTAATTGCTGCCATAGTGTTATGGCCATTTTTACGCAAGCACCTGCCCTTTGCGCGTATCTATTTGTTTGCTTTTCTGGGGTATTGCCTGAGCGGTGTGCTGGATGCGTTTACCAGCTACGGCACACATTTGTTGTGGCCGCTCAGCGATGAACGTACGGCGCTAAACATGATTTCCGTTATTGATCCGGTGTTTACATTAATGCTGCTGGTGGCAGTTATTTTTGCGCTCAGGAGAAAAACAGTGACTGCAGCACGAGTGGGATTGTTACTGGCGGCCATTTACTTGTCGTTTGGATGGATGCAGTTGCAGCGCGCTGAAGATATAGCCAGGACGCTGGCAGTTGAGCGCAATCATTCCATTGAGCGGCTGCTGGTTAAGCCAACACTTGGCAACCTAGTACTTTGGCGGTCGATTTATCAGACTGACGGTCGTTTATATGTCGACGCTATTCGGATTGGTCCGTTTTCCGATGCGCGTATTTACCCGGGCGATTCGATTGAATTATTCAATTTGACGCGGGATATGCGTGATTTGCCTAAATCGTCCGTACTGGCTGGCGACATTGAACGTTTTACAAAATTTTCCGATGGTCTGGTAGCGCTTTCGACTGAACATTCCGAAGTACTGATTGATGTGCGTTATTCCAATTTACCGATGACGCTGTCTCCGCTATGGGGCATTGAGCTGGATACCACACAACCGGAACGTCATGCCAAATACACGTTATATCGAGATGCGTCGAACGAAACCAGGGAAAAATTCATAACATTACTTATGGGAAGAGATTTGGATTAAGTCGCTCTAATAAGTGAAACACTATTCCAGTGCGGAGATCCATTTAGCATACAGGCGGTCAGCAACGGCGTTCAGTTTTGCCACGCGTTCGGCCAGATTTTTTTCCATCTCGGCGGGCGACTGCACCGCCGGTTCATTCATCTGGATGATTTCCTGGAAATTGACATCACTCCAATCCTTGACCATGCGCTCCGTCATTTCAACATGGCATTGCATGCCCAGATGAATACCCATGGCGAATGCCTGATTTTCGCAGTGAGGGCTGGAAAGAATACAGGTTGCGCCTTCAGGAGGGCTAAAAGTTTCGCCATGCCAATGGAAAGTTTCGAATTCAGTAATGTCATCAAACCATGCACGCGCCACTTGATTTTCTGCCACTGTTACGTTTCCCCAACCCATTTCCTTGAATAAATTGTGTGTGACAAAGCCGCCGAGTGCCTTCGCGATCAGTTGCCCCCCCAGGCAATGCCCCAACAAAGGCACATCATGCCTGACTGCAAGCCGGATCAAGTTCATGGACGGTTCAATCCAGGGCAAATCGTCATTGACGCTCATAGAACCGCCCATAAAAACAAGTCCGCTGTACGAATCTATGTTTGCCGGCAATTTTGCACCCGCATCAATCTTGATCAATTCCCATGGGATATGATTGTTATCGAGAAATGTGGCAAAATAGCCGGGGCCTTCAATGGGCAAATATCTGAAAATTGCAACTGGCTTCATGGGGTTTCCTGATGAAAATAATTAAAAAACTTACGGCTGTGTACTTTATGTGCGCTCATCATATTTTCTCCTGATAACTGATGTCAATTTTGCCCATGTTTTCTTATCCCGATTCCTTTATGATCGAAATGATTTTCTGCGTATAAACCCGTTGGCCTTATTTATTTATCGAAATTTTATTATTCAATGTCTGTGAAAATAAATCCATTTACTGATCTGGTACGTATTGAGCAATTGCGCAAAATAGAATCTGCGAAGGCTAAGGAACTGTCTTATGCCAGCATTGAGGATATGGAAAATCAGACAATGGCAGACTTTAAATACGCCGATTTTACACAACGGCTTTCTACACGCGCAGACCGCCTGATTCAAGACAACGAACTCGAAGATGCGATTAATAAACCGCGCGATCAGTTCAAGCACGCCGGGTGGGCCTGTCTGGCTATCGCGGCAATATTGGGCGCACTGGCTGCCGGAAATGCCGTCAGCGAATTGTATACATTGAATATTTACTGGCTGCTTGCCGTATTGCTGGGATTCAATCTGTTGTCATTGATATTGTGGGTCACTGGCATCGCATTTAATTTACAGGGTTTGAGCAGCGGTATCGCTGCGCAATTGGCCAGCTGGCTTCCTTTTAGGAATAAAGACAACGACACGACCGAATCGCTTGCGCGGCGCGCCTGGTGGGAAAGTAGCCTGACCGGTGGTGTCGGCAAGTGGCGCATCAGCGTTTTGACGCATCAATTCTGGATAGCGTATCTTGCCGCAGGGCTTGTATTGTTGATTCTGCTGATGCTGGCCAAACAATACAATTTTATCTGGGGAACAACATTATTGCCCGAAAGCAGCCTGCCAAGACTGACTGAATCGCTGGGCAAACCTTTGACACTGATTGGACTGGAAATACCCGATGCCCATCAGATCTCTTCAAGCAGAATGGGAGAAGCCAGGCAGGATGCACAAACACGCAGTGCATGGGCTCGATTTCTGCTTGGTGTCTTGCTGATTTATGGATTGTTGCCGCGATTTTTGTTGCTTGCCCTTTCGATCATGCTGTTGAAATGGTCAGAGCACCGATTTAAACTCGATTTGTATTTGCCTTATTACATCGACCTGCGTCAACATCTGATGGCGCGCAAACCAACCCCGAAAATAATTGATGCCGACCCCTTTGCCGGAACGAAACCTGTTGAAGTTCAGCATACGCCGGTCAATAATGCGATTCCCGAAAATGCGCATACTTTAGGCATTGAACTGGATGATAAAATTGACTGGCCGGATTCCGTGACCTGCCGTTTGAATATTATTGACCAGCAGACACAGGAAGAAGCAATTGAATTGGTTAAAAAACTGGACGGCGCACTGTTGATCGGCGTAGCGGCTTATCGTTTGCCCGATCGCGGTGTTCAACGCATCATCAAGGATATTCTTGCCGCCACAAAGTGCAGGCCATGGCTGCTGCTTCTGAATAAAAATCCTGCCGCGCCAGTTTCCAACAGCCGGGAACTGGCCTGGTTCCGTTTGGCGGAAGCGTGTGGAATTCCCGCTGAGCATGTTATTACTCAATAAATGACCATGGCAATACATACTTCATCTCCAGCTTCACATTCATTGCTGAATATCGCCGTTGTTGGGCATACCAACACGGGTAAGACGTCACTGATCAGAACCATGCTGCGAAGCACCGAATTCGGGGAAATCGAGGACGCCGCGGGCACGACGCGCCATGTTGAACAGGCAACGATTTCTGCGGGCGATTTGGCTGTGCTGAATCTGCATGACACACCCGGACTGGAAGATACGCATGCGCTATTTGACTATTTGAAAAAAATGAGTGCGAAATCCAGGTCGGTTGCGCCTGTAAAAATACTGGAGGATTTTGCCGCCAATATTTCGATAAACGATCCACTGGAACAGGAAGCAAAAGTAATCCGCCAGGTGTTACGCAGCGATGTATTGCTGTACGTTATCGATGTGCGCGAACCGTTTTTGGAAAAATACCGCATTGAACTGGAAATACTGACCCGCGCTGCAAAACCAATTATCCCGGTTTTTAATTTTATCGCAGAACACAAGCAGGAATTGTCTTACTGGCGTGAACAACTGGCGACCTACAATATTCATACATCGTTGGAGTTCGATACGGTTGCGTTCACTTTTGAAGCTGAAAAGCGTTTATATCAGAAAATTCAAACACTGGTAGAGGCGCATTACGATAATCTGCAAAAATTGATTGATTATCGCGCCAAGGTATGGGAACGGCTTTGTTTATCCGGCGCAAAACGTATTGCCGAATTGATCGTCAGTGTGGCCTGTTATCGTGAAAGCAAAAAATCCAAGTCCAGTCAAATCACCGATTCGCTAAGTGAAGACCGGTTACATGATTATGTGCGCAAGGCGGAACAAAAATGTCTGAAGGATTTGTTGTCAATTTTTAATTTTTCGGAAAAAGACGTCGCTATTCAGAAAATTCCGGTCAGTAACGGTCAATGGCAACTGGATATTTTTGCGCCCGGCATTCTTAAGGCTTATGGTCTGGATGTCGGCAGTGCGGCTGCAAAGGGCGCCGCAGCCGGCGCAGGCATTGATCTTATGGTTGGCGGTTTAAGTTTGGGCGCTGCAAGTGCGCTCGGCGCAATCGCCGGTGCAGGCTGGTCTACTTTTAAACGCTATGGCGACGAAATAAAGGCTTCGGTACAAGGCACAAAATGGTTTTGTGTGGATGAAAATACGTTACAGGTACTGTATTTAAGACAAAAACAATTGCTTGAGAAACTGATGCATCGCGGTCATGCCGCCTATGACACAATGCAGATTGATACACCGGAAAAAATGCAACTGCCCGACAACTGGTCAAAATTCATCAGCACATTACGCCAGAATCCGGCATGGTATGAATCTACTGCATCCCGCAATAACAATAATCAATATCTGGATATCGAATCCAAACTGATCGCAGGTATTCTTGATTACAAAAAAGTTGCTAAACAGTAACAGAGCAGCAGTGAGTAGTAATGGAAAATAATAATCCGGAATCTGGTCAATGCAGCCTAATCAAAGTGGATACAATATGGTGAAATTGGATTAGCTCTATAGGAGTGGAAATTGACACTTATACCGCCGACCGTTTATTAGATGGACAAACCTTCGGAGATGGTGCTTGAGATTCGCAGTAACGAAGCACAACGCCGTTTGGTCACGTTGCAACTCGGGGTAGGCATTCTGAACCGAGGTTTAAGCTAGTCGTCTCTGAGACAATTCCAAGCATTTGATATTAATCATAGATAGTTGAATTTGTGCTGTCCGAAATGACCAGAAATTTTAAACCCAGATTTTCATTAGAACTTTTTAGGAGTAAAAATGGGGATAAATTTCACGGACAAGGTAAAAGTTCTAGATTTTTCCCATAATCCTTCAAACCATTCACATTGCCGCATGGCAACAGCTAAGTTGATAATTTTTCTGCGGCTGTTTTTGTGATGTAACCTGCTTTGGCAAACAGTTTGTAACGCAATGTTTTAAGGTCAACTCTAAAAATCGAAGTTACAAAATTAAGGCAGGCCAGGAAGAAATGTTATTTTTCTTGTTGGGTGTGTAATAACATTATGTTTCTTAATGTGAATAATCATTTTTGTTGATATAGAATCCAAACATGCAGCTTAGTTTCTTTGACTGTGCAAGCTAAAAGAACTGCTAGAAGAACTGAATCGCACGATCGACTGGAATTTATCCGCTGATCTTCTAAAAGCGACAACCACGAAGCTCAGGAAAAGCGCAGCAGGTCGCAAGCCTTTTGATCGAGTGATGCTATTCAAGAGGCTGGTATTGTAAAGAATGCATAATCTGTCGGAGGACCGGTTGGAGTATCAAGTACGGGATCGATTGAGTTTCATGCGTTTTTTGGGGCTTGATTTGGCGGGGGTGGTACCGGATGCAAAAACGATGTGGGCGTTTCGGGAGGAGTTGAAGGAGAATCAACTGATTGAACGGCTATTTGCGAGATTTGCTGAATGTTTACGGGAGCTGGATGTTGAGCTGAAGTCAGGTCAGATCATTGATGCAACTTTTGTGACGGTTCCCAAGCAACGTAATACGCGTGAGGAGAACAAGATCATCAAGGAAGGTGCGATTCCGATTGAATGGGGGCAAAATCCTCACAAGCTGGCACAAAAAGACATTGATGCGCGTTGGACGAAGAAGAACAACGAATCGTTTTATGGTTACAAAGATCACGTGAATGTGGATCAGTGTACCAAGTTGATAACCCATGGGAATTTACATCAGCGGAAGTTCACGATAGCCAGGTTTTGGCAGAAGTGCTGCAATCCCCTAAAGAGGGAGGGACTGATGTTTACGCGGATTCAGCCTATCGCAGCGAAGCACAGGAAGAAATTCTGGCTACTTCTGGACACACGAGCCGCATTCACGAAAAAGGTGCTCGCAATCATCCACTCACGGACACGCAAAAGTTTGGCAACAAAAAGAAATCACAGGTGCGCGCACGGGTTGAACATGTATTTGGTTCGATGACGAATGAACTGGGTGGAATTGCTATTCGCACCATAGGACTTATGAGAGCAAGTACAAATAGGCTTGCTCAACCTTCGTTTATAACATAAAGCGTGTGGTGACGTTAATTCGCAAAAGGTGCTTCAGTTTCGACAGGATTATTGCGTCAAAAATTGTCTAAAATGGGAAAAAACGAGAGGATAACAATCCAAAATCGCTTTGAATCGAGGAAAAATTAGATTTTTGATCAGAAAAATAATTGAGAATCGAACAAATCGTTCTCCGGCTGGGACAGATTCGCTTAATTTAGGTATTTTTAGAGATGCCTAGTAGTTGATGTTGCAGCTGACTCGCTGAACTACGCCCGAAAAGGTTGCATCTTGAACTTGAATATGCATAGAATCCAAACTTCAAAGTGTGATTAATTAACAAGGGGTACCAGGCGCATGATTGAGTGGTTAGAAATTATTATTTATTCTGTGATGGCGTTGATTTTAGGATTACTTATTGCTGAGATCATCAATGAGAAAATTTCCAAATGAAGAAATTTGCTGTGTGTGTTTGTGTGCGAGAGTCTTTAAGCACCAACCGGAATTCAAGCGGTCTATGAGATGCGTATTGTAAATGTATGGTGGCAGTAGAAGTGGTGGCCTCGAATTCCAGGTAAGCCTGTCTAGAAGTAAAATGTACATTTGGTTTGGCCATGTAACAATTATTTCTCAATTTGATTGTTCAATGAGCGGTATGGAGTAACTCAATGCGACTTTGTCTTTTTTTAATGATGGTTTTTCTGGTGGATCCAGTATTTGGCTGCGACAGTAAACTGCTGGATCAGAATTTTCGTAGGCTTGCGCAGACAGAAACCGTGAATTTGTGCGAGGCTTATTCTGGAAAAGTGTTGCTTGTTGTCAACACTGCGAGCAAATGCGGCTACACGCCACAGTATGAAGGACTTGAGCAGCTGTATCAGAAATATGAACAATTGGGATTCGTTGTGCTGGGGTTTCCATCCAATGATTTTATGGGACAGGAACCGGGGACTGAAACCGAAATTAAGGATTTCTGCCGCCTGAATTATGGCGTCAAATTTCCGATGTTTGAGAAAATCAAGGTAAAACATGAGAGTGCGCATCCTTTTTATGCGCAACTGGCTGAACTATCGGGTACCTACCCGACATGGAATTTCCATAAGTATCTGATTGGCCGGGACGGCAAGCTGATCACTCAATTCAGTCCGCACACAACGCCTTTTGACAAAACGCTTGTGATAGCTATCGAGCAGGCCTTGCAGCCATAAATCGATGGAAGATGAATCCCGTTCTTCTTCAGATCCTTCCAATTCACCGGGTACCCGGAAAACTGAACTCGGTGTCCTGCCAATACTGGTTATTTCCCTGTTTGTTGGATTGATAGCCGGAGCAGGCGTGGATAAGTCGCACATTCTCCCGATAGCAGCCATTGTTGCGGTAGTGATGTTTATCAACAGAAAAAAAATAGCTGCTGAACGCGAAACCACGTTATCCGGTAATGAGACTGAGAATACTGAGCGCACAACAGCAGGTGACTACGTCTGGCCGAAACTTGGTCAGTTTGCTTTTTCTGTCGCGGCGGAATCGTTTCAAAGCGCGATCAAGCAATTGGCGCAGGAAAATATTGATCGTGATGATGATTCGCTTTTCAAGACCTGTATCCTGAAGGCGCAATTAATACCGGACAACGACAATCCCTATGATAGCAACGCTGTTCGTATCGATATTAATAACCGGAGTGTCGGCTACCTGAACCGTGACCAGGCTCTCGGTTTTCACCGCAGGCTGGAAGAACTGGGAATCTCTAATCAAGTCACGTCGTGCAATGCAATGATCGTGAAAAACGAAACAGTTAATGATAATAAGCATGTTTATGACGTAAAGCTTGATATTGAACCGCTTTAAATAGTGTAACGCGCTTGATAAACATGTTTTTCGAGTGCCAAAAAAGCGCACTGATTTGCGTGATTTACTTGACTTGAGTAGTTTGTACTGTGCCACCGTGTAATTAAGGCTATCCCAATGGAGACAGTTGCGACAACACATCAATAGAACCCTGTAAGCCACGCCAGTTCGAATGGGGCAAGCTGCTTGAATGGAATACCGGCCAGTTTTGCGGCATTTGATGCGTAAGTAGAAAATTCAATTAATTGTGCCTGAGCCTTGTATAAAGCCGAATAGTTGCCGAAGCAAAAAACTAAATAGTCAACCCTGAAAAAAGATATTCTGAAAGATCTTAAGCACAATAATTTCAACCAGGGATTCTTTATCTTGCCTGCACACTTTTTTCAGAAATTTCCGGCGGCAATGCTTATTTTTGCCTTATGTTTTACTGCAAAAAACAGCCAAAAAATGGCCAACAGCCATTGTTGTTGATACCGCGCTGTATGACATGCTGGGGTTGACCGGGAACGTCATATCGTGGAAGTCGAGCCATTTTTTATCGTTGTCACTTGCCGAGTCATAGCCAAGTATGGCTCAATTTTGCAAAACAATCGAGTCTGACCCCTTTGGTGTTTTTCGAGTCTGACCCCTTTGGTGTTTTGGAGTCTGACCCCTTTGGTGTTGGGATATCGAATCCAAACTGATTGCAGGTATTCTTGATTACAAAAAAGTTGCTAAACAGTAACAGGGCTGCAGTGAGTAGTAATCGAAAATACGAATCTGAAATCTGGTGTTAAACTATATCTCTTCATCAGAACGCAATCTTTCCTTAAAACCCTTCAGTATTTCTTCGCTGTCTTTATCTACCCAGCCATTTTTTTCTGCAGATTTTTCAGCAGCAATCAAGTAGGAAATAAGGCAGCCATGTCACGAATGGTTGTTTGAACTAATTTCAATTGTCAATAGCGGAGCAAAAATGTACCAGATAGCGCGTTAAAAGTGTACCAGTAAAGTTAATAAAAAAGAGGAATTAATCCTCGGGTTTAGCGCTTTTATTTTTTATATTCCGGGGTTGAAATAAAGCGCAGTGTATTCCCCAACTACTCATTATTTTTTTTGGTGTTCTCCTTTCCTATAAGTGTGGAATTCATTGATTGTTTTTGTCGCTTCTTACTTGCAGCCAGGCGATACGATTCACCATTCATTTCCAGGATATGGACATGGTGGGTCAAACGATCCAGCAGTGCGCCGGTCAATCGTTCTGACCCCAGAACACTTGTCCATTCGTCAAACGGTAAATTCGATGTGACCAGGGTGGCGCCATGTTCGTAACGGCGACTAAACACTTCAAACAAGAGCTCTGCGCCTACTGCAGTAAATGGCACATAACCCAGTTCGTCGATGATCAACAATTTGGTGTTAGCCAGCTGTTTTTGCAATAGACGCAACCGTTTCTCATCACGCGCTTCCATCAATTCATGTACCAAAGCTGCGGCCGTCTTAAAGACAACGCTCAAACCTTTCTGACAAGCGGCCAGCCCTAAAGCTAACGCTGTATGCGTTTTGCCAACGCCCGAAGGCCCCAATGCAATGACATTTTCACGCTTGTCAATCCATTCGCAGCGCATCAGCTCTAATACCAACGATTTATTCAATTCTGGAATTGCAGTGAAATCGAAGGTATCCAGGCTTTTAATCACCGGGAATTTTGCCATACGTATACGCCGCTCAGTATTGCGTCGCTCACGGTCGATACGCTCAAGCTCACATAACCGTAATAAGTAACGCGCGTAATCAACACCTTCATTTGCGCATTCGATTGCAACCTTCTCATATTCACGAGCAAAGGTCGAAAGCTTCAATGCCTTGAAATGATTCTCCAGCAAAACCTGTGGTGTAACTGTCGTGGAAATCGATGTTTCATTCATAATGACTCTCCATTACAGGTTTTTGAGTTGCTTCGGATATTTGCAACAGGCTTAAGTACGTCCTAGGTTCGGTGGGTAGTACATTGGCATTGGGTAGATAGGGGTAACACGTCAGATCGAGTTTCGCTGGCCGTTGTTCAATTGCACACAGAATCAGATGCTTGATCGCGTCAAATCCAATTGAACCCAAATCAATCGCTTTTTTTATCGCATGTTCAACTTGCGCTTGGCTAAAATTCTCCAGTAGCCGCAAAACCTGGATATATTCCTTGCGACCACGCCGTTCCAACCGCGCTTCAAGCAATCGGCGCAAACGATCAAATACTTCGGGCAGCACCCAATCCTGGAGGGGCGCCGCCTGATCCAATGCGCGCGGCTTTTGTTCCAGCAATGCCAAATAATGCAGCGGGTTATAGATGAATTCTTCCCGGCCATAGCTGCGTTGATGTCGTGCAATGGTGTCCGCACCCAGACAAATATCAACATGATCAACGTAACCTTTGACCAGCACTTCCCGATGACCGTACTGAGTGGGTACCGAGTAGTCGTTGGTTCGATAGCGCACCAGAGACAGAGAAGATACACGAGTCGAAATCTTGTGGCATGCATCAAACTCAGCTGCAGGCAATGCCATGAGTGCAGCAGCATCACGCTTCATACGCTCAGCAATGGTTTCAGTTTGCCCACGTAGCTTAGCTTGTTGGCGTTTGATACAACCGTCCAGCAACCTGGTGTTCAAGGCATCAAAATTATCAGCTATCGGCAACGGCACCATGAAATGGCGACGATTGAAACCAACC
Source organism: Nitrosomonas sp. (assembly GCA_031316255.1). Taxonomy (NCBI): domain Bacteria; kingdom Pseudomonadati; phylum Pseudomonadota; class Betaproteobacteria; order Nitrosomonadales; family Nitrosomonadaceae; genus Nitrosomonas; species Nitrosomonas sp. Next base: position 3,722,481 of record JALDQW010000001.1, on the reverse strand, counting down.
ATGCCTTCAACATTGCCTTTATCATTACCCCGCCCTGGACGTCCAAATTTGTCTTCAAACAGATAATGACTTTGCAGTTCACTGAATGCTTTAGTCCGCTTACGCTTGCCATCACCCAGTATTTTAGCGACGGCGAGCCTGGTATTGTCATATAAAATAGATTGCGGCACACCACCTAAAAACGCAAATGCAGCAACATGCCCATCCAGAAAGGATTCGGTATCTTCCGTCGGATAGGCTTTGACAAAGCAGCCGTCCGAATGTGGCAGATCAAGACAGAAATAATGAAACCGTACCAGCTTGCCACCAATATAACCGTCAGCTTCGCCAAAGTCTACCTGAGCGTGGCCAGGTAAATGGACCAGCGGCATAAACATCTCCTTCTGCTGAATCTTGGCTTTATAAACATAATTACGCACAATGGTATAGCCGCCAGTGAATCCATGTTCATCGCGCAATCGCTCCAATATCCGGGTTGCCGTATGACGTTGTTTGGGATGAACTGTTTTATCAGCTTCAAGAATGGCATCTATAATGCCAGTGAAAGCGGCTAGCTTTGGTGAAGCAGGAGAACTCTTGCGCCGGTAACCTGGCGTGTAAATCGGCATGTAAAACTTACCAGAATTTTCGGAAAATCGGCGTTGAAAAGTTTCCACTCTGAGATGATAAATTACCGGCATTTTGCTGGAGAACTTTGGAGTGATAGAGATGGATATAATTGCCGAAATCAGAAGGCGACATTTTGTCAGTAAAGAAAAAATCAGTTCAATTGCCCGTTCATTGGGGCTGTCCCGTCCTACAGTCAGGAAACATTTAAAGACGGAGGCTGAACCGGAATATCGGCGTCAAACGCAATGTGCGCCGAAGCTAGGAGAATTTAAAGCGTTATTGACCAGTTGGCTGGAAACAGAGGCATTGCTACCGCAAAAGCAGCGTCGAACAGCAATGCGATTATATGAAGGTTTGATAATTGAAGGTTATACAGGCGCTTATGACAGCGTTCGGCGTTTTGTAAAGCAGTGGAAAGCAGAGAACAAGGATACCCCGGCACCCAGGCAAACGTTTGTTCCTTTAGCGTTTAAACCCGGTGAAGTCTGTCAATTTGACTGGAGTCAGGAAGTTGTTGATCTGGGTGGGCGGGAACAAGTCGTCAAGGTGGCGCATTTTCGTTTGTGTTACAGCCGCAAGATGTTTGTCGTCGCTTATTTCAGGGAAGCGCAGGAGATGCTGATGGATGCGCATAATCGTGCATTTGCGTTCTTTGGTGGCGTGCCGCTGCAGATGGTTTAGACAATCCCAAGACAATTGTGGATGCGGTTTTGATGGGCAAAGAGAGAAAGTTTAATCGGCGGTTTATGGCATTGGCGAATCACTATTTGTTTGAACCGGTTGCCTGCACGCCGGCGGCCGGCTGGGAGAAAGGTCAGATAGAGAATCAGGTGGGTAATGTCAGAGAATGGCTGTTCACGCCGCGCATAAAGTTTGCAACGCTGGATGACTTAAACCGCTGGCTGGCGCAGCGTTGTCATGAGCTGTCAAACAGGAAGCATCCTGATTTTGCACAAACCATTGCGGAATGTTTTCAGCAGGAACAACCGTTATTGCGGCAAATCACAACACCATTTGCCGGTTATGTTGAGCACCTGATGAAAGTCTCCAGAACCTGCCTGGTGCGTGTTGACCGGAATCAGTACAGTGTACCGGCCCAATGGTCCGGGAAGGTGGTTTCGGTCAGAGTATTTGCCGGTCATCTTGATATTGTGGCGGAGGGAAAAGCGATTGCGACGCATCAACGCAATTTCCTGCGCGATCAGCTGATCTGTAATCCATGGCATTATTTGCCCGTGCTGGAGAAGAAACCCGGTGCTATCCGTCACGGCGCGCCATTCCAGAACTGGGAACTACCGGAATCGATCCGTCACGTACGTGAGAAACTTCAGAAGCAAGATAAAAATGAACGCGCTTTTGTTGATCTGTTGTTATTGACCCGCGAAGCCGGTCTTGATGCACTTGAGACAGCCTGTGAACTGGCGTTGGAATCCGGTGTTGTCAATGCCAGTGTGTTGCAGAATGCTATACGGCGTTTGATTGAACCAGTTCGTTCCAAGACATTGAATACCGGCGATACCTTACAACTAACCACTGAACCGCTGGCCGATTTCCAGCGTTACGATCATTTGCTTGGAAGCCGCCATGTCCACTGACTTGCTTACCCAACTCAAAGCATTGCATCTGTATGGCATGAGCGACGCCTGGTCTGAGTTAAGCGCTGAAATGCCGCAACGCAAGCAAATATCGCCGGAAACCGTATTAAGCCAACTGATCAATGCCGAAATAGCCGAACGCCAGCTACGCAGCCTGAAATACCAGATGAAGGCTGCAAAGTTTCCAATCCACCGCGACCTGGTGAAATTCGACTGGAATGAAACGCCACTCTCACGCCAACAGATAGAACAGCTCTCAACGGCTGCTTTTATGGATGATGCACATAACCTCATCCTGGTCGGTGGCACCGGTACCGGCAAAACCCATTTGGCCACAGCACTGGGCGTTGCCGCTATTCATCATGGCAAACGCATTCGATTCTTCAACGCTGTGGACTTGGTTAACCTGCTGGAGCAGGAAAAACAACTGAATAAAACCGGACACCTGGCCAGAAGGCTCATTCAGATTGACGCAGTCATCCTTGATGAACTGGGCTATCTGCCTTTCCCGGAATCAGGTGGCGCACTCCTGTTTCACTTGATCAGCCAGCTGTATGAGCGCACTTCACTCATTATAACGACCAACCTGAAATTCAGTGAATGGGTGCAGGTTTTTGGCGATGCCAAAATGACCACTGCATTGTTAGACCGTATTACACATCATTGCGACATCCTGGAAACCGGCAATGATTCTTACCGTTTCAAACATCGAAAACAATGTATAAAAACCAATTAACCAACTAAACAAGGTGGAAACTTTTCGACGCCGATGACTGGAAAATTTTCAATGCCGATTGACAACCTGGCGGTACCGCATATTGACACATCTTCTTAACAGTCTCGCGGTGAATACCAAAATAACGCGCGACTTCTCGCTCGCTTTTGCCTTCAACCATCACCGCCCGTCGTATTTTTACATATAGTTCCACTGAATACATCCTTTCGCCTTTCACTTGGTGCTAAACGCATCAGCTTACAGGCATCAGACTGGCACACTTTTATTCCGCGATATTCGCAAAATCTTGTGCGCTTCAGTGGTACATTTTTACTCCGCTATTTACATTCAATCAGGTGACTGACGAACAGATTGAGCATGTCATGGATAGAGTCAATAATCGACCATGCAGAAGCAGAGGATAGAAATCACCAGACGAATTATTTTGGGACGGCAAGTTGATTTACTTGCCATGTAAGTTAATTGCACTTATTACTTGAATCCAAGATATATTAAAAACCGCTTTCAATAAGAAAATAATAAAAATTAAAAACCAAGCGACTATTACTAGCTTAACAATAAAATTAAATAATTTAGTATGACTTATACCTACATTTATGGCCTTTTCATAAAGGCCATGTAAATTATATGCCCCAATATCAGATGCCGTACGAATAACTATTTTTCGATAATTATGTGCCAAATATGTTAAACGTTTATCGATAAAACAGATAATCAATCCCATTACAAAAGCTAATAGAGAGAAAGCAACTTTACCTAAAGAATCATTAGCATGAACAAATACCGCAGCAATTAATAAGCCATTAGCAGTTAAAAAAAAACCGAATACTTTAAGACGATAATCCAAAAAGAATCTCATAGATTCATATGCCTTTTCAAATTCAAATTTCTTTATCTCATACATAGGCTGAATACATCGCTTTATAAAAAATTTATCATGAGCATAGAAAAGTAAGAAAAAAATCAACCAAAATATAAGCAAATAAAGCTCATTTACTTTTGAATGATTATCGAAATGAGAATTATAGATACCGACAGGGTTATGATAGACCTCCATAATAAAGCCAATCGCGGGAAGCACAGAAAAGCTAAATACACAAGATAATAGGATTCTCTGACCTTCAGTACGTTTTTTTGGCAATTCATAACAAAATATGAAAGAAATTAGAATAAAAGAAATTATGATACTTAGCACACCATAGGAACCTGGTGCCATAAAAACAGCTATAGCAGCAACAACTACAGTTACTGATAATGTAGTCGGGTTACTTTTATCACGAATTTTATTCATACACTATAAAAAAATAATATTAACTTCTACGAAGAGGTACCTACAAAAAGGTACCATTAAGTCTTGCATTACGACATACTGTCCAGCAAAAGAATTTTCCCCATCATTTTTGCTAATGCCTGTCCATCTTTCGATACTGAATCGCTTCGGCAATATGTTGGCTGCTGATTTGATCTACACCCGCTAAATCCGCAATTGCAGCAAAAAGGTGTCACCCATTAGCCGTCCTGAGTCAATAGTCCGAACGAAATACTCGCCTTACGGCGATACATTAATCCTCAATAACACCATTACAAAACAGTTTTGCTGAAAATTTCGCGCCTGTTGCTTCATATTTTTGGTGATGCAAATCGCACCAGTCACCCATCTGGATCAAGTGAGAACAGAATCCTGTTTCACCCTGGCAGCAACGCTGCCCCGGAAGCATCTCAGTGCCGTCTTGTATCCAATTGTTTGTTCAAGTCTGTGGCTACCAATAGGTGCCAACCCTTTCTGGCTTACAATCCGGGCGATTCACTTCAGTCAAACTGTCAGCAATGGCGGATGGCGCGGCGTCCAATCAGGTCCGGTGGCTCGATATCCAACCCCTATGCTGGCTTAACCGGCCATCGCCAAATCTATACTATACAAAACAGCGTTCTACAGAGAATACTTCTCCTGTTCTTAACATGTGATAACAGGCGCGCGCCAGTTTATGCGCAACTGCTTTGATGGCAACAATACCGTTGCGTTTGGCTTTTTTGCGCTGGTAAAACTTTCTTGCCGGTTCGCAATAACGTACTGCAAAGTTGGCCGCTTCAACATACGCCCACGCCAGATAGCGGTTGCCATTTTTAGTGTTACCACTGCCTTTTTTCTTACCGTTGGACAGGTGTGCGCTGCCGACACAACGGCAGTAAGAAACATAGTTACCAGCATCTGCAAACCGCTCGATCTCTCCAGTCTCAAGTAATATGACTGTCGCCAGCACATCGCCAATACCTGCGGTGCTTTTGAGTAACCGAAAAGCGGGATCGGTTCGGCAATAACTTTCCAATACAGCTTCAACACGGCCAATCTGGTCTTGTAGTGCATGCATGACGGCCAGATTGGTTTGCAATCCGAGTATTTCGGTTGAGCCAAGATTCAATTGTTCTAAATCGGACTCAGTCAGTTGTTTGATCGTGTTGCTGTTGGCGCGCGCCCCGGTATAACGCTGCATCGCCGATTCGATTGTAATAATCTGCGCACTGCGTTGCTGTACCAGTTGCATGCGCTTTCGCGCCAGATCGCGCATCGCACGCTTGTCTTTGGGCATGATGTAGCCTTCCGGCAACAAGCCCAGCCGCAACAAATGTGCCAAGTGCCTGGCATCCGATTCATCGCCGCGATGTTTCATCCCGTCATATTGCTTGACCGCCACGGTGTTGACCAGATGCACTGAATAATCCCGCTCCTGCAAACCATCAATCAGCCAGTACCAGTTGAAAGTTGACTCAACTGCAATGCCGGATATTTCGTCCCGATAAGGCGACATAGCCTCAAGAATTTCAACCATATTGTTGCCATGCCGTTTGCTGTACACAACCCGGTCGTCTTCATCAATTATTACTATAAAACTGTTGTTTGAATGTAGGTCTATGCCGCAAAATAACATCTCGTCCTCCGTCGATAAAGTTGGTTCGTACCTTAACTTTATCCTTTCCAGCTACCGCTGGGGCGGGGGACGGCTAGATGATTATCAGGTCTTGTGCAGCAAAAAGGTGTCAGGTCTTGCATTACGACATACTGTCCAGCAAAAGAATTTTCCCCATCATTTTTGCTAATGCCTGTCCATCTTTCGATACTGAATCGCTTCGGCAATATGTTGGCTGCTGATTTGATCTACACCCGCTAAATCCGCAATCGTTCGTGCCACTTTAAGGATGCGATGGTATGCGCGGGCGGACAGGTTCAAGCGGCTGATAGCCTGTTTGAGCAGGTTTTCGCTGACGGTGTCGAGTACACAGTGCCGGTCGATTTCCTTGACGCTGAGTTGACTGTTAGTTTTTTTCTGCCGGCTGGTTTGAAGATGATAAGCGTTTTCCACGCGATGCCGAATCGTTTCGCTTTTTTCTCCCGATGTCTGCTTTCGCATCAGTTCATCTTGCGGTATCGCCGGGACTTCGATTTGCAGGTCGATGCGATCCAGTAGCGGTCCGGAAATTTTTCCGCGATAGCGTGTGATCTGGTCGGGGGTGCAGTGACATTTTCCGGAAGGATGGCCCAGGTAGCCGCAAGGGCAGGGGTTCATTGCGGCGATAAGCTGGAAACGGGCGGGGAATTCGGCCTGACGCGCCGCGCGGGAGATGGTTATTTTTCCGGATTCGAGTGGTTCTCGCAGTACTTCGAGCACTTTGCGGTCAAATTCGGCGAGTTCATCCAGGAACAACACACCATGCATCGCCAGCGAGATTTCTCCGGGACGGGGATGGCTGCCGCCACCTACGAGCGCTACGCCGGATGCAGTATGGTGTGGCGCGCGGTAGGGCCTACGCTTCCAGTTGGCGATATCAAAACTGCCGTGGCTGAGAGACTGGATAGCGGCGGATTCCAATGCCTCGACTTCAGACATGGGTGGCAGTATGCCGGGAAACCGTGCGGCAAGCATGGATTTTCCGGTGCCAGGCGGGCCTGTCATCAGTACGCTGTGATTTCCGGCTGCGGCAATTTCCAAAGCGCGTTTGACTTGAACCTGTCCTTTGACTTCCGCCATATCCGGGTAATCAGGGGTATGGTTTTGCCGTTCGGGAGTGCAGTTATAAATGGCTAATGGTTTGTCTCCAGTGAGATGGGCGCAAATCTGCAATAATGAGTGCGCGGCATAAACATGTGCTTTTTTGACCAGCGCAGCTTCAGATGCATTTTGGTGCGGCAGAACAAAACTGCGGCCTGATTGGGATGCGCTGTAGGTCATGGCCAATGCGCCATGAATCGGGCGCAGTTCACCGGTCAACGCCAACTCTCCTGCCCATTCATACTGATCGAGTTTGTCGACAGGGATTTGACCGGATGCGGCCAGAATGCCCAAAGCAATCGGCAGATCAAAGCGGCCACTTTCTTTGGGTAAATCGGCAGGGGCGAGATTGATTGTAATGCGTTGCGCCGGGATTTTAAAATGCGCGGTTTGCAGTGCCGCCCTGACACGATCCTTGCTTTCCTTGACTTCGGTTTCCGGCAGGCCGACGATAGTGAAGCTTGGCAGGCCGTTGGCGATATGCGTTTCAACCGTAACCAGTGGCGCATCCATGCCAGAAAGTGCGCGGCTGTATAAAACAGCTAGAGGCATTTGGGAAGCATGGGCGCATTTCTTGTGCGCGGGTTCATTAATGCAGCGATGGAAGGCCTGATATCTGCATCCATGCTGTTATGTTGAACTGGTTTGTGCCGTTCCGGTATCTGAAGCTGGCTTAGTTTCTGGCTTGGACAAGCCGAGTTGTTGTTCCAGTTCCTGTACTTTGCTTTCCAGTTGAGTCAGTTTTTCGCGGGTTCGTTGCAGCACTTCCTGCTGGATGTCAAACTCATCGCGTGTGACCAAATCCAGACGGGAGAAAACGCTAGATAGCACAGCGCGCATATTTTTCTCAACATCCTTTGCAGGACTGTTTTGCAGTATCTCACTGACTTTGGAATTGATTTCCTCAATGACATTTTTATTCAGCATATTTTTCTCCATGATATAAATTGTGACTTCTGGTAGGTTGGGAATGAATACGACGTGATAAAATCCCATTACCGTCATTACGATTTCGATGACGGGTGTTTTTCAGTCAAGTACTGCTATTATCTACTGTTATGGACTGCTGTTCCACTTCTGAATATTAAAATATCAACGGTTTGATCGTAACAGGATTTGACGGCAGGGTCATCCTCAGAAATTTTTAAACATTTTAATAATCAGCATGAATCGTTTGCAACACCTTGAAAACTGGATACAACAGCAATATCCTGAAATGTTGTTTACATTGCAACCGGCATCTGCGGATGCCAGTTTCCGGCGTTATTTTCGCGTCATTTCAGATAATGATACATTTATCGCCATGGACGCGCCGCCACCGCAGGAAGATTGCGCCCCGTTCGTGCATGTGGCGCAATTACTCGAGCAGGCTGTAAATGTTCCGACAATACGGGCAAAGGATCTGGAACAGGGATTTTTGTTGTTGTCCGATCTGGGTGATTTAACCTATCTGCAGGCATTGACAGATCAACCCAAAGAAGCAAATCATCTGTATTCTGAGGCGACGGATGCGTTGATCAAAATGCAGTTGACACGACACCTCGATGATTTGCCGCAGTATGATGAAGCGCTTTTGCGTTTTGAGCTGAGTCTTTTTCCTGACTGGTATATCGCCAGGCATTTGCAACTTGACCTGAGCGCCGTACAAAAAACAGTTCTCGAGCAGGTGTTTACACGAATTGTTCAAAACAATTTATCTCAACCGCGTGTTTTCGTGCATCGGGATTATCATTCGCGTAACCTGATGGTGACAACGCCGAATCCCGGTGTTCTCGATTTCCAGGATGCCGTAGTGGGCCCAGTTACCTACGATCTGGTATCGTTGTTAAAAGATGCGTATATTGCCTGGGATGAAGAATGCATTCTCGACTGGGCTATCCGTTACTGGGAAAAAGCGCGCCGCGCTGGATTGCCTGTGGCGTCTGATTTTGGTGATTTTTACCGTGATTTCGAGTGGATGGGTGTGCAGCGTCATGTCAAGGTGCTCGGCATTTTTGCGCGCTTGTGCTATCGGGATGGCAAGAACGCCTATCTGGATGATATGCCGCTGGTCATGAATTATCTGCGCAAAGCGTGCAAACGTTATCATGAATTACGTCCCCTGCTCGATTTGCTCGATGAACTGGGCAATAACGCATCGGAATCAAAAGTTGGCTATACCTTCTGAAACAGCAGGTTACAAAGCGATGATTCTGGCTGCCGGTCGTGGTGAGCGCATGCGCCCATTGACCGATAATACGCCGAAGCCACTGCTAAAGGCGGGCAATCATGCGTTGATTGAATATCAAATCAAAAGCCTTGCGCGGGCGGGTTTCAAGGATATTGTGATCAATCACGCTTATCTAGGAGAAATGATTGAAGCCGCTTTGGGCTGCGGCGAGCGTTATGGTGTCCGTATCACGTATTCACCCGAGAAAGTGGTGCTGGAAACAGCGGGGGGGGTTGCCAATGCGCTGCCATTTTTAACTGATGACGCATGCAGCAGGCCGTTTCTGGTGGTCAATGCCGATATTTATTGCGAATTTGACTACGCGATACTGCTGCCGGTTTTGAAAGTCATGCACCAGGTTGATTCCGCTCCGCTTGCGCACCTGATTCTGGTGGATAATCCGCCGCATCATGCTGCGGGCGATTTTGCATTAATACACAATCAGGTCGAAATGACCGGTGACAATCACCTGACATTCAGCGGTATTGGCATTTATCACCCGTTACTGTTTAAGGATGTGGAGCCCGGTCTGCCGGCGAAACTTGCGCCGATATTGCGTACGGCAATTAATCACAAAAAAGTTACCGGAGCATACTATGCCGGCGCCTGGATGGATATTGGCACACCCGAAAGGTTAAATCAGCTGCATAGACAACTGAGCAATCAATACGGATAATGGTCTAAAGTTTTTAGAGGTTGGACAAGAATTCATGACAGACATTAAACATTATGTGGCGCGACGCAAAGTGATGGCTGCACAAATGCAAAATAGTGTGGCGATTGTACCGACTGCGCCGGAACGGTTGCGCAACCGGGATGCGCATTATCCGTATCGATTTGACAGCTATTTTTATTATTTAACCGGTTTTAACGAACCGGAAGCGGTACTGGTTGTTGTAGCAGAATCGGAAAAGGATGCGGTTAGCCATATTTTGTTTTGCCGCGACAAGGATATTGAACGCGAAATCTGGGATGGTTTTCGCTATGGTCCTGATTTTGCCAGAGAAACATTCGGGTTTGATGAGGCATATTCGATCACAAAACTTGACGAAATGTTGCCCAAATTATTGGCTGACAAGAGCGCTGTTTATTCAGCACCGGGGCATGATCCGGCCTGGGACGGGCGTATAGCGGGCTGGATTAACCAGGTGCGCGGACAAAGCCGCAGCGGCGTGACGGCACCGACTGAAATACGCGATTACCGGACATTGCTTGATGAAATGCGTCTGATCAAGGATGAATCGGAATTGCAGATCATGCGTCGTGCTGCGGATATTTCCGTGCAGGCTCACCGACGCGCCATGCAGGCGACACAACCGGAAAAATATGAATACGAAGTTGAAGCCGAGTTGTTGTATACCTTTCATCGATTGGGTGCGCGGACGCCAGCCTATTCGTCCATTGTGGCTGGCGGCGGGAATGCCTGTGTTTTGCATTATATTGAAAATAATGCACAATTAAAGTCAGGGGATTTGTTGTTAATTGATGCCGGGTGCGAGTTGGATGGCTACGCATCCGATATTACGCGGACATTTCCGGTCAATGGCCGGTTTTCTCCGGTGCAAAAGGATGTCTATCAACTGGTTTTGTCAGCACAGCAGGCAGCCATAGACAAAGTCAGGCCAGGCAATACCTGGAATGATCCGCATCAGGCTGCGTTGCAGGTGCTGGCACAAGGTTTTATTGATTTTGGCTTATGTCAGGGCAGTGTGGACAGTGTACTCGAATCGGAAGATTACAAACGCTTTTATATGCACCGAACTGGTCATTGGCTGGGAATGGACGTTCATGATGCCGGTGAGTATAAGCAGCAGGGTCAATGGCGCGAATTGCGTCCTGGAATGACATTAACCGTTGAGCCGGGTTGTTATATCCGCCCGGCAGAGAATGTACCCAAACATTTCTGGGATATCGGCGTGCGTATAGAGGACGACGTTTTGGTTAAGCCTGATGGCAGTGAACTATTAACTATTGCAGCACCCAAAACGGTGAAAGAGATAGAGGAGTTAATGCAATGAACGATGAACAACGCAGAATTATTATCAGAAGAATATCGAGTTACGGTCAAGATGATGGCAATTCACAGGATCGTGTGCCAGTATCGCCGATAAATCGTTGGGTTGCCATAGCGATTATGATTCCGGTATTGGCCTTGATGGCCGTATTGGGGGTGTTCTTTTTTACTATTTTTGTTGCATTGTTTTCAATTATTGCTGTTGTTTTCGGTGTGAGAATCTGGTGGTTGCGTAAAAAGTTTCATCGTAACATGCCGCAGTCGGAAACAGAGCAGTCAGGACAATCTGGGCAGGCTGTCAATTCTGCGGATTCTGTTATTGTCGAGGATGCCGAAATTATCGAGGAAACGACTGTGATCCGGGAAAGCAAGCAACCGAATAACGCCGATAAAAACAGGAAAAGCTAACACACTTTCCATCCTGAAGTTGCTATGGTAAAAGTAAAACGTATGGTGCTTGACGTGCTCAAGCCGCATCAGCCCAATGGGCTAGAATTTGCCAGCGTCCTGGCCGAACATTGTCTTGATTGTCATATTAAATATTCAGTCGTCGAAGTGGATGAGCAGACCGAAACAACAGTTCTTGTTATAGAGGGTGATCATATTCAATTTGATGTTGTTTTGGAGACGATTAATTCTATGGGTGCTACCATACATAGTATTGATGAAGTTGAAGTCGTCGGACTGCACGCGGAATCCTGATCGGATGTTCTTTACACATGTGTCTTGACAAAAAACACAGGATCTCTATAATCTTCGCCTTGTCTCTTGGGCGTTAGCTTTTGTCAAAAAGAAAACTTCTGATAGTACTTAACGCGGGAATAGCTCAGTGGTAGAGCACAACCTTGCCAAGGTTGGGGTCGCGAGTTCGAGCCTCGTTTCCCGCTCCATTTTGTAATTAATGTATCTTCCTTCAATTCCTACATTTTGCATGCAGGCGAGAAGTAGATATTGCCGTACGCATATTTTAAAGGCGGGGTGGCAGAGTGGTTATGCAGCGGCCTGCAAAGCCGTCTACGCCGGTTCGATTCCGACCCCCGCCTCCAAAAATAACCTTAACGAATTCAAACCGAATGTCGCAGACTGTCCACGAATTTCAACTTCAATCTGAAGCTACCCGAATAAATTCGCAGTGATCAAATTCAGCGTATTCCGAAAAATATGTATTAATATCGATCACTGGATTATCCAACCATTTGATATTAATCAACTAACTCTTTATTTTCGCTGTTCAGATCGATCAGAAGTGTTAGAATTGGCGCTTTTTTCATGCCGTAAATAGTTATTTTTTGATAGCCACAAGTGGCAAAATTTTTTATCAGCTTAATTTATTTGATTCTAAGAAGAGTTTTTGTTCAATTCACAAAATCTAAGATCTGTATTGAATTGTTATCAATGTTTTAAGTATTTTCATAGTGTTAACAAAAGAATTGCTTATTGGCATAATTTAATTAAAAATATGTGTAAATTAATCACACGATATCTGTTTTTATCTGTATACTTTACACGCTCTTAAATCGTATAGCCTTATGCTATAAATTCTGGCAATTAAAATTTGAACAAAAATCTATGTTGGTTCTTTACTATTAAAATCTCACTTCCTTTTAGACATCTTGATGGTTGCATTGATTAATATGTTTTCGAGATCAAGTTGAAATTTATAAATATGCACATGGCCCACGTACGGTTCAAATATTTTTATCAGCATTCCCAATTTTTCATACGCGAGCACTTGAGATAGTTTGGCAATTTAGTTGGAAAGTCAATTGATCTATTAATTGTCATTGATATTTCTATACTCCGAAACAAACGTTTAAATCTATCAAAAAAATTAATCAGAAATAGGTTGTAAATAAAACTGATTGCAGGTGGAAATAATTATTATTTCTATAATTAGAATAAATAAGGTTTTTGTAATGTCAATTAGAATAAAACAATTTTTTGTTATCTTTTTACTCGGTTTATTTAACTTTCCGGTTGCTTATGCTCAGGAAGCTATTGTTTACTCTCAATGTAAACGTACAACTACGGAGTTTGATCTTACTGCCGATGTCACCATAAATGGTCAATTACAGACAGTCACAAGGCGTATGAAGGGCCTGGATGTTTATGATGTGTTGCCTGATGTGACCAATTTTTTATCCACTTTTAATGCGCCATGCAATCTTGTTTACCGCGATGGAAAGGGTAACGAGACAATTATTTATAATTGCTCGGCAGAAACCACACAAACGAAATCTTGTGCGGCACTTGATCCTGCGGTTTCTTTCGATGGTAAAACGATAGCATTTACAGTTTTCCGCGGCAACCTGTTTAATTATCAGGAGAATATTCATTCACAGGTTCTACACCCGGAAGCTGATCCCGTTTATCTCGGTAGAATAGTACTACCCAACAAAAGACTGGCAACAGAGGGTGCTCATCTGCACTTTTATAATATTTCAACCGGAGCGCTCGTTGAAATGCCTTATCAAGCAGGTATCTATGACTCCGGGCCTGCATTTATCAGTAACGAGCGTATTGCATTCACATCAACCAGAGACGAACATACAACGACAGTGGTCTGGGGATCTACTGCATCAAGAATGGGTACCCGGATCTGGACCGTTGACGTGGACGGTAAAAATCCCGATTTGGCGAGCCATCATTCGCTATCACAGGAACAGCATCCATTCATGCTAAAGGATGGGCGTTTGGCCTATACAAGCTGGCAAATTTTCGGTGGACAACCATTTCGTCATGGAAACGGAAAAGCGGGCGGTTTTACAACAATTGACAATTTGTTTCATATTTACGCCCAGGATCCGGATGGCGCAGGTAATTTTCCGATTTACGGACAGCATAGCGGTAATATTGATCCAAGTTATTTTGGCGTAAACCATAAGGCATCGCATTTTATTACGCAGACGAGCGATGACCGCATCTGGTTTGCTGATTATTATCGTGGCAATAATAACGGACTGGGATCGCTTGTTGGTGTGATGCCTGAGCCGAAAGGCCAGGAAGGCATTGGTCCGCACGAAGCCACAACGCCTGGCGATATCTTTGTGCCGCGCGATGCAATTAACTTTGCTTTCTGGGCGCACAATTTCGATAAATTGTCTTTTACGATGGGTAGCCTTGGCGGTCAAATCGTTAATCATCCGAATTATACCGATCCACTGCCATTTGCCGGTAAATTGGGTCACCCGGCTGCATTACCGAATAATGGCCTGATGATGGCATGGGGAAAAGGTACGTGCAGTATAGTTGCCAAGAATGAAATTTTTGCCGAATTCGGTATGGTTGCGCCGCCGTTAACAAATGGTGATGGCAGCGGCGTGGCCATGAATTTGATCACATCGCTGGGTTTGGATACGCCAGGGTGCGATGTGGGTCTCTACCGCGCTACCCGGATCCCGTCGCAGCATCCAAGCGATCTGGAGCTCATTGTTGATTCGCCGGACTGGCATGAGATTATGGGGCGGGCAGTTGTTCCGTACTTTGTCATCCATGGTGTTGATCGACCGGCAGTCATTGAGCGGGCGGATGTGCGCACCACCCATGCGAGCCTGGAAACGGGTACACCTTTTGGGCTGCTCGGCGCTGCGTCGGTTACCGATCGTGAAACCGATCCCAGGGACGGGATACATTTTGCCGGAGAGCATCAATTTAATCTCCAGGGTACCGACACCATTGATTATACTGATGATGATCTGTGCGGCGTGCGTATACTCGGCGTTATGCCGAACCGGAGCAGGAATACAGTAAAAGACATTGCCAACATTACTGGAGAGCGGGTTTCAATTCTGGGTGAATTTCCGGTATTAAACCGCAGTACAGATGGCAGCCGCATCATCGATCAAAGCGGTCATCCCGATACCAGTTTTCTGGTGCGCATGCCTGCAAATATGCCGTACTTAATGCAGGGCGTGGACTGTGACGGACGCACACTGAATACCGACCAGACCTGGCAGAGCCTGCGTCCCGGCGAGCAGAAAACCTGCAATGGCTGTCATGTACATTCAAGACCGGCGCGCACTCAATTTGAGACAACGTTTGCGGCAACATCGGCGTATAGCATTCCGCGCCTGGGCGAAGGCACCGTGCCGCTGCTGGCGGGTAAATCGGGCAATGCTGTTCAGACGCGTACAATACCGGGTTACGGCATGCGTATTGAATTCACCAAGGATATCAAACCTATTTTTGATCAGCATTGCATATCGTGTCACGGTGGCAGTGCGCCGGCTGCGGGACTTGCACTTGATGTTACCGGCAGCGACAACAATACACAAAACTCCACCTGGTGGTGCCTGGTAGCCGATAATAGTCAAAGCTGCGTCGCACCGGAAAACCGGACGGTAACAGGCGAAGGAACCACAGGTACGTCATTTAAACGCCCGCAGATGACGCGTTATATCCGTGCATTCAATTCGCGCGGCAGTCTGCTTTACTGGAAGGCGGCGAATCATCGCACAGACAACAGAAGCGATGCGCAATATGCGGATGATATTGATTTTGGAGGTACCCCCCATCCCACTACGATCAGTGCACAAGAGCTCGGTTTGTTGTCGCGATGGATCGATATTGGCGTGCCGGGTGGAACGCAGGAATTGAAAGACACCCAGAAACCGACATTGCACCTGGCGTCGGCCGATGGCAATGGTGGCGTATCGCGGTTACATGTGGGCACCGTTGATCTGGGCAGTGGTATTAATCCCAATAGTCTTATGGTGTGTATTCTGGGGACCGACGGTAGTTGTAATAATCTTGCAGGCGCTGCTGAAAAACATGGCGTTACCGTGGTTGATCTGGGCGGTGCGTTGAGCGATCCTGATGTTGAAATCTACGCACGTGTGAGCGACCTGGCAGGTAACACGACCGAAGTTTACCGCTCTGTAAGCTGGTTTTTGAACAATACTTCAGGCGTACCCGGAACGGGCGACACTAAAGCACCGAATATTTCAATAACCAACCCAACCGGCGGTGAAGTCTCGGGTGTTATTCCGGTAGCAGTCAGTTATTCAGACAATGTGGGTGTAGTGTCGGTAGAATATTATGTGAATGGTGCGCTTCACGGCAAGAGTACCCAAGAACCATTTGCGTATACGCTGGACACGACATCATTAGCCGACGGTCAAAATACATTAAGTGCTATTGCATTTGATGCTGCGGGCAACCAGGGTTCTTCCGGAGTTACCTTCACGGTGAATAATGGCACTTCAGGTGGAGGTGGAGGTACAAGTGAAGGTGTGGTGATTAGTATTGTTTCGCCGACGAGCGGAGTGGTGTCGGGTACTATTCCGGTGGAATTGAATTATTCGGATACAGCAGGGATAGTGTCAGTTGATTTATATATCAATGATCAGCGTTATGGCACAGATACCCAGGCGCCGTTTATGTTTAACCTGGATACTGCGACAGTTGCTGACGGTGATTATGTATTGACGGCTCATGCCTTCGATGCAAAGGGTCAGCAGTATATTTCCGGTAACGTGGCGATTTCTGTAAGAAACAATTCCAGCTCGTCCGATACGCAAAGCCCGAGAATCGGGATTACATCGCCAATCTCTGGGGAAGTGGTTTCTGGCATCAAACCGGTGACGTTCAATGTATTTGACGATGTCGGCGCAGTTCGTGTTGAATTTTATGCCAATGACGTATTTGTTGGAGCGAGCGAAAAAGCACCGTTTACGATCAACTGGGATACGACGCAAACGGCAAACGGCCCCGGTTATATTCAGGCATATGCCTTTGACCGGGCTGGCAACAAAGGCGTTTCATTCAAGTTCATTCTTACAATCGACAATAACAATCCAACCCCGGCGTTGGATACCAAGACGCCGGTCATCAGTATTGTCAGTCCGGTTGCGGGAACGGTATCCGGAACGATACCGGTTGATTTCAGTTACTCGGATAATGTTGGCGTAGTATCGGTGGATCTGTATGCAAATGGACAACTTGTCGGGAAAAATACCCAGGCGCCATTTACATTCACACTGGATACGAATGCAATGACAAATGGCGATTACAGGCTTACTGCGCATGCATTTGATAAAGCCGGAAACAAAGGTGTATCAAACGCCGTGGCTATTACGGTGAGTAACAATTCAGAGAGTAACAATTCAGCGAGTAATACAACCGATACGCAAAACCCGAGAATCGGGATTACATCGCCAGTCTCTGGAGAAGTAGTTTCTGGCATCAAGCCGGTGACGTTCAATGTATTTGACGATGTCGGCGCAGTTCGTGTTGAATTTTATGCCAATGACGTATTTGTTGGAGCGAGTGAAAAAGCACCGTTTACGATCAACTGGGATACGACGCAAACGGCAAACGGCCCCGGTTATATTCAGGCATATGCCTTTGACCGGGCGGGGAACAAAGGCGTTTCATTCAGGTTCATTCTTACAGTCGACAATAACAATACAGTCACGGCGTTGGATACCAAGACGCCGGTCATCAGTATCGTCAGTCCGGTTGCGGGAACGGTATCCGGAACGATACCGGTTGATTTCAGTTACTCGGATAATGTTGGCGTGGTATCGGTGGATCTGTATGCAAATGGACAACTTGTCGGAAAAAATACCCAGGCGCCATTTACATTCACACTGGATACGAATGCAATGACAAATGGCGATTACAGGCTTACTGCGCATGCATTTGATAAAGCCGGAAACAAAGGTGTATCAAACGCCGTGGCTATTACGGTGAGTAACAATTCAGAGAGTAACAATTCAGCGAGTAATACAACCGATACGCAAAACCCGAGAATCGGGATTACATCGCCAGTCTCTGGAGAAGTAGTTTCTGGCATCAAGCCGGTGACGTTCAATGTATTTGACGATGTCGGCGCAGTTCGTGTTGAATTTTATGCCAATGACGTATTTGTTGGAGCGAGTGAAAAAGCACCGTTTACGATCAACTGGGATACGACGCAAACGGCAAACGGCCCCGGTTATATTCAGGCATATGCCTTTGACCGGGCGGGGAATAAAGGCGCTTCATTCAGGTTCATTCTTACAGTCGATAATAACAATTCAACGAATAGTTCAACGGATACGCAAAACCCGAGAATCGGGATTACATCGCCAGTCTCTGGAGAAATTGTTTCAGGTGTCAAGCCAGTGACGTTCAATGTTTTTGACGATGTCGGTGCTGACCGGGTTGAACTTTATGCCAATGACGTATTTGTTGGAGCGAGCGAAAAAGCACCGTTTACGATCAACTGGGATACGACGCAAATGACAGATGGTCCCGGTTATATTCAGGCATATGCCTTTGATCAGGCTGGCAACAAAGGTGTTTCATTCAGGTTCATTATTACGGTCGATAATAACTAAAGTTTCGGAGTTCGGAATAGTGGTAAATGGTTATTTGATAATACTGTTAGGCAAATAAAGCGGCTTGATCAGCTAAAGGGTGCCTCTAATAATTCAGAGTTCTAAACAAGACGAGGCGGGAACAAGAAATTTTGAAGCAACATAAAACTGAATGTAAGGAATATTTTTTGTGAACAACGACTTATTGTGACGAAACGGCGAAGCATGCAATCCGCGATACGGATGCTCGCAAATATGGATTTTTAGAGGTGCCCTAAAATTGCTACAATGAAAAATTGCCCAATTTATTGACAAATATTGGAGAATCAGGCCGCGGCACATTGTCATGCAATTCATTCTGAAATTCGAGAATTTGTTTAGAAACATGAACTCGAGTCATTCGCAAACCGCCGCTATACTGAATGCTTTTTGCACTGCAATAGGCACGCACAAATTCTATGAGACGGAAGTACAAATTATATGAGACGCGCCAAATTACATAAGATTTGCGCGATCACATTTTATGTGGTGGTATTGACAAAAAGATATAAATGTGATTGCGAATAACTAAACAATGCAACTATAGTACGAACTCGGGCATTGTGAATTCAGCCCGCCAAACTCATCTGCAGTTTGTTCCGGCTCGTTTAGGTGTGACAGGACTCCAGGATAATGACCTGGCTGCCGCGTCCAGAAGATGTAATTAGCGTGCAAAACATCTCTTGCGTATGCATTTAGTTCTGAAATCGTTGGCGTGTGGCCGTTCCCGTCCTTTGACGTGCTTAAGTAGTTAAGCGGTTGAACGGACGGGCACAGCGGAACAATACCGGATAACTGTGAATAGTACGAGTAAATGCCATCAGGCGTATTTGGATTGCCGAACATCGTAAGGCCCGGGTCATCTGGGTGAACATCAGGCCCACCCAAGGCCGAACCAATATTTTTCAGATCATTTACAAACCAGCTTAGAATTGTGCGCGGATAATTGACAAATTGACAAACCATTGTGTTTGGAAAATAAAGCCTGGACATGCGGTTTATTTCAATCAAATTTTTGTAATAATCGTCTATCTGCTCCTGGCTGATTGTTATTGTTCCATCAACAGGTTCGCTCATGGTCGTTTCGATGAAACATATACCTTCGAAAAAAGGGTGTCCATTGTAGCGGTCGCCTAATTGTCTAATAAAACGAATGAACGCTTTTACGACCTCAGCATTCCACGTTTTCAAACTGTATCCGACAGCCACGGACGGGTTAGAAGGGTTGGAAAATTGAAATGATCCGCCTTCATACTCTGGCGTTGTCATATAGTCTGGCGTGGCTAACAAATCTTGGAGATATGTCTTTGTCTGCAGCGTTATTACCAGCCGTTTTCCAATTGCCGAAAACTCCGCCAATAGGTTATCAATCAGAGAAAAATCATAGACGCCTTCTGATACTTCAGTTTCATTCCAGAAAATTCTAGCCTGCACACCACGCAGCGCGGGTGTTGCGAGCAATTCAGACTTAACGTCGGCCAGGTAATAACCCTTATCCCTGCCCCAATCCAGTATCGTGTAATAGTGTCCTGGGTGGAACTTAACCCCAGCAGTTGCATCATAGTTTTTACTTGCCGCAATAAACAAGTCATCAATACGTCGATCCGGCCACCCAAGTGCGTTTCGTACAGACTCAACAAGAGGATGGTCTCTGCGTATTTCTGTTGCGTATTGCCAGTGGATTTTGTCTGAATCGCTTAGCGTCTGAACATGCGCGTCAACAGCCGATAACAGGTCGGAATCGAGCAATGCCAGCCGTGCATTTTTCATAGGCACGACATTTGGCACTGAAGCGGCGGCAACAAATGATGCATGGCTCGGAATGTAACCTGAATCAGCAACGAGTGACCCGCCAACTCTTCTCATTTTGCCTGGCATAACACCATCAGGCAGCGGTCCATCTGTCTGCTCGTCCCACAAAACATTTGCCGGGTCGTTGTAAGCGCCGCCATCATACAGTGTTAGAACTGCTTGCTCACCTGAAGGCTTGTTAACCAGTATTTTCCTCATATCGACACCTTATATAAACCCTAGCCTTTTAACAGAAAAAAGGGATACATATCCGTTATCAGTCTCTGCCGAATTAGCATTATTATGAGGTCTTATGACATCTCCCGCATTGAAACGCATAGTTCTTGACATAAATGCTGCCGATGTTGTTCCTAATGTATCGCTCCCTAAAATAAACTCTTCCATGTTTGTGTTCATGCGAGTAATAAACGATGTTGATAAACCTCCAGAATTACGTGAGGCCCCGATGTACGCGCCAGCAGCCGCTGATGATCCATACCTGGTGACCTCGTAATCTCCAGTCTTATCTATTAAAATACTGTCTCCCAATGTTGGACTGCTCGAATACGACATCCAAATACCCCCTGTGTTTTTTTGCACAGTCCCATATCGCTGTATCGCTGTATTTGTTGTGCCGACTCCCGCATTATTGACAAGCGTAATCTCATTATCTGCCATTACCGGCACAGCACCGTAGAACGACACGCTCCAGTCAGAAAATGTCCCTGATCCGTTCAGCTCTTGCGGCAAAAACACCAAAGCGCCCGTGCTCGGATTGTATGAGATTACAAGACAAACCATGTTGGTCGTCGGTGCAGACGTTCGCGCAACAGTGATGCGCTGCCCAGGGAAATATGATTTATTGGTTTGAACAGTAATGGTTTTCTGTGTGAGCGCCATCGCAACGCTTGTTGAACTTGTGCTATTCATCGCATTAAGATCGAACGCTTGAACTGCGGCTTCTACGTAAGCGGCAAAGGCTGGCAATTCAGTAAACAACAAATTCATCGCAGCATCAAACTGCTGCTCTGTCATGTTTTGAGTATTTGGCAATGGTTGTGTGAATTGCATTATAGACCCTCAACTCTAATATCAAATTTGGCTAATTTATGGTTTTTTGTTGCGAGTTTGAATCTTCTGAAAAACCCGACAATCGTGTGCATTTCGCGGAATGAATCAATTGAATCCATTCCTGAAAAAATAATGACTTTGCCGTTCGAATCTGCTTTGAACTGCCGCGCAAGGTTTATCCTGTTTGCAGCTATTTCTATGGGTGATTCAAGTATAGGGATATCCGGTACCGGATTAAATTCTGCTTCGTTAAACTCGTTTCGCACAACCGCGCTATTGTTTTCATCTTCAAGAGACGAATCCCATTCAATCTCGCCCAAATCAACGGCTAAGCCTGTTGCAAATCTCGATAAATCGCATGTTCCGGAAGAATCAGTCAGCGTCACAGTAACAACCGGGTCAATAACTGGCGGCACTTCAAATGTGCACAACACCTTATCGTAAACCCATGGGCCGAAACACCACTGAAACGGCGTAACGGCATGTCTTGCCAGTAAGCTTTTGTCGATAGTCAGCACTGTCGCGCCGCCGATTCCATCCTGAACAGTAATTGACGCATGGGATGCTCTGATACCTTCCAGCGTAATTGCGTTTATCCGTTTACCTGGACGCACACTGACTATCATTGGCGATGTGCCTGTGCTTTTCTGTCCACGCTTCCAATCAAACATTCTGCGCTGATTAGTGAAGCCTTTGAGTATCCACCACGTGGGCGACGTGGCAGGCGGATGGTTCTGATTGCTGGCTTGTAATGATTCATATACCAGGTGACTATCAGTGGTTATTACGCTAGCAAGATCGCCCTGCGCAAAAACAGTGGTTGTGTTCCAATTTGGCTCGGCCGCATCCGGCTCTGCAATCGTGCTGCTGATAAACCGGGCGTCAGTTATTTCGATTGGCACATAAGCCTTTACCTGTTCAGCCATTACGTTCCCGTCCTTAGCGCTGGTACGCCATTAACTGTAATCGTTACGCTATCCAGTTTGTTTGCAACGCGTTTGTTATACGTGCTGTTGCTTTGCAGTTCTGCAATTAACTGATTAATTGCAGCAACAACATTTTCATTGCTTAGCATATTTCGCAAATCGTTATTACTCGTAATCCTTGCCGGGCCGGTTGCTTCGAGTTCCGGGCCGCGTTCTCCGACAATACGCAGACCACCTGAATGCAAACCGCCGCCAGCGAATCTAGGCAATCCGGTCGTTTCAAAGAATTGATCAATCTGCC
Source organism: Nitrosomonas sp. (assembly GCA_031316255.1). Taxonomy (NCBI): domain Bacteria; kingdom Pseudomonadati; phylum Pseudomonadota; class Betaproteobacteria; order Nitrosomonadales; family Nitrosomonadaceae; genus Nitrosomonas; species Nitrosomonas sp. The sequence continues at coordinate 3,699,843 of JALDQW010000001.1, read as the reverse complement.
TTTGTCCAAGACCAAGGGCCGACGCAATCATGCCCGAGCTGATATTATTCTTTTTGGCCGCATCGAATATCTGCTTTGGCGTCGGGTTTTTCGCGAAAAAGTCGCGTATTGGCTGCAACTCGGCCTGGGTTGTTACTGTGATTGGCCTGTCTGAGCGAATACTTCCGCCAGCATTGGAAAAAGGCAGCAAACCTGGGCTGCCAATATTTGATGGTCCACCGGCCGCAGCGGATGCTGCATTAATGTTTTTCAGTGCATCGGCCAGCGACAAAACACCTGTTTCGATACCTCGCAAACGATCAATCGCTTCACGCCCCTGACCCAACATTGAATCAAGTCGTTGAGTACTGCGATCAAAGCCGTCTTGTAACGCCTTGCGCTGTTCTTCAAGCGCCTGCAAGCTGCGTTCTTCGGTGCTTAACCGGGTATTTGTCAGATCACCCAATTCGCCGACCAGGTTGGCCGTTTTGCGCTGCTCGCGCTCAAACTCAAAACTGCTTGCAAAACCGGAAGTATCGCGCCGGGCCAATGTTGTTAGCGATTCGCGAAGACTGTCCGCTGTCGGGAAATTGCCGGATTGTGCGGCGGCAATTGCATCCCGGATTTGTTGTTTTGCCTGGTCGCGGCTGATCGGGCGCAGCGCGACAACGGTTTGATTGATCGCTGCAGACAATGTCCGCAGTTTGCCAACAGAGTCGGTGACATCGCTAATTTGCTGGTTTACAGCCTCTAGCGATTTGTTGTAATCGTTCGTCAGCCGCTCGCGCTCGGCCGCGACGGATTGTTGCAATGCAGAAAATGCGGTTTCCAGCGCATCGATCGGTGAAACAATCGACTGCGTTGCTGTATTGATCGCATCCCTGTATTGATTGGCCTGCACGATCATCGGCGTTAAATCCAGCGCAGCGACAAACTGCTCCCATGTCAGCTTGCCGCTTGTGACTGCATTGTTTAACTTTTCAATAGTCGGCACTGTTGTAACGCCGTATTTTGCAAGTTCTTTTCGTAAGTCAGCGCTAACAATTGCAAACTTTTGCGTATCAGTCAGCACGTTATTAAAAAAGAATTGTGTCTTGCTGTTTAACGCATCAGTACCGCCAGCCAGTTCAACTGCGGCCGACCGTTGTTCGAGCGTAAATGAACGCAACAGCGTTTGCGCTTCGGTTGATGTTTGACCTAACAGCCTGACAGTGTTTTCCAGCGATTCAAACTCACTGCTTAAACGCACAAGGGTTTGTAACGCTGATTCGCCGCGTTTTGACAGATCGCTGACCTGTGGCAGCAATCCTGTTGCCATTTGCTCGGCAGCTTCGGCTATCACCTGCGCGACTTGCGCGTCAGATAACGCCTGGCCTTTTTCGGACACCAGATCAACGGAAAAAGAAAACTTATCAATGCTGGCCGCGCTTATCCCAAGTGTGTCACCAACATTGCGTAATGATTTAACCGTGCTTGCAACGCTTTCATCCAGTACCTTGCCAAGCTCAATAGCCCGATCAATTGCTGGATCGATAAACTTGGATAATTGCCCGGATACGCCGCTTTCGCTGAGACGCCCGAATTGGTTGAGCAGTGCGCCAGAATCAGTATCGACAATGATATTATCCCTGCGCGAGCTACGAAATACGCTACCTTTAGCTTTGAAACTATCGTTAAATACACCCTCGAAACCCTCTGCAGTAATATTTCCAACCAAATCCTGACGATCCGCTTTGAACGGTTTACGTCCAAACAGAGCGCCAGCCAAACCACCAATTACCGGCACGCTATCGACAAAAGTTCCGGTTTTTCGGCCATTGGCGAGAAACTTTCCAATCTGATCAACTGCCAGCAATGCGATTGCTGGCCCGGCAACGGACGCAACCGAAGCACCCAGCGATGCTGCCGTACCCGCTCCGGCAACAGCACTTTCAGCGCCGATAAATGCGGCCGCCTCAGCGCCACCCGAAAGACCGGCTCCAAACGAACCTAACAAGCCACTGCCGCCTAGCTTTGTTAACCCAGCGCCAGCCAATGAAGTCACGCCAAGCCCGGTTTTAAACAGATTGAGTGCGGTTGCGCCGACGTTTGCAACGTTCAGCGCATTCAGTCCGTTGCCACCCGACGCGCCGCCAGCATTAAAAAGATTCGCGCCAACGTTAATAATGAAAGGTCTTAGTGTGAGCTGATAAAGCAGGTCGATTATGCTGTTTTGTATCGCCCGCCCGATTGATTTCATCGCATCCGTTCCATGCGCAGCGAACTGTATAAACGATGTGCGCGCGGTATTTTCAACGGTTGACCACATCCGGCTCCACTGTTGCTCAACCTCGCGCGCTGCTTCGATTTCTTCTCTTGCTCTGGTTTGTGCCAGCTCTTTAAGCTTTCTGTGTTCCTCGGTTATTCGCTCTTCCGACAGCGTTGCTTGCGCCCAGGCTTGCGCGGAGGCCATGATATCCTGCGCAAGTTCTTTGGTTGGCGCTTTGGCAGCTTCAGCGGCCGCTGCCATCAGACGTTTCTGCACTGTGTTTTTGCCAACTTCCTCGGTTTCGCGCTTTAGCGCATCGATAATGCGTTTTGCGCCGTCAACAGCCCGCTTTTCTTCGTCCTCGCGCGCCTTTGCAGCCCGTTGTGCATCACGAATAACCTGGTCGGCAAGTTTTTTGCGTTCCTCGGCTTCACGTTTCATGGACGCAGAAAATTCGGCAGGCGCTTGTGGCTTCGCGCCTGGGCGGACGATACGGGATATTACTTCCTCGGCTTTTTGCAATTCCTGTGTCGTTGCAACGACTTCGGCGCGTGCATTTTTACCGAGAAGCTGCTCTAAAATACCGCTGGACGCAATATTGCCCAGGATATTATTACCGGTTATTGTTTTGAGTATATTTGACGGCGTGATGTTTGATGCAACCTGACCGACGCCGGGTATTTTGGCGGCTTCATTGGCAATCTTTCTAAGCTGCTCTATGACTCTTGCCGTGATGCCGATAAACTCGGTTGCAGCAACAACACTATCGCTAAACATATCGATAATGCCAGCATCGGCAACAGCCAGTTTTAAGTCGGTAAATGAATTATCCAGCCGGTTGATTTGGGCATTGAGTCCTTGCGCTGCGGCTTGAGATTCTGCGCCGTATGTTCTTTCCAGCTCTCTTGCAAGTGCTGGCAATAGCTGCTCTGCTGTGAGTTCACCACGTTGCAGCATTTCGCCAAGTTCTTGGGTGGTGACATTGATGGATCGCGCGGCAACCTGAAAAGCGCCTGGCAATCTTTCGCCTAACTGGCCGCGTAACTCTTCAGCCGACACCGTGCCCTTCGATATAATCTGCTCAATCGCGGTCAGCGCGCCACCTGTCTGATCTGCCGATAACCCAAGCACGGTCGACGCCTTGGCGATTGACAGAAAGATATCCCGCGTCGCCTGGCCCTCAAGCCGGGTCCCTTTGGATGCCGCAGCCAGTTTTGCGTACTGCTCGGCTGTGCTGGTGAATTGCAGTCCCAGTTTATCTGCTTCTTCACGTAAGAACTTGATCTCGCGTGTAGCGGCCTGCTGACTGCCAAGTCCAACCCGGAGTGAGTTGTTTAACCGCTCCTGCGCCAGCGCTGCCTGTACAATCGCGCGGCCGCCCGAAACGGCCGCATTAAATGAGACGTATGCACCAGCCGCAGCAACCAGACCGGTCTTGAGATTGTTCATGCTCAACGCATGCGCATTGGTCTCGCTGGCCGCTTTTCTGACTTCGTCGTTCTGGCGCTTTACCTGGCTGGTAAAGGATGCTGACTCTGAATTGGTGCGTTTCGCGGCATTGCCTAGGCCGCCAATCGCTGCTTGCGCTTCACGCGAAGCGCCGACCAGGTCTTTCCCGTCGGCAGTGAGTCGAACGCCTACCTCAAAGTTGCTCATTTTCGGTTCAGGACCTCAAGCGCTGCGTCTTCCATTACCATAATCTTTTCAAAGATGGCCGGTCGATCTGTTGCCTTGATTCGCATAAGGCGCATGGTGCTTCCGATTTCGGTTCTAATAATTCCAAAATAATGCCCAGACATAGAATCAACGCGCCAGCAATTGCGAAGACGACAAAAAACAACAACTGCACTACAGTTCTCACTAAAAACCGGATACAGTCCGTCATCATTGTCATTATCTTTTTTTGATTCTTCATGCGCCTGGATTGCCGCCTGCCATTCCTCCGGATCGGCCAGCTTGGGATCATTGAGCGTTGATCCGGAAGGGCGTGATGCCCAATAGCGGGCGGCATCGATTAGTTTTTTCTTGCGGCCGATTTGTTGCCGTACTTCATGGCAATGTAGCCGTTTATGATCGATACGCGTGCATACGGCAGTTTGATCAAACGCTCGCGCGCTTCTTCAGAGAAATCGATATGATTGCCGTCTTTATCGTAGAAACCTTGATCTGTTTTTTCGGGGTCTTTTTTGTTTAGTTTGCCCCAGCCGACCAGCACGCGGCGCAAGATTTCCTTGTCTGCATCCGGACCTTCCGCAAGCTCGGCGTATTCGTCTTCATCGATCATATTGAAATGGCACAGCATTGTTTCTTCGCGCACGCTGCCACCGTTTCTCGGGCTGTTAATCGTAACCGGCCATGCTATTGCCCTCATTTCTTCTTCGGTCATTTCGCGAAACATAAATTTCTCCTTTTGTATTGAAAACGAATAATTTGTTAACAAAAATCCGTTTAACGGTGAGTCGGTGTTTTTTTACTGGGTTTTATAGGTAAACTCGTCGTTGCCTGCTGAACCGTATTTCAGGTTCATGTCCATCGTCAGCATCGCCATGTTATCGGCCTCGTTATAGCGCGGATTCGTTAATTGCACGTTCGGCACATCGATCAACACCTTATTGCCAGCGGTCGTGCCATGCACCAAAGCAAGCGCGCCGAGCGTACCAGCCCGGCAGATATCGACAAACGCCTTGATCCCCACTGTCGGCAGTTCGATGGTGACATTGCCGCTCATTGACCGGCCGGTGTAATGGATGGTCTCGGAATTCGGCCTGTTCTTGTATACATTTGAATTAGCCTGCGTGATTGTGAGACTTGCCAATGGCGCGGCATAACCGTGCAATGTGAATGTGGTGTTGGTTTTGGTCATTGCCAGCGCATTCTGGAATGAAGACAAGTCTGGCGATCCCGGAGTCGATGCAACGATACTGGAGTACACGCCTTCAAATGCAAAATGGAGCAATGGGACATTGCCTTCAGAGAATCGCCATTCCTGCGTCCCCATTGCGCCAATCATTTTATGTAACTGATTTTCCCAGAAAAAATAAATCGTGACTGTTTTCTCTGCATCGGAAATCACGTTATACGTAACCGGGCCGGTTGTTGGCGTTATCGTCTCTGACATGGAGCAGCCAAGCATTGCATCTGAATATCCAGGCACAACAGCAACACCGCCAGCGCCAGCCATTTCAATATCAAACTCAATCTGCATCGTCTCGCCAACATTGATCTGGCCGTTATTACCGAAAAACGGTACGGCAGCATTGCGGTCGATATAACGGATATTTGCCGGTGTAACGCTAACGTTTAGCGCCAGCAAAGCGTCTGTTGCCACGACCGGCAAGGCGTCAACACCCTTGGTTGCTTCGACTTTACACAAGACAATTTTCTTAAGCGCTTTAATCGGCATTTGTTACCTCCGTATTGGTTCTTTTTGCAGCCTGTTTCTCGAGCCGTTTTTCTTCTTCCAGCTTGCTGACCATTTCCTTTGTTGCGTCATCAGCCGGTTCTCGGCATCCCGTCTCTGGGTTGACTATCCAGCGCCCGCCCATGCCAAAGTACGGGCATTTCGTGAAATCGGTGTTTACTTGCTTTTCCGCACTTGCCTGGTCTTCATGCTGTTGCGTGACACCGGCTTGCGCCTGCTCTGGTTTTGTTTTCGCCATTACGCGCTCCTTATAAAATGAGATGTTAAAAACTCGTCTTGCCACCACAACACCTGGTTACTCATGCGTAGCAATCGTCCTCCGCCATACTCAATAGGGATAAACGGATCGTCTGGCTGCCAGCCGTGCAGTATGTTCATGATGTCCTGGCGCAAAATCAGCAAATCAGACTGTGCTTTTTCGCCCCTCGGGTCTCGCAAACTCTGCACAGCAATAATCACTGCAAAGCGAACGGTATTGAGCTGGGTAATGCTCATTGTTCCCGTGTGATTACCTGCGGCGCGATCGGTCATCGGCACAACAAATGCAGCGGGCGTTTGCTTGAGATCGGCGCTTGCCGCTGCCAGACCGGCAGCACCGGACACGCTTTTGAGCTTACCAACATGGGCGTCCAGGTAGTCGATAATGGTCTGGTGGTTGAGTAACTCAATTGCCATCACGCGGCCCTCACCGGCAAAATGCAGCTCAATCCATATTTTTGCTGCCCGACTGCCACAAGCGCCCGCACTTTGTAATAAACCGTATCAACGCCGCCCTGGATCAACTGATAAACAATCGCTCCGCTGATAATTGGGGTATTCAGAATCATGGCCGATGGATTTGCATCTGTGCCTTTGTGTACCGTAACAGCAACGCTCACAACCGAATCAATTGAATCAACCAGGCGCGAAAAGTCGAACGAGACCGCAATGATTTCGTCAGGCGCTTTGGGTGACAACACTGTAGTATCAGGCAGCGACACTGTAGTCCCTCCATTGCGCAGTAACTGTATATCGCGGGTTTGGCTTAATCGTGCTCACACCACCGGACAAACTTGCGCTTGCCAGCGCTTGGGCGACAGCAGCCGCATTAAGTGGGATTTGTGTTGTCAGATCAGCACCCGCTGTGACCAGTGCGGCCGCATCACCTGATATGCCTAAATTAACCGTTAAACTGCCTGTTCCGGACACTACACTTAACGCTGCGCCATCGAGTGTGATACCGGTATTGAGATCGCCTTGGGCGGTTACGGTTGCGGACGCATCGCCAGCCAGTGGCACATCGCTTGACGCAAGCTGGCCGGTTGCTGTTGATTGCCCCGCGGCCGCCCCATCCATTTGAATTTGCGTTGTCAATTCTCCAGTGGCGACTGATTGCCCGGATGCGCTGCCATCCAGATTAACCGGAGCATCCAGACTTCCCGTAGCCAACATCTGCGCCACTGCATCCGCAGCAAGCTGGATTTGTATTGTGAGATTGCCGGTTGCTGTTGCCGACGCATTGGCGTTGCCAGCCAAAGTTGCTGCTCCGCCCAGATCACCACTTGCACTTGATTGCCCGACAGCATCACCACCCAGCAAAATAGATGTATCAATACCGGCAGACGCCAGCGCCTGTGCTACCGCCGCACCCGACAACGTGATCGATGCAGTCAGGTCTGCTGCTGCAGTCGATTGGCCTGCGGCATTACCGCCCAATGAAATGCCTGTCGATAAATCGGCCGTTGCACTTGTATTTCCAGCAGCGTCACCATCCAATTGAATGCCGGTTGTAAGACTCGCTTCCGCAACTGATTGCGCAGCCGCATTTGCGGCCAGATTGATCGGCACATTAAGCGCGCCGGTTGCGGTTGCGACAACAACTGATGCACCGGCAATCGGTATTTGCGTTGTAATTTGTCCGCTTGCACTTGCCTGTCCTGTTGCATCGCCAGCCAAATCTATCGATGATGGCGCTGATCCGTGGACGCCGATGTGCGCGACAAGCTTTTGGTTTCCGCTGCTTAAAAATCGAAGTCGGAATATTGTGCTCGTAAATGTATGCGCGACTTTGACTGCATTTGCAGTCCAATCCGCAGGGGATGTACGTTTTACGCCCGATGCGTCGTAAAAAGCACCGTTACTCACGGAGGCGTCGAGACCGATGGTCGTTCCAAATTTTGTCGCATTATCGTACATCTCGGATTGCACGGCATTAGGCGTTACTGATACAGTGCCTAACGCAAGATCAATTTCGTAATCGCCTGTGGTTGCAAGGTCCACACGATAGTTGGATACCGACCACGCGTTTGCTTTTGCTGCGCCAGCCAGTTTGCTGCCGTCGCTCGTCGACCAATTATCAACCGAATGTGGGGGCTGCTCCCAGCCGACGTTGAGCCCCTGAGGCGTCGTGGTTGGGAAATTTGCGGTTAGCGATGTCTCGGCATACTCATTCACACCATCGCTGACATATCCTGCCGTGCCGCGAAAATTGATCCCCTGGATGAGCGCCATTTAATTAATCCCAGATTGAGACTGGCGGCTGCACATTTGCAATCAGATAATCACACGCCGCGACAATCTCGGCGTATGTCGTTCGCGGCATCGCATCAAAAGCGTCAATGTGATCGGCAACCTCAGCGGCCAACCCGCCGACACTTTGCATTGTGAGCATAAGCTGATCTCCAACAGTCAGAAATCCCGGGTCAGAAGGTATAATCACATCACGGAAATGCCGCAATTTCGCGCGCCGCCACTCGTATGCCGCCAGAACATCTGTAATTTTTGCTTGCAAATCAGCAAGCGGCACAGACTCTGTAACCGCCCACTGCTTATGCACTGCCGCATTATTCGCAACATCTCGTTGCAAGCCAATAACACCTTGTGCTGCTTGCTCAACAAGCATTTTGCGGTGCGCGTCTGTGTGCTGGATTGGCATAATTACATCAAACTTTTAGTTATCGATCTGGAATGTCAGCGCACCCGCTGCAAAACTCGGTGCCGCATCGCCGTTGTTAATTGTTTTTGCAGTGGTTAATGCCGCCCGAAATAGCAGATTGCCAGCCGTTGATGCGTCAAACACACAAAACTCCGTAACCTGGCCCCAGTTTGCGGTCGGCGCTGGAAATGTAATCACATTATTATTGCTGGTCTGACCACCCGTACCCGTGCTCGCCGTTGTCGATCCGGCTGATTGCGTGCCCGCCCAATTTGCGAGCGAGCTGGTAACGGCCACCCTGGCGTAACTGCCGCCGGTCACTTCAGTGCCGCATGCAGCATCCGATCCGGCCGTTGTCGCCAACGCCACGTAAGTTGTGGCTGGCATGGTGTATGCCTGGCCGCGCAAAAATGCATCGATCAGCTTGTTTTCAAGGTAGTTTGATAAGGATGTTGCGCTTGACGCTGCGGAAAATAGCGCAACACACAAGAATATCAACGTTGTACAAAGGTTTTTTACATTAAACATAGTCACTCCTTTACTTGGTAATCATGGCCAGTCTTGCGACTCGCCGAATACTTTTGAACCAGTTTCATATGCTACATCCCCGGCACCCGCGGACGTTTCACCAACATCAAGATCGATTTCGCCGTTAGCGATCCTTCTCAACAGCTTTATGGTTGCGTCGTACTTATCCTTGACATGCTCGGGCGCTCCGATATCGTGCAAATGATAACGCGCAATGTTGCAACACAGATTCGTGAGCACGTCAGGGACGGTAGATAGCGGCAGCGTGTAGCGCATAGCCAGGTACATATCGATATCGGCCGTGGCGTCCGCGATAGCCGCATCAAGCACGGCCGTATCGATCTCCCCGAGCTGGCTGCGGTCTGTCAGCTCGACCAGTTCGTTGTTACCAAACCGGTCGATCATGTTTTGCTGGGTGCAGTAGGGCATGGGTTACTTTGCCGGTTCTTTTGTTGGTTCTTTTGTCGGTTCTTTTGGTTTTGCCGGTTCTTTTGGTTTTGCCGGTTCTTTTACCAATTCAACCGCATCCAGCTCGAGAAGCTGTGCCGGGTCGTCCACTTCGATTACTGAACCTGGTTTGCGAAGCTTTCCATCATGCTTAAGCGAATCAATCAATACTTTTACTTTTGCCATTGTTCATCCTTTGTTACTAATAGTCACAGCTTGCTATGCAGGTTATGCCGGTTACGCTACCGCATTAACAATCAGGAATCCGGCATCCGCGCCCGCAATAACAGGCGATACGCTGTCCGAAGTCGGGTAAAGCCAAGATTTATGGCCGCCATCGTAATAGGCCGGTTCTGATAGCGGATAACCGCGCAGTCCGTATGTATAGCCGTAGCTGGGCACGCCCATACTGGATAATGGCGCTGTGTTGGTAAATGCAAGCACGGCATCCTTGCCCCAGACATCCTGCGTATTGCCGTCGGCATCTGTATAAATCGCATCGCCAACAACAACACGTTGCAAACCAAGAAGACTTGCCAACAGTTCAGGGGTAGCGGATTCTCGGCCGGTGTACTTGATCCGCTCGATAACTTTGGGATGGTTTTTAACTGCTTTAAACACTGGCGCACCCAGTTCAAGAGTATTGGGTCGCATGCCGGTTTTAGATCGGATCACGTCAATAAAATCTTCGATATCGGCGATCGGATCGGACGTGCCGGAATAATCAGACCATTGGCTGGTGCCGGACAAAGTGACTTTATTGCTTGCCGCATATGAAGCTGGGTTTCGCGCAATAGTCGCCTGGTCATATTCCTGGCGGAGCAATATAATGTCTCGTGCAAACTGTACGGCCCCAGAACCCATGTCGATACCTGGTGTTTGCGACGCTTCTTCCAGGTGCTCGATGGGAACCATACCGCTAATCGAGTGATCTTCCAGCGCATACGGTTGTCCTGAATAGCCAAATTGCGCAATAACAACCTTTGAACCCGGTGCACGCGCCGTGTTATACAACCGAAATGATTCCTTGCCGAATTCTATGATTCTGCCACCACGCACGCCAACCGGCACACGAGGAAACAATGCACTGCCTATATACGCCGGGTTTCTATAACCCCGCGCAACTTCCGTTAAAACCGGGTCGACTACGCGAACCGCTGAACCAGTCATCTGTGGCATGTTTTACTCCTGATAAATGTTTATAAAATCAAACCGTAGCGATTACGCAGCGGGCAGCGTCATGATTTCGATACGCTGTCCCGCACCGGTCGAAGCTTGCAAGGCAATGCCCGCTTTTGTGCCAACGTCATAGGTCAAAGCGCGTCCGTCAGCGCCGGATTTGACCGCTGCGCCAAGCGCAATTGCGCCACCAGCTTCAATAATCGCCGTGCCATGCGTGTCGACCGTCATTTTTTCGCCGGATGCAACAGTCATTCTGGAAACGCCAATAGCTGCAGCGCCGGCGGCAGAAACCTGAGCGCCCGCGCTGGTAACAAACCGCTCGGCGGTTACTGCGCCGGATGCGGTCATGGTGATGGGTAATAATGGATTAAACTGGGTCATTGCTTATGCTCCTGTTTGATTGTCAACCGTTTGCCGTTGTTGCGTGATCGGGTTACTGAACAGCCGTAACGGCGGCTATGTATTCAATACCGGGGTGGGATTCCATAAATGCCAGCGCCTTGCTGTGCAGCTCCGCAGCTTTCGGGTCTACGTCATAACCGGTTGGCACATTTGTCTTGCGTTGCGCGGTTGGTCCATCTTTTTCTGCCGAGTGTTCAGAGAAATCAACAACCACCGGGCTGGCCTGCAACGCGCCCTTGAATTTTTCCGCCGTTAGCGATGCCGCGACGCCGTCGCCTTCTGAAAACTCGAGCGGCTTTTCCTGAGCAGCGATCAAATCCAACGCAGCCACAGCAACAGCCTTGTTAACTGGCAACAGGCGGCCTTCTGTGACAAGCTTTTCGCAGAAAGCGGCGTGGCCTTCGTGGATGGCGGCTCGCTCACGCTCAGCCAGTGCCGTTTGTGCAGCAGTGGCTTGTTCCTGGAATTGAGTGGATTTGGTTTTAAGCTGTGCATTCTCCGCGAGAAGACGCGCATTTTCATTCTGGATTTCTTTGATGCGATCATCTTGATTGCTGTCTTTAGGGTCTGGCATAGGGTTGTTCTCCGTATAGTTAATGCTTTCCGTTTGTCCGGATTGCATGAGATTTATCGCGGGGTGAAAGTACATTTTTTCCTCAAAAACAATCGCCCCATCTTCTTCCGATAAATTGACCGATGGCAGACTTTTGAGCGATGGCGCTGCGGCACCCAGAAACCCGATGTGCCGTAAGTAATATGTGCCAGGCTTTGGGTTGCCTTGTTGCTGCGGATGGTAAAAGCTGGCGCTGATTTTTTTAAATTGCTTGTTGCGCACCAGCCCAACAAAATCATCATGGAGATCGCGCAGACTGGCCCATAGCGAACCATCGCGAAATGCGAGTTTTTGCGCCCAGCCCCAAGCGGGGTCGTCATGCTTGGGGTGTCCGATTACAACCGGCGCATCAAACAAATCAGGGTCATAGGCTTGTGCCATCGCCGATACATCGTCATCGGAAAATGTAATCGCGCTTCCCGTCATAGGGATATGCGTGCCTGGCTTGAATATAGGGATTTCGATATTCATACCGGACAGAATAGCCCGGTAGAATAGATGGTTACAGTTAAACCGGTTTAAAGCTTTTAACCGATTTCTTTTCGCAGATAATTGTTAAATGTATCGACGATCATTTTGCCGTCTTCTTCGGATATGCCGATAAACGGCCGGGCGGGGATATCGCCCCACAGGTTTGGAAATTCAGATTTTGCACCGCCAAATTGTTGCATGGCCGCGTAAATAGTTGGGCTGCCAACATCCAGCGTATCACTGCCGGTAAGCTGGTAATTGATCTGATCCATGAGCGTGCCGCCGCTGGTCAACGGCTGGTCGCGACCCTTGCGCTTGATCGTCACCGGGCTGTTGCGCGCCCATGCACTGCCATCTGGCGCAGATTCGTTTTCAAAACGCCGCTTTGTCGAGTCTAGCAACTCTTCGCCAATCTCCAACAGCGCCGGTCGCGGATTCCGCCCGGCATCGATCAGCCGTTGCAGCATTTGCGTGACAGCGCGGTCGTCGATTTCTATCTGGATTTTGATCATTCGTCTATCGGCTCAAACACGATGTCATTGTCCTGGTCTGGCAGCGGTTTTGAATGATCATTTCCACCTGTCAATATTTCTTCGGGTATGATCTCAAACGCCTGACACGATAAATCGCCAAGGTAGTTTTTGCATTCCAGGCATCTATAATTCTGCATCACTCAATCTCCTTAAACAGTTTTAGCATATCGCCTGGCACATCCTGCTCACCATTCAATCTATATTGGACAAACCATTCTGCCAGATATTCCTTGCTGTTTGTTCGGCCGTACTCGGATATGCTATTTTTCGGATCAAAATCGAAACGAGTAGTAATTCCGATATGCCTGTAATGTCTGTAATGGCCAAGCTCGTGCGTAATGGTAGTCTTCAGAGAATCTTCCGCGGTCTTCATAGTTGATGAAATAGTCCACGGCCGTGCCTTTTCGCCGCGTTTCATACGTTCTTCAATATCAATGATCCTGCTGTTGACGTTTCTTAAGCGCGCTCTGACGGTGCTCTGAGCGTACCGATTATCCCCCAGATATCCTGTTAACTGTTTTTTTATGTCATCCAGTTTCTTTAGCTGGGTTTCATATGAAACCGCCTCTGAAAAATTAACCTTGCTTGCATATGATAGATTGATTTTTACCCAATTCAACATTGGGGTATAACTTGCTGCAGCCCGCGACCTGGATGACCTGTATGTACTTAATTTATTTAATTTGATGGGCGCGTGTCTGCTTTCATTTTCCACAGCTTCAAGCACCGCGTTTGCTTCTGATTTTTTTAAACCTTTCAGGCTGACATCATCAACCCCAAGATTTTTTATTCTCTCTGTAGCTTCTGTGATGGTCTTGGCTGGCACAAAGGTATCCGGCAGAACGCCAACTGCGCTTAAATCGCGCTTGATTTTGTCGGCCACTGTATCTGGAAACTTCGGCAATTTACGACCGATCAGGTCTTTCAACTCCTTGTGCGCATTCGCACCAGGCTGATAATCAAACCCAAAATCAATCCCGTTTGGCACCGAATGCCGTTTACCCTGGCTGTCGATATGTGTAAACGATCCATCATCCGGCGCTTTCTCATTTTTAAATTCCGATTCGCGCACGGCTTTTACCCGGCAACGACAGCCCCAGCCGTTAGGCGGCATGTGCGTTTGCCACCAGGGGTCATCCTTGTGCAGCACCATGCCAGACCAACTCACATGCAGCGGGCGCGGGTGCTGTACAGTGTCGTTGTGAATGTACTTCCAGTACGGCCGAACAGCAACAAGGTCGGGATCGTTAAGCTGCTTGAAGCGTCCGGCCGCATAGCTGGTTGACAGATTGGTCTGATAAATTACGCGGGTTCGCCAGTCTCGACCGGCTTTACTGCCTGATCCTGTCCAACCCTCCCAGCCATGCTTTCTAACAATATCATTGAACCGCTTACGGAATGCCTGAATAGATTCACCATTAACAATCGCATTATCCACCGCGCCGCGCAAATCGTTGAGCAAATCGGCCTTGGCTGCACCGGCTACGATAAACGCCCGGTCGTGCGCGGATTTGACGATATCGTCCCATCGCTCTGTCGGCAGGTTGAGCTTGCCGCGAAAAAAATCAACCTGCGCCTGGAATGGCCGGTTAAATTTGCCATCCTCGCGCGCATTGAAGGCAATTTGCGTGGGCGAAAGCTTAAGCGGCATTTGTCCGCCATTTCGTAATCGATTCTAAGGGGTTCAATTGGGGTTCACTTTTTGTTATTTTGATCGAAGACATACCTTTATATGTCCGAGACAAAAATAATCGCTTAGAACGCGTTTTAATGCGTTTCATCTTTTGCCGGATATACTTGCCATGATAACTGCCAGTGAACGAAATCTTTAAACGTGCGCCAGTCGCCACCCCATTCCAGCTTTATGCCAAGCTCAGCCGCCGCGTGCTTCATCGCCCTGGCAATTGGCATGTAATGATCCGGTTGCCAACTTATAACACCGTTAACCATCGCCGCGAGATCGACTGCATGCCCCGTCAAATGTCGGCTTTTCATGGTTTTGGATTGCCCCAGACGCAGCAATGCGGCCTGCCGATCAAGAGAGCGCAAACCTTCCAGAACGGTGAAATCCGTTTCGGTGATTTCAATTGCACGCTTAACGACACGAACCAGATCAGGATGCACGCCGTTAAGCCGGTTTTTTGAGCGCTTGCCTAGATGAAACATTATATTGACGCCAGACCACCGCCAAGCAGCATACCAACGATAAATGCAAAACCTGTCCATAGTATGGTGTGATGCCATTGCGGGGTTTGGTATTGATGCCTCTTCGATTTTTCTGATTCCGTGTAGCGTATTGCATCATCAATACGTCTAACCGCAACCTCGACAAGATGCTTTGCATTTACCAAATGATAGCTTGCTACACTTTTTACGTCGTTTGTCATTATCTTCTCCTTTGGTTAGAAACTAGCTTGATTATGTTGTTAGCCGCCTTTTTGGCCTCACGAACATTTTTGATGTGCTCGGCCCGTGCTTTGCAACTCCAATCATGCTCACGATAAAAACGATTTAGTGCGGTCTGGAACTGTCGCTTATTTTTTACGCCAGTTATAAGCGACGATTCCGGGCAATGCTCGCACTTAAAGATAATCCTGCCGTCCTCAGCGTATATGAGCATTAATCGCCCTCTTGCACGTCATACCGCCCCGACAAATCCGCAGCGATAAACGCCATTTCCATAACGTTAACCAACTGACTCGAATCCAGTTCGCCGAAAGCGGCGAGCAGATCGTCGCGCAGTTGTTCGAGTGTGTCGGCTTTTCCGACAATGTCGCGCACTTTGTCCAGGATTACCGCGCCTGCTTTGACTGACTCAGCGGCCAGGATATCGGTTTGACTGTCTATCGATGTCGGGTCATGGTCGGCTTGTTCGCTTTCGGCAAATTGCGGATTTTGTTCTTTGCCGCCGGATTGCTTAAGATTTTCGTCAGGGTTTTCTGGCGCGGTGGCGCGTTCTTCCCATTCGCCTCCATAGGTCTCATGGATATATTTCAGCGTCGGCTTAAACCCCATGCCGGAAATTTTGGTATCTCGTTCGATGCGCGCGTCCAGGTCTTCATCACTAAACACCCGGTAAACGGTTGGCAATGCAGCACCCGGAAAATTCCACTCAACCAGCCACTTGACAATTGTCCGGTTAAACCGCTCTGACAGCATGTCGCTGTCTGCTTTCAGTATCGCGTCTTTGACTGTTTCACGCTCTGACTCATTGCCCAGCTTTCCAGCCGTGCCGCTGGCGGTTGCGGTTTGGCCCAGGCAGACCATTAAAATTGCGTCGTTGATCTGGTTAACAAAATCCTTGTGGTCGGCGGCTGATGCACGCAAGGCTTCAAGCAATGTGGCTTCCATTCCTTCCGGGATCGTTACCGCAGAATCACGCTGAATCGCGCGCAGTGCATTCAAAAGCTTTTGTTTTTCTGCTTCCGTGGTATTGCCTGGATACTTGCCAAGCGCTGTGGGCGTGCCGAATTTTTCGAGATACACCGCCCAAAACCGCGTCACATTGCGCTTGAGCCATACCAGCCAATACAGATAATGCGCCAGTCCCAGGCCATACGGCGCATCGTGATGATCCGCGCCGAATGCAACCACCCAGAATTTCTTGTCCGGCATCAATTCGCCCGGCATGGAATCATTAAATGTCTTGAGCCGTAAAGCGCCTTCGCCGTCAAATGCAAAGCGCCTGCGGTTGCGCACCCGGATATCGTCAATCACAACGCGTGAGCCGTCTTGTCCCCACATCGCCTCGGCAACAGAAAAACCGTAAAACGTGCCGTGCAGCATTTGCAGGGTGATTTTGTCAAACTCAAGATTGTCGATCTGATCTTTAATAAAATCTGCGGCCGCTTTATCAATTGCACGCTTGCCGCCCGGCATGACTTCCCACGGCTTGGCAATCACACCGTAAATGCGCTGGTTCACACCCGCACGCACACGGTCATCGCGCAGCACTTCTTCGTAAATCTTATAATCGCCACCGCCACGTTCGACAACAATCTTGTCGTCAATAGGCGCATGCATAAGCGCATTCAGCCAGCCACGGGTTATGTCGCGGCCGTCACGGCTGGTTGCGATTTCAGCCTTTTCTGGTTGCTTTGTTTTTTGTTCAGAATCCATTGAATCCACCCCAATCCGTTCTACCGCCACCAATGCCGCTATCAAAACTTTCACGCCCGCCAGCGCTCATAAATTCAATCGGCGCGCCTTGCATTTCGCGGCTGGCGTAATAAGCAAGAGCGACAGCCACCGCTGCATCGCCGTGGCGTTTCTTTTTATCCTGCCCGGTTGTTCGCGTTTCCGGTATTCTCGGCACGCCACGCACGACCTGCACAGCCCGCAAATCATCCAGGATGTCCGCATCCTTGGGTAGATCGTCCAGCGTGCCGTCTTCCAATGCCGCCTTGACCGGCGGCATGTGTTCCCGGTACCAGCCTTCTGACAACATGATTTGTTCGATGCGGGTTGCGCCGTAGCGTTGCATCGCTACTTCAGCCAAAAACTGGCCATTACCTCTGGCATCAAACGCGCCACCGCGAAAACGCGGCAGGTTGTCGATCAGGTAGAAACAAACCTGCTCTTGTTGCCGGAAAGGCACATTGCGCAGCTCGATCACAAACGGCGACTTGCGCACAAGGTTTTGTTGCTGAATTAACGGCACGAGCACTGTCAGATCGCCAGACCGCCCAAAATCCTCGCCAACAAACGAGATGAGTTCTTTAAACAAGCCCTCAATTTGCGGTTTCAGGTTGTCATTAATCCAGTCCTGGCATTGCGCATGTCTCACAGAATCCGGCAGCAGCTCGAAACCATCCTTGCATTCCCAGCGTAAAACGGGCGTATCCGGTGACATGCGCGATTCAATCAATGCTCTGGACAACCATGCGCCACTGGAATTTGACGGAATGCAATCCAGTTCCTCGGTCGCGCCGTCGCCATAGAATGCATAAACGCTTGCAACCCAGGCAATCTCGTCGTCCTTTGACCATGGCTTTCCAAGCCGGTAACACACGCGGATAAACAGACCATCTGAAACGGCCTCTTTGAACGTTACCCGGTGGACCGTACCGGAACGCTTGCCAGCCCGGATATCGGTAATCAGTTCGTTAAATGGATTGTCCTGGCCGTTATGGGTTGAGATTACTCTCACTTTTCCGCCCCAGATCAGCATCGCCAGCGCAGCTTTTAACAGCTCATCCAGTTTTTCATGGAATGCGGCCTCGTCGATGACGATAATCCCCTGACGGCCGCGAAGGTTTGACGGGCGGCTGGATAATGCAACGATACGAAAACCGGATGCCGGAAAGCGGATGGTGTAGGTCTTGATGTGCTTGTCCGCGTCGTCTTCCGAATCCCACATGCCTTCTTCGATTTCGGATGCGGCGTAGTTGAATACCCGCGCCCACATCGCACACGCCTGGATATATTCAATCGTCATGTCCTGGTTGTAGGCGATGTAATACACGTTTTGACCGCCAGCCGTTCTGGCGGATGCTGCGGTCAGAACGTTGTCGGACGCCTCAGCCCAGGTCAGGCCGGTGCGGCGCGATTTTTCGATAACTTTTAACGGTGAATCATCTGCCACCCAGCGTTTTTGATAATCCATTAACACCGCAGGGGCGTTGAATTCCCCTGCGGCAGTGTCTGGAATAACAACCGGAATATCGCTCATTCGACAATCCCGAGTATCTCACGGCGCAGGGCGTCAACCGATTCGGGGGATAATCCCCCTTTTCTGGCAATTTTTTCAGCCGATGCGGCTGCGGCTTCAGTCCTTGCTCGAGCTTCATCCTGCCATTTGCGGTGTATCACTTTGGCTCTTGCCAGGTTGGATATCGCCAAAGCTGCGCGGCTTAACAGCTTGACGCGCTTTGCCGGGTCGTTCTCAGCTTCCGCTTCCTGCAAATCAACCATCACATCAAACAATTCCGATTGCGCCATGCGAATAACCGACGCGCTCAGTTCATCAGACTGATCCGGCGTGTTTTTTGCGAGCATCTGTGCGGCTTCAGTGGCTGCCCGGATTGCGGCCATGCGTTTTTCGATCTTCTGTCCGTATCGATGCACGGACGCATGAGAAATGTCATACCCGCGTGTTTTCAGTTCTTCGGACAGTAATTGATAGCCGCTGAAATTATTCTCTGCAAGCGCATCATCCAGCCAGGCTTTGACCGGATCTGGCAGGGCGTCTATTTTGGTTTGGCGGGCCATATCAATTTATTGTTACCACTTTGGTGGCCTTGCCACACCGGCAGGCGCATCAGCGCGATAATCGACCACATCTTCGCCTTCGGCGGTGATTTCTGCGTGCCACATGGGTTGGTTTTCGGATACAGCAACCAGCCCCCGGCCTTTCAGATAGTGCAGCGCGTTGCGAACCATGTCGGATGTTACGCGCAATGGAATATCATGCGCCGTTCTCAGTAAAACATGCTCGCTAGTTCCATATGGCCGCGCATACCAAAGCGCAGACAGTATTATCCAGCGCAACGTCTCGCGTTCAGCGCGCGCGACATCAACAACATCTTGACTAATCATTTTTCTTGTTCCTTCCAGGTTACGAGTATTTCATAGATGCGATCAAGCTTTGCATTCATTGCCGTTGTCTCCCGGATTGAGTCTTCGCGCCGCTGGTACTCAATTGGCAGTTGCGCGATCAGGCGTCTCAAATCAGCATCGGTTCGCTTCAGACTGGCGTCGACTTGCGCCCATTTGGCGTTGCATTCGTCTGCGCTGACCACAATACGACGATCCAGATTACGGATCATGCCCCCGATCAGTAATTTGATAATGCCTATCAAAAACCCAGTCCACGCGCTCACAAGACCAATCAACCAGGCTACCATTTGCCATGTAACCGTAATTTCCATTACTGCCGCACCTCCCAATCATCCCGGCATTCCGGCGAGCACCAGCGCACGCCATCTTCAACATCGTCCCCACAAAACAGACAATGGCCGGTTGCTTCGGCGGCCTTGTGCAATTTTCTGGCGTTCTCTATTGCGCGTTGCGTGTCCATTTGTTCGCGCTCGTTCGCGATATCAATCTGATCCATTATCAATCAACGTCTGGCCATCCCGTTATCCCATTCGGCGATAGCTTCAACACGCCCCCGGCATTGGTCGTAGAGTCCGCTGACGGTTGCGATCCAGTCGGCGATATCTGCGTCTGTTGTTGCCCTGTTGCGGGTATCTTCGGCAGTTCCGGCAACGGTTGTATCAGCGCTTCGGGTATTCTTGGGCACGCGTTGTTGCTCAAACGCTGCGGATTGCTCGAGCACCCGGCGAGCATTACCAGACAGGCAATCGCGGCCAGTCGTATGATTTTTAGCTTCATTCCTTAATTCCTCGGCTTGTTGTTCTGCGTCGATGATGCGGTTCATGGCGTATGCAAATGCGTTTTGCGTCGATTCCTCTGCAACCTGCATTCTCTCGCTTGCCTCACGCTCAGCGCCAAGCAGCATGGTCGACTTGTCCAGCTCGCATTGTTTGAGATTTCCGGCGGCAATTTTTGAAGACAGGGTATAGCCTCCGGCAAAACCGGCACCGAGTATCACGGCAACGGCCATCGCATAAAGTGCAGGTATTGGCATAAGTTCTCCTTAAACAATCCCGCCAGGGTACCGCGCCTCGATTACCTGGCTAACGGATAAAGCCCTGGCGGGCTTGCAGTGCTTGCTTGTGAGACTCCAGTATCTTGCATATTTTGATAACCGTATAACTAAACCGGTTTAAATATTTAGTTGATTGGCGTTATGGTGTAATGCAGGCGTTCCAAGCTTTTTAGACAAGGAGATTAAAAACATGGACATGCCCAAGCTCGAGCCCATTCCGATTTACACCAAAAATTACCCGGCCTGGGCGCGAATCTGGCGCTGGTTGACGCACATCCGCAAGTGGAAGGTGGTCGAGGACTGGCACTGCCAGCTGCCGGACGGCTCGATTGCCGTGATACCGGCGGGGTTTATTTTTGACGGCGCATCGATCCCGCGCCCGCTGTGGGCGATCATGTCGCCAACCGGGCTGCTGTTCATCCCAAGCCTGATTCATGATTTTGCTTACCGTTATGATTATCTTTGGCTCGAGTCCAGCATTCCAAGCGGACACACGTTCATCAAAGGAAATTACGGCGCAAACCGCAAGCACTGGGACAACCTGTTCGAGCAAATGTGCGTCCAGGTCAACGGCCTGGCATACGTCGACCAGATTGCCCGGGTATTGGTGCGCGCCTTCGGCTGGATCGCCTGGTATCAACACCGCGGCCGCAAGTACAAAGAGATGATTCCTGGCGCTTAGTCGTTTAGTGTCTGTCCTCAACAAGCCGGAAGACTACCGGCGCGGCTATCGATTTTGCGATTGCGGCTACAAGATATTGCTTGAAGCCGGTTTTGATTTTCCCAAAACAGCATGGGTAATTTGCAAGCAGTGCAACCGCTGGGCGATTGATCCCAAGCGGGAAAACAACTCTGAATAACTCAAAATTATGTCGAAAAATTTTACAGTCAAATTGCGCCACAATTTCAACTCATTGGCACATAATTGATTTTTGTTTTGGCACAGAACTTGCATGCATTTTCCAAATGGGTAAAACAAACTAAAGGGGAGATAATATGAAAAAGATTGTGCTTTGCCTGTTCGCTTCCGCATTTTGGATTTCAACCGCGCATGCTGAGCTTATTGTAAAGATCGAAGACTTGTCGAGCGGCACTACGCACACCTATACCGACAGCACGGCATCGTCATCAAGACAGGTCTCTACAAGGCTATTGCTCCCGAACTTTTCAATCATTTTTAGCGCAACAAGCACTAATCTGTTCGGAACGGCAAATACAGGGCCATCGGTATCGCCTTATCCTTTTTACCCATCGCTCGGGTTTAGCAGTCGAGTCCATTCGCTAGGCGAAGCGGTTGATCTGAGAATCAGCATTACCGATACCGACTATGGGTTGCCATCCTGGCTTTTTTCACCAAATTTTGTTGCGTTGGCCACCCCAGTTAATGTAAATACAAACCACATTGAATCCGACTATTACTTCAACCTTTCAAATATTGCATTTGATACCAATGGCGCGAGCGTAATTAAATATAATTCAGACGATGGTTTGCAAAATATATTTAGTAACATCGTGGAAATATTGCCGCTAGGGTTTGGCCAAAACTTTCAGCCATTCTCATTGACCCAAATCATTAACATTCACGTTGACCCCGGTCTTTCGTTGAATTCAGACATTGGCTCGCGGGTCATGCCAGAGCCTGGTGTGCTGTTTTTAATCGGTTTAGGGGTGGCTGGATTGATGCTATCGCGCGCACGGCGTTCATATTAAAATGAATTAGGCTTATCAATGGGCGAAGAAATAACACTGACGATAGAAATAAAAAACGAGCGTCCAATTGAGCTACTAGACTTAGCCAAAAGCTTGATTAGCATGAGTAATGAATACAGACACTTCCTAGCTGAACACGACCCTTTTATTGCAGCTGATGATGTTAAGCTATATATAAAAGAAATACGAAGTGGAAGTATTATTGCTGAACTCGCGGCTCTTTCGCCCTACGCACTGCCGTTAATAGATCACGCAGAAACCATAACTGAATATATAAAACATATTAAGGTATGGTATAAATGGTTAAGCGAAAGTGACAAAAAGCCCGAGAATATTAACAAATCCACCCTGGAAAATCTTAATAATATCCTTGAACCAATAGCAAAAGATAATGGGGCCCAAATGAATATTGCATCTCTTAACATACAAGGAGATATGAAAATCAACTTAACCATTGGTTCAAACGATGCCAATGCAGCTCAAAATGCTATTAGAAGAGCGTTAAATGCGCTGAAAGAACCAGTTACCGGAATCCATCAAAGCGTTGTTATGTACTGGGCCCAGGCCAGAAATGACCCTCACAGTAATAAAGCAGGTGATCGAGCTAAAATTGAAAGTGTATTTAGTGGCGATGTTAAGGTAATGTTCATCAATGATGAATTGAAAGTAAAAATGTTGTTCGATGAAGCTCATCCTTTTAATAAGGCTTTTATTGTTGATGTGGCTGTTGAAACAATTAACGGAAAGCCGGCCCTATACAAAATTATTAAATTACATGATGTTTTTGATAAGTAATAAAAGTCGCAGCCATCTATCTGTGAATTATAAAGCCCGGACTCTTAAAACTGCCGGGCTTTATTATGTGGCACTACAAGTGACTTGTTAAATATTAGCCAAGCCATGAATAAAAGTCTGGATCGTATGGAATACGCATATTGCTAGTTTTAGGACACTGTGGATCAACAACAAAGCTTGTCTGATCGAACTTGTTCCACGCGCCGGTTCCAGCGCCGTCTATTGCTAAAATCGAAATCAGGCCAAAATCTATAAAAATACCGAGCAATGTGGTCGCGTCAAAAGATTTTGATGCCGGAACGCTTACTTCATTACAACCTTCCATGCGCGCAGTTATTATGTAATCTTCTTTCTTCTTAAACGTTGTAACAGTATTTCCCTTGCCAACATATGCTTCATTGACATACAGCTCGGCTTCCGCCTGGTTGCTCCTGATTGCTATCTGTTGAGTTGACCCATTAAACATGGTTGCGCAACCAGTCAAAAGATATGCAAAAACCAGCACAATTAAAATTGTTTTTTTCACTTTATTCCCCTTTTTTATTTAGAGCCCTTTTGGACTGGACAAGATTAACACAGTAAACAACGAGTTACATAAGTTTTACACCACCACCCACCAAACCAGCGACACACCCACAGCCACCGACACCCCAACAGCCAACCCGACCGCCAGCGATATTTTGAATATGTCGCTGGCCAATGTTTCAATGATTTCGTTTCTCATGCTTTCACCTCGTGCTTGAATTTAATCCTAAACCCTGACAATCCCGTGCCGTTATAACAATTGATCTTTATGATCATTTCCTATCAATAGGACTGGCCCGTGATGGGCCAGTTTTATTTCAGCCTGGCTTGTTTTCTTCTTTGTTAACCGCTATTGCCTTGTACCGGTGTTCCATCATGTTTCCCAGCGAAAACGCACCGCCAATTGCGCCCACGCCGAGCGTAAAATTAAACATGAATGAATCGGGTGGCGTCGCACCCTGAAACCCCATTAACAGTAAATATACCGCCGTACCTATTGCGTAAATTATCAACATCCATTTGGTCATGACCACCTTGCGGCTGCCGGTTTTTTCTTCACCCATCATGATTATTTCTCCATATGCGGATGCGGTTTCCCGCACCCGATTTAATTGTTTAATATTAAGGCACAACGTTACAGTTGGTTGTATTCAACCGTATGTCTGTCGCGCTGAGCGGCTCTATTGTGGCAATACATGGCAGTGGATCGGTTACAACGACCTGGTGCGTTCCGATCAGGTGCTGGCCGTCTTCATTGATCGCATAGCCTGTTACGGTGTATGTGCCTGCCAGGGTGTAGGTGTGCGTTAATGCATTGTTACTGACAGCATCGCCCCAGTCTACAAAATACCCTGTAACCAGGTCATCTCCCGGGTCGGTTGTAATAAACCCGATTGAGTATTGCTGATTCGTTGTTGCCTGCCCGCTGCCGTCAACAGTACCCGTCGGCGCAACATCGTTTGTTGTCAAAACAAAGTTTCCTGTTGCTGTGTTGTTTCCGCTGTCAGAAACAAGCACGGTTACGGTTTGCACTTTGTCGCCATCGGGCATTAGTCTCGATATTGAGAAATCTGCCGCACCGTCAGTGATGGTTCCGCTTTCAAGTGTTGCGCCAGTTTCCCATTCAATATCGTATGTGCGCCCGGTTCCGGTGCCGCCCGATACAGTTATCGTTCTGGAAAATGTAGCGCCTTCGTTGATCGCAGCATCAGCACCAACGTTGATTGTTAATGGCGGCGGCGGTGGATTGGACCCGCCTGAAACGTTAAACCGCATTAAATACTCTGCGGTAAATTCCAGTTCGGTGGTGTTGCCCGAATTATCTGAGACGCTTGCACGAATCAGAGTGGCAGGATTGGTGATTGGCGCAGCCAGATTTACAACCGATACGCCATCCAAAACGGGTGTTGTGATCAGGTTGTCGCAGGTAGTTCCAACGATGCACACCGATACGCTTGCAGGATTGATGCCGGACTTGGAATCCGTAACGCCAACGCGCAGTCCGTCAATCTGTGAACCATTATGATCTGCGACCAGCGTTAATGTAGGGCGCAATCGATCATTCTTCTCCTGAGTTCCGCCAGGCGCACCAAGATCGATCCAGCGTCCAAGCATGCCAAGTTCTTCTGTAGTTAGATTGACTGTTGGGTGAGCTGGATTAAATGCAACGCCCATCGTTAAATCGGCATCTGCTCTGTTGTCGGTACGCTCATTCGCTGCATACCAATAGACAGGGCTGCAGGCGGCACACCAGCGATGCAGGAATTTACTGGCCCATGGCGATTTTAATCCGGTGCTGCCAAGGTATGTCGCTTTGTTGATTATCCCGGTCTGCTGGTTGTTGTGCGCAAGCCGATGCCAGGTATTGTCTGTGGTTGCCCAGCGGTTTGTCGGGCTGTTGTCGTTTGACAGATTCAAGTCACCGGCTGGCGTAGCGCCGCTGTGACATGCTGCACAATGTGTCTGAAATATCGGATACACGTCATCAAAATCATATGCAACAGACCTTCCTGCAACAGTGCGCGTAATCGGGTTGCCCTGCGCGTCAGCGCCGTCAATCAGTGTGACATTCGGGCCGATACCGATTGTTTGCACGTTGTAGCTTGGCGTTGCCGCAAAGGATTGAGAAAACTGGCGTCTTGGCTGACCGTCATGAATGTGACAGCCTCCACATGTTTTTTCTTCACCGGGTTTTGTTGCCTGTGGCGAGAAATCCGTGAAAAGGGTTCGCCCTTTTTTGTCCAAAGCCTGCACAATGAACGGCATATCTGCGGGCAGCCTGACAGCAAAGCTGGTGTCTTCATGAATTCCGTCTTGTTCCATGACCGGTGTTCCGTCCGGGTTTTTGTTCCTGACCGGAATTTCACCAATCACACTCAGCGACATGCCCCAATGATTTGTAACAGTTGCTCTGGATACTTTTGGCGGTGTTGATGAAACCAGGCTGCCGTCATTTGGTTCCGGTACAAGTATACGAACAGCAAAGATGTCGCTATCAACGATCGGGAACATTTCTGTGCCACATGCATGCAGCGACGTCAATCCCGTTGCAAATCCGTCGCAAGGCGCAGCCTCCCGGTCTTCTGTTGATGCTGCACCAAACAGGCCAAATGGAGAACCCGCTTCCTCAGACAGCACAATGGTTGTAATTTCGTCCGGCCTTGGTAGCTGGGCCGGTTTTTGCACACCATGAATCGCTGAATACGGCACGGCAGGTGATGCCATAATAAAGTGCCAATTTGGATCGGTTTTTAACGGCGTCATGTCGCTTGGCAACAAAGACGGTATTGCTGTCAATTTGTATAAATCAACGTTACACCCGACAACGCCTGGACGATGGTTTTGCAATTCCTCGTAAAACTGCGCTTGACGCATACCGCCACCGTTTTGAATGTGCGGCGGGTATGGTATGCCAAGTGCCGTAAACGGCTCGGCGGATAGTATAGAAGAGCAGCCGCCAGCACCATAACTCAGACCAATCCCGTTGCCTGTTAATGGAAATGGATGGCCGGTCTTGCCATAAAACAGGTCTGTAAAATTTACATCTACAGTTGCTGTTTTATCGCCAGCTCTGTCCCATGTTGCCAGGCGTATAACATCCGTTGGCAAGTACGTTTCACCGCCATTTGCAGTGTTACGAACGCCTTCTCTGCCAAACTGCTCTGGAGTAAAGCAAAAAGACTCACCCAGGCCGTAGTTGTTTCTACGGTAATATGACGTCCCGCAAGCGCGGCCATCTGATATCTGTTTCGGCCAGCGCAGCGCATTCCATTTCGACCCGTAGCTGGTAACCGTGGTTTGCTCTACGTGCTGACCGAAAACAGCAAACTGTTGCTCGCCATAAAATCCTTGTCTCCAGTATGCAGTATGGTTATCCAGTGTGCCAAAATTGCCAGGGGTTGAATTATCGTGCCTGAACGGATACGCGCCCCAGAATAAATCCGTTGGAAACAACAGGTGTCCTTCAGACATAACTGTGCCGCGCTGCTCGATCGCGATTTGGTGCGTTGAATCCAGGCGCAAATTATTGCCGTCAGTGTCTATCGAATACCATAAAACAGTCGGATTTGCTGCTGTCGTTTTAAAAATAATAGGGCCGTACTGGTTTTGTTGCGTTGACAAGAAAGCCAGCCTGTTATCGTCTGTATAAATCGGCCCGAAATTAAACACCCACGGCGATTGCTGCGTTACCTGCGTTGTTTGTTGAGTGGCGATGTCGTACTCATAAATATCCGCTCTTGTCGCCGACAGGTGCTTGGAAGGCAGATACTCATACCGGATAAAGTTGTTCGGCGTGTCTGCATTCGGATCAAGGTCTTTCTCGTATAGCGGCACCGGATACCCTGTTATCGAACCTTCAAACACCGAAAACGCGATTTTTGATCCATCAAACGACATATTCCCGTCAAACGCCGCACAAGACGCGCTATCCGGCCGCGTTGAGCAACTGTAAATAACCGTCTCATTGCCGACGCCGTCGTCATGCACAAGATCGCAAGGCGCTTTGAATAACGCGTTTGGCGCGACATTGCCAAGTTTCCTTGATACATCGACAAGGAAGTCAAATGCATCGATGCCGCCAAACGTCTTTGTGATCGACTGAGTTAC
Source organism: Nitrosomonas sp. (assembly GCA_031316255.1). Classification (NCBI taxonomy): domain Bacteria; kingdom Pseudomonadati; phylum Pseudomonadota; class Betaproteobacteria; order Nitrosomonadales; family Nitrosomonadaceae; genus Nitrosomonas; species Nitrosomonas sp. Next base: position 3,672,356 of record JALDQW010000001.1, on the reverse strand, counting down.
ACCGCCGACGGTTACGTCCGCCGTTATATCGTGCGTTCCGGTAGTTCGCTCGCAACGCGTAAAAATAAGCGGATCGGCGGACAATACTGGCATCGATACAATGAGCAGCATGGCCGTAAATAAAAGTTTCTTCATGAATCATCCTCTTTGGTTAGTTTTAGCCGGTAGCCCGGCACCGATCACAAGCAAGCATTGATTTGTTTTTGACGCCATCTGTTGGTTAACATCACCAAAATCCAAAGACGGTGGTATTTGAAAGTTTCTTTTTTTCTGCGTTCTTCTTCTGTTCGGGCTTTGTCAAATTTTGCACAAAGCTCTTCTACAGTTATTGACACAAAAAGCTTCCTTCTTCCGTTGTGTCTAATTTTTTTAGACGGCCATTTGTTTTTCTTGACAATTTTGCGTGCAGCAGACATATCAATATTCGCAATGTCGCTGATTTCTTCAATTGTTAACATTAGATATCCTCAAACAAATTCCCTTGCACCTCTTTGCTTTTTATGAGCTGCATTTTTTTGATAATTTTGTAGACCCATTGCGCGCTAATGTTGTATTTGCGCGCAAGATCGTTGTGATTACTGCCGTTGAATTCGCTCCAGATTTCCTCGTCCCGGCTGTGCTTCAAAAAATTTTCAGCAGACGGTACATAAACAACCTGCTTTGCATAAACCTTGGCAAAGCTGATCGCGACCTCGTGACCAATATGACCGGCCGTTTGCTCATCTAAACCCGTACATTCACGTAATGTTTTTGCTGTTGTGTCTGCAATGCAAACCAGCAACTCAGGCATTTCGTGCTGTTTCGGCATATCGGTCATAGGCCCACAATTTCCTTTGCTTCTTTGATTGCTTGCATTGCGGCCCGTTTGCCGCAAGCAGGGGATACAAGTTTTAATGGTTCCGGCCTGGATGGCAGGACTAGCAGCAACGCTTTCGGCGGTGGCCAGCGTTCCGATCTGGCTGCCAATTGCCTAAATGCCTCTGCGATTCTTGTCTCATCTAATTCGGCGTCCCAGCGCCTCGTTGGCCACAGAACATCGATCCAGGTTGATGCGGTTAGCGTGATCGTTTTTGATGCGGGCGTTCCCTCAAGGCTCAGTGATAGAAGTCGCTGTATGCCGCTTATGATCGAATCTCGAAACCATTTTTCAGGCTGCTTGTTCACTGCTTCATTTTCTCCAAGTCAATGTAAGCCTGCTCTGTCTTTCCGATATTCTTGCCGCCGCCTGTTGTCCCAATAATCACTTGTGTTTTTGGTGTTTTTTCCATGCCATCAATTACCCGCTTTAAGTAATTGTGATTTTTGAGCGGCCCGCCACCTTTGCTGCGGATTAGTTCAACTGTCTGAGTCAGCGCTGCAGCAAGATTTTGCTTGTCGGAAGTTAAATCAATAACTTCCTGAGCCAGCCTTAAAGCCCGGTCATTTGCCAGGTCTCGCTTTTCCGGCCTGAACAATCCAAGATAAGAAATGAGCGGGCGCGCCAGATCGGCTTCCATTGAAGCCAGCATGGTTGCCAGTTTTCCGATGGCTTCATCCTGCATGACGGCTTCTAGCTGAATATGGCTGTGGCAATTTGGGCATCGGCCGATTTTCATAAATCCTCCATGCCTTGTTTTGTCTGTATCTGCTTCAGCCAGCGACGCAATCCTGATATCACGTCTGTTGCCTGCCAGCGCATCAAAAATTTTATGTTTTCAACTTTGGTTGTACGCTCTACAAATGCATTCAGGCGGCTGTCATCAAGCCCGTCGGTCCACCCGAATTGCAGCGCAAGTTGTTGTATCTCGCCAAGTTGCCTCCCAGACGGTCTGTCCCAGCTTTTGCCGCCTCTGCGTGGTGGATGCGGTATTCCGATTTGTGCGCCAATGCGCTTTAAGTGCCAGCACCAGTCGAGCAATTCGTTATTACTCATGTCTTTCAGCGATTCCTTGCCGGTTTTTTGTCTTTGCATGCATTTGCGAGTATCTTCATCCCAGCCAAGCTGCTTTGCACCCATATGCGCAAGGCCAAGCAACGCGCCGCGATTAACGCTGCTGTCAGTCGTTCTTTTCTGCATAGTCGTTTTTCCCAATGCTGTGTACAGCAACCAGGCACAATGCAATAACAAACCCAACACAAGCGCCTATGAACAGGCCGATTAAGAGAGCGTTAGTGTCTATTGCTGCTAACATTTTTATGCGCCTCCCATGATATGTCTGCCGTGTTGCGCAATGCGATGCAACGTCTGACCGCATCAGAACGCTCGTCGTCTGCATTACACGCAATTCTTGATAGCTTTCTGTAATCAACAAATCCATACTGATCAATAATTGCTGACAGGTCGTTGTTGAGCGCAGAACTAAGGCCGGAAAAATCTGTTATTTTGATCGTCATCATGAAGGTGACGTGAACCAGTCCAAGTTCGCCATAAATGATAATGTTTGTACCAAGCGCCTCCTTGATAACCCGGTTTGCCGCCGCTATATAATCTTTGCGCTCAACGCCATCGATAATGCGCCGCAGTCCTTCGTGTACGATTTCAGATATTTCTCTATCAACCGGGTACGAATCATTATGTTGATTCATCATCATGTACTGCGAAACCGGCTTTCTGAATGGCATTACTTTTGCTGTCATGATTGAATTCCTTTATAAGAAGTAATTTGACGCACCCTGACGGCAACGGTGACTTTTGCGCGCTGGTTATTTAATGCGATGTGCTGAGCCGCTTCGTGCGCTCTTTCCATTGCCTCGCATCCCTCAAAATTCGATACCGTGAAACATCCTTTTTCTTCTACAATTACAATATGAGGTTTGCCTGCAAGATCGTCTATAGTTATTTCTCGTCTCATAGCTTTGAAAAATCCAGTGAAAGTTGTTCGTATTGTTTACTTGTGCCTACACGCTTATAAATCCGCATGTACGTTGTTGTTCCGGATACCTGCATCGAGTCGTACACTGCCTGCATTGCCGACACCCATTGATCGTCTTTGATATCTAGCCGGGTCAAGCCAAGTACGCGCCCGATCGATATCTTGCCTTCCTTGTCGGTTTGAAATGCGTGCTCTACCAGGGCGCGAATTTCAGCACCGCTACCCGCAGACCATTTATGAATGCATTGGTCGATCAATTCCTTGGCGATTTGCAGGCGTTCATCAAACACAATGCGCTCTGCAACATCGATCCTGATCTTGCATGCGCCGTCATAGCTCATCAGGGTGATATTGCCCTTTTGGCCGCCCATCTTGACGCCGTACTTCTCCGCAGACAGATCGATAAATGCATACAGATCGCCCATGACGCGCCGCTTGAATTCTGCGATCTGCTCGCGCATGCGCTCTGCGTCACCAATGATTTCCTGTACAAGTTCATTGCGCGCCTTGTCGATTTCTGGAACCATTTCTTCAGGCACCATGTGACCCTGTGAGTTACGCATGTATCCTGGCGGTGAATTCGGGCGCAGGTTTGTTTGTGTGATTTCCTTTGTTTCAATAGTCATTTATCAATCACCTCGAATTCGTCAAGCATGCATTCAGAATCAATAATGTTTTGTTCCGATACATAATCTCTGGCCAGTTCGCCGGGGTCGTCCGAATTTTCAATTGCCTGGATTTCGTCATCGCTTAAGTCGCGATAAATGCTGTGTGTCAGCGTTTGCCTGATTAACATTCTTACTTTCTTCATTGATCACCCCCAATACGATCCGCAGCAAAATACTCCTTAAGTTCAGCAATAAATTCAGGAATCATTTCTGCGCGGATCGCGTATAAATTTACATCGCCTGTTTCTTGCGAATACCTGCTCAGAATTTGAGCAAGACTTGGGTTGTCGCAACACCATCTTTGGTTCATGTCACCCTCCGTTATAAATCAATCAATTCAGCCAATCTGCACCCGGTGCAATCATCGCGCGGGCATGCTGCGCATATGCTGTCCGGATCATTTTTTGCGCCGCTTTCGCTGGCAACCCTTTCAACCACATCAAGCAAAGCCCGGTATTTAGAAACCGTTTCTGGCGCTGTATATTTGCCGTTCTTGAGCGCCGATGCGGTTGGTTTTGCTACGCCAAGCACCGCAGAAATCTCATTTAATGTGAGACTCATGCTGCATCGCGTCGATTTGCAAACCAGTTGAGCGCAGCATCTAAAATAGCCATTGTGAGAATCTGGCTGTTATTCAGCCGGGCCAGTCTCAAACATTCTCCAGCCAGTTCCACAGCTTCGCCCCAGTTACCGCGCCTGCATCCTGTCCAGAACCGGGTTACAACTTCTTTGTCTACCTCACCGAATTTAGGCATAAGCACATAGCGCGCACACTCGGCACGGTCTAAATGCCCCATACGAACACGCTTGGCACCGATTCGGCGTCCAAGCTGCAACAACAGTGGCCGCGTTCTGGCATTTGAAAATTGCCGCTCGTACAGTTCGGTACCAACGAGCATCACAGCAAAGCCGCATTCATCGGCAAGAAAGCGCAACACTTCCAACGCCTGCCACTTCAACTTGTTGGCTTCATCAACAACCAGCAATGGCCGCATTCCCGATCTTTCCTGATACGCAGACAGCAACTCAAGCCAACGTGTTGACGGCCCTTCAATACCAAGACCGCAGACAATTCGAGATACAAGCTGGTAGCGCGTCATGCCCTCATGACAACAAATTCTGACGCCGTCGTAATGACTCATAACCGCATGCGCCGCTTGTGTTTTTCCGGTTCCGGTTTCGCCGACGATTTCTCCAACTGAAGCGCCCTCTGTTTCGACTAACAGCTCAGCAAGTTGTAATGCGTCGTGCACAGATTTTGTTTCTTCTATTTCCATGTCGCCCCCATGACTTGTTAATCATCCTCATACTTGGCCCGCCATACATCCATTTCTGGATCATCTTTCGGCTTCCATCGTGTAAGATCGCTGCCGACAGCCTTTTTAGCTGCCTCGTTTAATGTGTCCATTGTTTTTTGTTCCAGCGCTTTTTTCTTAGCTGCAAGGATTTTCAGTGCTTCATCAGACAGTTGTACTTGCTCTGCGGATTTATGCGCTTTTGTGACGGTTTCATCGACGCCCATGAGCTTGCCGCGAGAACCGATCGCGCCTGATACTTGTATCGTTTCAACCTGACCGGCCATGTTTTTGATTGCTTCGCGAAGTACTGCGCGCCTGCGCCCGGCTTCAACCGCGCCAGCGTTATCAAGCAGACCGAATTCCTGCTCGGGCAATGCAACGCCCATAAACTTTCCCTGATCGAATACAAACAAACATTGAGGGTCGTGTTTCGGGTATCTGACCTCGACTTTTTTGTTCAACCCAACTAGGAAATCCGCGTACCATTCGCGCCCGCCGTGGTTGATTATGCCGCCACGAACAGTGCGTTCTCTTTGGTCGGCAAACGCAAGCAGCAACACCTCTTTATCCACTCGCGTCGGTCTCCAGCCGTTCTGCAGGTGTGCATCTAGCGCTTCCTGTGGTGATTTGCCGTTCAGGTGCCCGCCTTGTGGCGTTGCGTGATAGTCGGCCATTGCGGCCGCCAAAAATTGTTGAAGTTCTTCAAAAGGCACTGGCTTGACCGCTTCACCGAGATTGGCGCAACGCTTTGCCATTCTGTTTCCACCTTGAAACGCTGGATGCCAGCCAAAGAAATAACGCAAATTACCGAATGCGCCCTCGATCAGTTTTCCCCTGGGTTGAAATGGAATTGACCGCACAATTTTTCCGGCTGGTGGCATCTGAGACATGATCTCAACATGCGTCTGGTTTCCGGTTAATCTGGCCAATTCTGACCAGGCTTTTAGCATGTCTTCCCACTTGTACTCAGAACCGTTATCCAGGTAGAGTCTTTTTGCCATGCCGAACGGCGCTGATTCGCACGAGCTGCTAAACGATAGCGCCACGTGTTCTTGTCGCACGCCGGTTGCGGGTGGGCATAAATAAAGCGATGTAAACAGCCAGTTAACCGCTGCATCCATCCATGCAATCATGCGCGCATACGCTGTGCTGCCATCCGGACGCAATACCGGGATATCAACCGGCGAAACATCGCCGAATACCAGATCGCCCGGCAACAAGTCTTTGCGTGATCGAGATACTGCAGGTCTGTGTTTGTCGTACACCTCTTTAGCATTGCGATCATTGGTTGCAACCAACCTGTAATGCGCTTCAGCTTCAACAAACCGTTTAGGATGGCTTATTTTCGCGATTGCACGCGCGGAAATCTCATCCATTCCGTCGTCTATCAGTTTCAACCCAAGCATTGCAACAGCTTGACTCCATACTTGCGTATGCGATGTGCCGCCCGCAGCCCAAAGCGCGCGCACTTTTTGCAACAACCACTCAGCACAATTTGCGACCTGGTTTGACTTCATTCCAAGTCCCTTTAGAACACGCTCAAACTGCGCGGACACAAGCACGCGAGCCTGGCCAAGATCGGCTCTATTTTTGTCAACCAGCGCCAAAAAACCACCAGCCCTATAATCTTTAACCCATCTATAAATTGTCGCTGGCGATGTTTTATTTTCCCTGGCAATGCCTTCAGCAAATGCACGCCTGCCTGGAAAACGCTCAGGAAGTTTTAATATTGGCGTTATGATTTCAAGCCTGCGCTGCGCTTCTTTAATGCGCGCATCGTGATTGGCATCTTTAATCGTATCCATCACCATACCAATCTTGCTTTCCAAAAAGGTTCCGGTATCTGCGGCAGAGAGAGAGACCGCAGAACCGGATAACACAGGCTCGTCATCAACCTGTGTGGAGGAAAGACACGATGGCAACGCGCTTCCGCTGAACCCACCCGCCGACTCATGGATGTCGGCATCGACGGGCAAGGGCGAACCCGCCTGGGTGGATTCAGCGCAAGCGGCTGATTCAGATTCAAAACACAAGCCGTTTTGTGCAATGTAGGATTGGGTGATACGGGGTAGGTCGAGAAGGTGGTATTCAATCGCTTTACTTCGCAGTTTTTTGCGAGTTTTGATTAAATTTTTTTTAGCCCACCTTATAACTCCAGACGGAGTCACTGGCATGCCGATAAGTCCGGCCAACTCTTGAGGAGAAAACCATTCTTTCATGATTGCACCTAAACGCTGATTTGCTCGCTGGTAATTGTAATCACAAGACCTGCGGGCGTTTTTAACGTTATCCTGAACGACTCGGGCACCGCGATCTGGCCAAATTGCTGTTGTTGATCGGCGACGGCTTTGTTTTGCTGGTTTTCTTGTGGCTCGTGATTTGCCACGATTTGTTTCTGTTTTTCAGGTTGTTTTTTAACGGCTTTATGTTCTTTTTTGCCTGCGCCAATATTAACCTTGCAGCGCTCAAAGTCGTCAGTGGCTTTATTGACATGCAGAAAAACAAAACCAGCGCCATCGGTTTTTTTCCGTGCAACCTCGCCGCAGTTGAATAAAGAATTCATCACTGCATACACGGTACCGATATTTTCCAGCTCGTCATTGCTATCGAAAACATCCCTGCTGGTGAACGGTTCATCCTGCTCGGCCACCCAATCAGAGATAATGCTTTGTGCTGTACTTTTTTCCATAATTTCACCCTTATGCGCGTTTTAATTCACGAGTATCGCTATCGTTTTCTGCGATTTCCCCATGTTTCATGCCAAGCAGCACAGCAGCTCTATGAGCTTCCCCATATTGCCCCTGCAGATCGCCTTTCAAAACAGCATAAACCACAGCCGGTGATAAACTGTTTTTGATCGACCATTTTGCAATAGTCAATCCGGTTTTGTTGATTTCAGCTTTTGCCTCTTCTGCCGTTTTTAATTTTCCCATTTTGCTATATCATCCAATTAGAACAATTAAGATATGCACATTATTCGCGAAATATTGCGAATAGTCAAGCGTCATATCGAAAAAAATTGCGATTTATGATGGAAATTATCAAATATTAATAAATACAATAGGTAACAAACAAAATGACCAAAAAGGATGCGTCAAATACGCCAGGTCATATAGACGACGCAAAAAACTCACTAGCTGCCCGTGTTAAAGAATGCATGGGCAACAAGTCTGTATCTGCTTTTGCTAGAGAGTGTGACGGTATGAACGAATCTACATTACGTTATATATTAAGTGGCTCATTTCCCAGAACTGACCACTTAACAGCCATTGCAAACGCTTCAGGAGTAACTATCGACTGGCTGGCAACAGGAAAAGGAATAAAAAACAAATCTTCGCTAAAAGAAGCACAGAATCGCTTGTATGGCGCGCCGCCATCCGTTTTAAACAATTTGCCGCAAGACTTGGAACCGTACAGAAAACGCCTGGATGCACTACTTGGTTATATAGCGCAAATCGATGATGAAGAGGATCGTGATCGTATAATTGAGGACTTTATTTTGCGCGCGCACGATAAAATAAAGCTGTCCGAGCTGGAACATACAGTGCAAGAACTACGCGCCGCATACAAGAAAAACCACAATAATTCACGTTAAATTTTAAACACAAATCTCATATAATTCGACCTGCATTTAATTTTTCACTTCTATATATTTCAACAACTTACAAATCACACTTTTTCACGTCTCATCACGCTCAGTCTCATATAATTTGAACGTCTCTAGCAACTAGATGTCGCAATTTGTCATGATGATGATAGCACGGCTGTTCGGTCGGATTATTGGCCCGACGACCATAAGAAGTTTGAAGTTGATGCTATATTTATAATGATAGCGCATAGAATTTATTGTCTTTAATCTATACTGTGGTTGAAACTTAGATTGACCGAATCATTAGCTTGCGTAATATCGTTGGATACATGAGTGTTCAAGTACACCGCTGTATTACAGTTGGTAAAAATAACTTTTGATTTTCTATATTCTTATATAAAAAAGCCGCGCCATAATCAAGAATCGATTACGGCGCAGCCCAAGGGTGTTACAAAAAATATTATTAAAATTATTTTTCTTTTTGCAGTGGTCATCGTTCCTTTATGCAATCGCACCCATTTGATTAACTAGGAATTCATCACACTACAGAAAACATACTAATATGTTAGGGGAACCATGTTCAATGGTACTTAGGTACTGGCCGGATAGAATCGCAAATATATATGAATAAACTTGAAAAGTTCCGACATGTTATCTTCTCAGAATTTTTGCTAGAAAATTTGAAGGTCGACTGCACTAGAGATAAAGCAGGGTATACCTCCTCCATGGCCCCATCAATTCAGGTATAATCGCTGCTGTGATGATAAGCCTATTCCAAACTGTTCACAATAAAGCTGCTAAAACGCTTTTTTTGAGAGTATAATCACACCCTTCACAGAAGTCATAATTAACACTAACGTGCTGTAAGTAAATAAAATATCTATTTGCCCGGGTGGTGAAATTGGTAGACACAAGGGACTTAAAATCCCTCGGACATTGCGTCCGTGCCGGTTCGATTCCGGCCCCGGGCACCATTCCCGACTTTCAGAAAGTCTCACAAAGCATCAAATCCATTGTATTAATTAAGTATTTTTAGAATACATTGTCTCAAGAAATCGCCTAACATCTTTTGGCATACCATCAATTTGTTGGTACTTTTTGCTATAAGCAAGTGAGGTACCATCAAATGTTGACAGATACCGCAGTACGTCAGGCTAAACTGAAGGACAAGCCGTACAAAATAGGTGACAGGTGACAGTGGCGGGCTGTATTTGCTGATCAAGCCGAACGGCAAATACTGGCGCATGAACTACCGGTTTGCAGGTAAACAAAAAACTTTGGCCATTGGCGTTTATTCTGCTGTCGGTTTAAAGGAAGCCAGAAAAAAACGTGATGAAGCGAAAGAACACCTGTCAAACGATAGCGATCCTTTACTGATCAAAGCCATCAAGAAAGAAGCAATTCGACATGCGGCTGAAAAGTAAGCGTTTAGCCCTACCATCTAGAAAGCAGATCTCATTCTGGTTAACTTCAAATATTTATTGGAGGATAACCAATGACAACCCAAGAACAACAGATACGTCATATCAAAGCGTGGCAGGCGAGCGGTTTGTCGCAAGTGGCTTATTGCCGTGATCATGGATTGAACAGCAAGACATTTGGGAATTGGCTACGGGTTTATCGTGATGTGCAAAAAGACAATCAACGAACTTCGTTGATACCGGTGACGATCAGAACAACCACAACACCATCGGATTATCTGAAACTGCGTTGTTCAGGCGGTCATACACTCGAACTGCCGGCAGATGTATCACCACAATGGCTCGGTGAATTGTTGAGATGTCTGGATTGATTGCGCATTCTGGACAAATCTGGATGGTTGTGGAGCCTGTGGATATGCGCCGGGGTATTGACGGATTGTCGCTTATTGTCCAACAGGCATTGGGGCATTCACCCTGTGCGGGTTCAGCTTTTGTATTTTGCAACCGCGCACGCAACCGGATGAAGGTGTTGTTGTGGGATGGCACTGGCGTTTGGTTATGTCAGCGCCGTTTGCATCAGGGCTGGTTTGTGTGGCCGAAGCTGGGAGATCGTTGTTTTGAATTGAGTCAATCACAGTGGCAATGGCTGACAGCAGGTGTGGACTGGCAGCGTTTATCGGCATTGCCACCTGCTCATTTGCGCGCATAAAATCAGTCTGATAATTCAATATTTACAGCAAGTTAGGCTGGTTTTTTGGTATAATAACAGCCATGAAATCACTGGCGCAGCTTGATCAATTAAACCTTGATGCGGATACCAAACAACAGGTCACCGGTATTGTTCAAGCATTACTTGATCAGGCGCAACAAGAGATTCGTGCACAGGCATGCAAGATCGAGGCATTGACCATGGAGCTGGCGCATTTGCGCCGCATCCGTTTCGGCAAGAAGAATGAATCGTTGTCAGTGGTGCAGCTCAGTTTATTTGAAGAATCGGTGCTGGCTGATATTGCAGCCGTTGATACCGAAATCGAGCAGATTGAACCGGCTGTAAAAACAACACCGGCAAAACCGCCGCGTTCCCGTGCAGGCCGCCAACCGTTGCCTGATCATCTGCCACGCATCGAACACCGCCATGAACCGGAATCCTGCCAATGCGGACAGTGCGGCAACACGCTGCTCAAAATCGGTGAAGACGTCACCGAACAACTCGACGTAGAACCGGCCAAATTCTTTGTCCATCGTCACATTCGTCCGCAATATGCATGTAAGGCCTGCGAAACCGTCACCGCAGAACCGGTGCCACCGGCAGTCATTGACGGCGGCATAGCGTCACCGGGGTTATTGGCCTGGGTGATCAGCAACAAATACCTTAATCACCTGCCGCTCTATCGCCTGGAACAGATGGCTGCACGTGAACAAGTTATACTTTCGCGTTCCACATTGGCCGAATGGGTCGGCCGTACCGGTGTTGCGCTGCAACCCTTGGCAGACCAACTGAAATGGCATCTTTTGCAAGGAAACACCCTTCACGCCGATGAGACACCGGTTGCGCAACTGGAACCCGGCAACGGTAAAACCCGCAAAGCCTACCTGTGGGTCTACCGCAGCAATGACCTCGATCCCGGGCCGCGCATTGTTGTCTTTGATTATCAAATAAGTCGCAGTGGCCGGCATACGCAAGACTTTCTGCAAAACTGGCAAGGTCATTTGCTGGTCGACGACTATGGCGGGTACAAAGCCTTGTTCTCTCGAGAAGAGTCGCCTTGCATTGAACTGGCATGCTGGGCACACGCCAGGCGCAAATTCTTCGACCTGCATCAGGCCAATGACAGTCCGATGGCATTTGAAGCATTGCAGCGTATCGGCGAACTGTACGCAATCGAGGCCGAAGGCAAACAGCTGACCATCGAAGCGCGTCAACAGCTGAGAAAACAGAAAAGTCTGCCGGCACTCGATGCCTTGTACGACTGGCTGATGCAAACTCGAATGCAAACTGCCAACGGCGGCGCATCCGCCAAAGCACTCGACTACACACTCAAACGCTGGCCTACTCTAGTACGCTACGTACACACCGGCCACCTACCGATCGACAACAACCCGGCGGAAAATGTCATTCGTCCCATAGCTGTCGGCAAGAAAAACTGGCTCTTTGTCGGTTCTGAACGTGCCGGTCAACGCGCTGCCACTATTCAAACCCTGCTTGGCACCGCACAACTCAACGGCCTCAACCCAGCCGCATGGCTCAAAGAAACACTCGACAAACTTCCAGCCTGGCCTAATAGCCGTATCGATGAGTTGTTGCCACTCGCGCCGGAATTTATCGAGGCATTAAAACGAGAAAAATTCTAGATGGCCGTGCCGGACGCATACGCTGAAAACACCTTCAAAGCCATTGCAATTGAATGGCACACTAAAAACCCAAACACATGGACAGCATCAACCGCGCACAACATCAAGCGGTTTCTTGAAAAAGATATTTTCCCGTGGCTGGGCAATCGCGTCATCAAGGATATAGCCGCACCGGAACTATTGGCCGTTCTGCGCAGAATAGAAAGCCGTGGGGCGCACGAAAAAGCTCAGCGTTGCCGTGCCCATGTCGGACGGGTGTGTTTAGGGTATGCTGTTGCAACAGGGCGTGCTGAGCGTTATCCTAGCGGTGATTTAAAGGGTGCGTTGACACCCGTTAAAGTAAAACACCATCCCAGCATAAAAAATCCTAAGGGGTTGGTGCTTTATTACGGTCAATTAATGGTTTCAGGGGTTCATATATCACCAAGTGCGCGTTACAGTTTGCCCCGCTGGTTTCTGATGATTAATTTCTGACAGTGATGGGCGCTGAAACTGGAAAATATTGGATGCTGAATAACATTTTCCGCCAGACTGCATAAAACAGCTCAAAAACGAGCATGCTGATACCTCTCAAGAATAAATAAATCCTAAGGGATTTTTGGTACCTTTATGCAGTTGTGACCAACATTGGCAGGTCTGATTGATTCAGTGAGTTGTTTGATCATCTCCTGATGATTTGCAGTTTCCATGAATTACCTTTAATGATCTATTGATGACGAACTCGATAGCCAGCGACAACAGCGCGAAGCATCAGATTGGAAAACAGGTGATTTACTGGCTGCCTCCGTATATCGTGTGGGTCAAAATTTGGTTGATTCACACCGCCATATGCTGAAAAACAAAAGTCGACTCCATTAATGGAGAATTGCTCAGCCAACTCACTCTTCATATTTTGTGGCCGGCCAAACGGGTACGCCAACCAGTATTCAGGACCTTTCTTGCCCAGTCTGTGAACTATATCCCGCGCTGCACTGTGGATCTCCTCCAGAGAATCCGCAACTTCTAATTGGCCCATGTCGACATGATTGACGGAATGATTGGCAATATGAAATCCCCAAGATGACATTTCAATCACCTGATTCCACGACAAAGCCGGAAGCCAACGCTTCAATCGCAAATCCATTGGGAATAATTTCACGGTTCCAACAATTCCAGTACAAATGAAAAATGTACAAGGTATTCCAGCATCTCTCAATATTTTCGCTGCTTGAAAATTATCTTCGTAGCCGTCATCGAAGGTAATTATAACGGCCGGCTTCCTACGAGGGGCATTCCGTCTAGCCAGAAACTCAGTCATATCGATCAATTCATAATTTCGCTTTAAGATAATTAAATGTTGGAAGAACTGTGACGGTTTGACCGTGACCGAGTCGATATTCATATTGCTGATGCGGTGGTAAAGCAGGATTGTCACATGACAAGTTCCGGATCTGGCCCGCCAGAAATCACGTATCTGCGCGTAAATATAGACATAACACCATAAGCTTATTGTCTTTAGTATCGATCTGATATGTTTACAAAATATTGACAGATTCATGTGTCGTTAAGTGCGCGTATCGGGCCTTCAACCGGAAAATATTCTAGGGGGTTCGTCTACTTTTTTGCCGCGCAATCCTGCGCTGATTGCATGTGCGATTAACCATGCAAGGCTAGGTTGCGGCAGTGTTGACCGCACGCCTGACCATATGCGACGCCAAGTAGAGTCCAAGTTGTGAGGTCCTTCTCGCGCCGCAATTTGATCCATATAGAGCTTGATCGCGAGCAAAGATTTCGCTGTATGTCCTTGAGATATATTGTCGGCGGCAAGGTGGATGTCCACAAAAAGTGTTGGCAGTTTGAAGTGCCGAAGGGTATCGCGGGCCTGCATATATGGTCCACCAACTCCGGCAAGTTCGACTGCAAGGTTTAGTCCGAGAATTTCAGGCATGAAGTGACGTGGAAAGCAAGAAACGCTCAACCAAAAGACTGGGATTTCAAATGATGAATCCAATAAGCGAGTCCACTGTATGAACTCTCTTGTCTCAATTGCGGGTAGTTTTATACCCATTTCGTGTAGCAGTTCGCGATAAACATTGGCATGATGCCGTGTCGCATTTCCTTCTCCCGTCTCCTCATATAATATCTGAAACAATATGCGACCATATTCCGAATGAATACAATTTTGAGTGAGCATGCCCTGTAGCCAAGCGCCATCTATAAGAATGAGAGGAGCAAGCTGTACCAAACTATTGATAAAAGCTTCCTTCGTTATCGATGGCTCCCCTTTGAGCGATTGATAGGCATTTACTTGTTTTCGATGCTGCGTACTTACCCAGTTTTCCAGAATCTCTGGACAATAGTGCTGGGACGGAATTGGCCGTATGCGACTGTTCAGTGCAGCCATCGAACGAGAGAATCTGTTGTACGCAAATTGCTCCGCATAAGGGAGTATCTCAGGGTATTGCTCAATGTTCAATAGGCAATGATAGATCTCACGGACGGAGCATTTTCTAAGATTTTCTTTACTACGTCGCACAAATTCTGACTTCAATTGCATCACGCCATCAGTGCTGCCATCCAACGACAGGTTATTGTTCGTACAACTAATTTCCGGGGCATCCGTTTCGTGTGTTTCGTTGACAGGTGATAGCGTGAGAATCCATGCAGAAATGGTTTCTAATTCTGTTGGAGAAAAAACCATATGCATGGGACCTCCCCATCTGACCAAGCTGGTGTAAAACAAGCTGTCTTCAGGTTTGCCTGGCACAATGAATTCGGACTTGGCCAATCTCTCCAGAATTTCAGCGGGTCTAAAGTTTTCAGAAGATAAAAGGGAGTCGATCTGCGCCCCGTCAATTAGTTTGTTGCCATGATACCCGATGGCATGCGGGGCCTTTTGGCAGAGTATCCTGATCATGTCTGTTTTGATTGCAGCAACGCAATTTGAGGTGCGACAATCAGTATTGCTTGCCCAATCCTGCCAGATATTGGTAATCAGCAGGGCGCCGACACAGATGCGGGAAAAAAATGTGTCGCGGTCTTTATTTGATTGCTCCGCCAGCGTTTTTATTGCCGCATCCAAAGCGAGTTCACAGTCCAACGTGACCCGGTCCCAATATTGAATACGAGTATCGTTCTTTGTTGAGGAATGACAGTGCCGCCCCTTCTGGACGAGGATAGGTCCGACGGCGTTTAGCCCAGAAAAGTGCCAGCCCAGATTTACTCCCAAAAGCTCCGCAAGATAAGTTCGTGGAAACTGCCCGATGCTTAGTAGAAATAATGGAACTTCAAAACTGGATTCTTCAAATAATGGATTATCTGCAAAGGAGCGAGAAGAGACATCAGGCAGAGTAAATGCCGATAGCCTATGTGCTTCGTGGTATTCACTAAAGAAATTATTTTCTTCGTAAAATTTCTGCTGCTGGTATTTGTAAATTTTGGCAAGCATTGCACCAGTAGGCGTTGCTGCCATTGGAGCGCGAAGGACATTCTGGAGCCAACATCCTACCAACAGTGCTGTCGGCGCGAATTGCGTCAAAGAATGTTTTACTGAAGATTGGCTAAGCTCTCCAATTGATTCATGCCACGGTGTTACATACATCGATCGAAACCTGTCAAGTATGGTTATGAGGTCAGGTAAGGATTGAGGCGTTTGTTCAATCCATTCGGATTCGGAAGCGTGAGCTAAAAATTCCTCTGCTTCCTCGATATGCTCAGTGATGATACTTCTCGCAATTGAGAGCGCTTCGGGATGTTCGTCGATATTGGTAAGCAGGTAAAAGCTTGAGCGGAGAGACACAAGTCGAGTCCGATGTCGCAACATTTCGATGGTTTCAGAAATGAAAGTTTTGAAACATTGACTTCAGGTTGGAAGGTAAATTCCAGTCGACAATTACGATGAACGACTAGAAAAATGGATAAATATCCGGATCTTTCTTTTTGGATTGGCGGCGAAACTTCGATTGTACTACCCTCAAGCACCGAGCAATAAACCCGGATTGATTCCGGTCCGCTGCATTTAGCTCGTGTTCCAACGATTCAGCAGCTTTTTTTGGCGTGTTTTTTTTTGTAGATTTCATTTTTATTCTCACCTTCTGCGATTTTTCTGGCTTACATTGTGCCGTGTGCTAAGCTAAGTATTAGCTATTCCACACACAAATATATTTCAGACTTGGTGCGTATGACCTGTCGGAGTATACTATATTCAAGTGGTTACCTGCAAAGTGGCTGTAAGAAGACTAAGTTTCCAGTTAGTGCCGACTCCCGAACCGCGCATGTTTCCCAGGCACCTTCTGAGTATAAGTACTTACGATACTCTTCGTAAGTGATATTGTATAATTGCTAGTTCCTCTCGCGTTTTTCATGGAATTATCTACAGTTTCGGAATGCATCAATGTTTCTTCTTAACGATTCCACTCATCGAATGTTGATGAGATTTGATCCTAAAATTGGCCACCGTTATGTTTCAAATATAGTCGCTCGAGTACCTCATGAGACTGGAGGCTATCTGGTTCGCACCAATTCCTCTGGCTTTCGATCAGACCTGGAATTTAAAGCGGAAAGAAGCTCTGTACCTAGAATATTGGTATTTGGGGACTCATTTACAGCTGGTGAAGGTTGTGCGGGTCAGCAGCGTTACCCGGAACTTTTAGGTCAGGCTTTAGGTGCCGAGGTGTATAACTATGGTGTGTCTGGGTCGGCGCCGGATCAGCATTTACTTTGTTTTCGCGAATTTGGTAGAGAAGTAGAAGCGGACCTGATTATCTGGGGAATACCGTTACACAATATCGAGCGGATTAAGCTAACTCACAGACCATCTAAGGACAGAATCTCGGAACAGATGGTCTTGGTACCTAAGCCGTACTTCACATTTGAGCAAGGCCGCCTTAAGGTACATCATGTGCCAGTTCCTAGACTACGTCCCGAGCCTTCACAAAGCGACAGTCACCAATACACTGAGTCTGTTAATGAGGCGCCGATTTTGGAGCGACTATTAAGGTTGTCGGGATTGGAAAGATATCGGGGTTTAGTACAGCACCTGTTACCTGGAATGAAAGAGCGTTTACGAGCATTGGCGTACCAGATTTCAAACACGCAACTTTATGAAGATTATCTTGATGAAAAGAGTGCTGGTTGGACACTTCTATCTGCTCTAATTAGGCAATTGAGGGCAGAGGTTCCAGACATACCGATTCTTGTGGTGCCATTACCGACATATCACTATTACATCGATCGATTAGCGCCAGTCCATGACGCCCTCTACAAGTCTTTGGAAGACCCTGCCGGAGGGCTCTTTGTTAGTGCTATCACGAATGCGTTACATGCTAACAAGACGCTTGCAGAACGGAAGGCGATTTGTTTTCCTGTGGACACGCATTACTCCCCATTTGGGCACCAAGAAATCGCGCGAATACTTGCTGCGGATATTCGGGAAAGGAAATTGTTGGGCGAGCATTCCATTACCGAACTACGAAACATAAGCGGAGTGGAGAAAAAAAAGTTCGCTGGCAAATTTGTACTTGGATTGGCATTTGGTAGCGCAGATGCATTCGCAGCCCTTGTGCTTGACGGTAAAATAATTGCATTCGCCAAGGAGAGTAGCTTTAAGCGCGGTATAAGCGAGCGAGGGTTTCCAAATCTGGCCGTTAATTACTGCCTTGAAGAGGCGCAGATTAGCCAAAACGATCTTTCGGCCATTGTTTATGGCTGTGAACTATCTTCGGATTTCAAGCTAGAGACAAAGAAACTCTTTTCAAACACCAGCAGGAGGGCGTGGATTAATAAAATGTCTGATTGGGTATCGCGTGAACTCAATGTCTATCCTGTAATTCGAGAACATCTCAAATATGATGGTCTAATGCTAGAGAGCGCGCGCTTTGCATCGCAATGTGCGAACGCATTTTACTCTTCACCATTCTCTAACGCCACAGTGATAAATTTTGGAGATGAATCAATAATAATCGCGCAGGGAGGCAAGACAGGGATAAAATTGCTTAAAGAATATTCTGCATCACACGCATTACAGACATTCAAATCGGCCATGGCGAATCTCATATCAGGCGAAAACACTGGCGCCAAGGAGCCACTATGGAGTCTGGCGCTGCGTGGCGACCCCGTTTTTGTGCAAAATATTTTCAGCAATTTATTGGAAATGAAGGACAACGGTTCGATCGAATTGAATCCCGACTATTTTTTCGATGCTTGGAATGAAAATGCAACTATGTCGCCATTGGAAAGATTTTTTGAGATGAAGAGCAGAAAATCCAAAAATGATGATAAGTTGAGAGCGAACCTGGCAAAATCCACGCAAATTGTGATTTCAAGTGTAATAGTACAAGTAGCAAAATATGCCCACGAGCTCTCAGGACTCCGGAACTTGTGCGTAGCTGGCCCGTTGGTCAACGATCCAGATGTCCCTAAGGCACTGGCGGAGGCCAATATGTTTGACAATATCTGGTATCAGCCATTTGATGGCAATGCAAGCTCAGCAGTAGGTGCTGCTCTTCTAGCGTCGTTTGAATACTTGGGTGTCAATCGAGCATCGAGTCTTTCTAGTGAGTTCAGTCGATCACCCGGGATATTAGGCCCAGAGTACTCAAATCAGGAGATTGAGGCATTTATAGATACCTTCGGTTACCCATCCAGGAAATATTGTGTTGAGGAGCGCACAAATCAATTGGCGGCGATGATTGCTGATGGAAAAGTGATAGGCCATTTTTCTGGACGTTTAGGTGTGAGTTCCGAATACGCTGGAGATAGACTCATCCTGGGGAGTTTGAAAACTGCGCAAAATCCCCTTCGCTTGTTATCCAACAACTGTCATCAATCAGATTGGGAATGGACGGTCGCAATTCCAAGTGGAAGCCCTTTCTCGAGCCACATGCAGTGTTGGGGTAAAGCAACGTTACCTCTTGCTGAATCGAAGTTGGAACTTGCGCCAAAAAAGCTGGGTAGCCAGAGTAATTATACCTCTGACGATAATACAACGCTTGAGGGAAATGCGGTATGGGGGCGAGTAATCCACGAGACAGCAAGTCCAAATATTTACGCTATTATCCGGCGTTTGGAGCTTCTCACTGATAGCGAGGTTGTCGCCACAGCCAATTTTGAATCATCTCAAGGTTGTACTGTATGTACGCCTTTTGATGCATACAGTACTTTTATGAAATATAACATAGATATCCTGGTCCTAGGGGAACACATCCTTCTGAAGGAAGATCAGCAGCCCTGGCCCCAGAAGCTAAAGACGATGACGCCTAAGGAACAATTTCATGAGACAGGTGCTGTGTCAAAAAAACTGGTTGATGGCCTAAACCAACTGTTCAGAAAAAAAATTATGCCCACTGTGTTCGAATCTCAAAAAACTAACTCAGCAGGCATGCCTTTGAGGATTAAGCAGCAATGGCAATCAGCGCAAGCGTGTGTTGAATCACCATCGAATAAATTGGTGTGTCAAGTGACTTCGGAATTAGAGCACAAGCATATCAGGGCGAAACTGCTGGCTAAGTTGCTCGCACGCAATATTGAACCTAGGTGTTCACGAGAGCTTTTCCAGGAAATAATTGCTGAGATTATTCGACTCAATAGGCAGTTTTACTAAAGACGATATTAGAAATAAGTGATATGTACAATTAAAGGCTGTAATTGTCAGTTTAGTCTCCATAATTCCTTTGAAAATTTCAACCCTTAGAATGACCGCTCCATGTGTTTTGGTTTTATCTGGCGGGAAGGAGTTCGATAGGTTCTTGCTCCCTTGATTAGTTTCCGGTGCATAGGGTCTATGAATATCCTCATTAACAAACCAGCAGGTAGGAAGAAAATGAAGAAAATGAGATACAGTATAATGTACATACTGATCCAGCCAATTGTTTTTGTAGACCACAACCAGACTGCATGTAATCGGCCGAGTGAGGCAGGAAAAAGAAGAGCAATTGCAGCCAGAAGGCACGATGTAATAAAAGGCCATTTCGGTGTCACCACTTCCAATATCCAGGGGACCAAGAACCCAAAAAAAAGCGCTAGGGTCCCTGCTAAGCCTAGTCCAAACTTACGAAGTTCTTTAACGTTCCGTTTCCTCTCTATTATATGCTCCAGTGGCGATTGCATTTTTAGTCCAACTCAAACACTTTCATCCAGGTTTCGTCCTTTGCCTTCTTAGGCTGCTTGGATTTTTCCAGCAGGAAATTCTCGATCACCAAGAAGTCTATTCCAGTTCGCATAAAGCAGCTGTATGCATCTTCGGGAGTACAAACTATGGGTTCGCCGCGCACATTAAATGATGTATTAATAAGAACACTACACCCCGTCTTTTCTTTGAAACAGGAGATCAATCGGTGAAAGCGCGGATTTGTATCGGAATGAACTGTTTGAATTCGAGCCGAGTAATCAACGTGCGTAACCGATGGGAGCGTCGATCTCAGAATTTTTAGTTTCTCGATGCCAATCAACTTTGATTGTGCTTCGGTCATTGGGATTTTAATTGCTTCGGCTATCGGTGCCACGATTAACATATAAGGCGATGACCTGTCTTGCTCAAAATATTGCTCGACATCTTCATTAAGTACCGATGGAGCAAATGGGCGAAATGATTCCCGATACTTGATTTTGAGATTCATGACCGACTGCATAGTGGCCGAGCGAGGGTCGCCGATGATTGAGCGCGCGCCTAGAGCGCGGGGACCAAATTCCATTCTACCTTGAAACCAACCTACCACCTGCTCGTCAGCGAGTATGTTGGCCAAGATGGGCATCAAGTCAATATCCTCCAGTTCTTGGTAGACAGCCCCCTGGTGGTCCAATCGTTCACGAATTTCATTTCTCGAGAACATGGGTCCCAAAAATGCGCCTTTCATGCTATCTTTGCATTTCACCGTGCGATCCGCATTATGTCGACTATGCCACGATGCCAGCGCGGCACCGATTGCACCGCCCGCGTCACCCGCAGCAGGATGAATCCAGATATCTTCGAAGATTCCAGATTGCAATAGTTTTCCATTCACAACGGAATTCAAGGCCACACCTCCGGCTAGGCATAAAAATTCACAATCAGTTTCTATGCGGATGGTTTTTGCCAGTCGTAATACTATTTCTTCTGTCACTCTTTGAACTGAAGCCGCCAGATCCATCACGTGTTGAGTGAGCTCTCCTTCGGGTTTGCGGCGTGGAGCACCAAATAGTTGGTCGAACTTTTTATCGGTCATAGTCAAGCCGGTGCAAAAATTGAAATATTCCATGTTCAGCCTAAAACTACCGTCATCCTTGAGATCGATAAGATGATCCAAAATTAAATCGACGTATTTTGGCTCGCCATAAGGGGCTAATCCCATCAGTTTGTATTCGCCGGAGTTAACCTTGAAACCTGTGTAATAAGTAAATGCAGAGTAAAGAAGGCCCAACGAGTGCGGGAAGTCGAGTTCCCAAAGCGGTGTGAGAGAGTTACCTTCACCGAGCCATGCAGTGGTCGTTGCCCATTCGCCCGCGCCATCCATGCATAATACTGCAGCTTTCTCAAATGGGCTTGGATAAAATGCTGAAGCTGCGTGAGATTGATGGTGTTTAGTGAAAAGTAGGGTGGGCAATTGTTTTCTATCAAGATTGGCGAATGTTGCTAGTTCTCTCTTAAGAGTGTTTTTTAGATTAAGCTTTCCATTAAGCCACATTGGCATTGCCGTCATGAATGAATGTAATCCCTGTGGTGCATAAGAAAGATAAGTAGCCAAAATTCGTGCAAACTTGAGCAGAGGTTTATCATAGAAGACGACTTCATCGATATGGCTCATGGCCAATCCAGCTTCAGCTAAGCAGTAGTTGATAGCGTTTTTAGGAAATGCAGAGTCATGTTTCTTTCTTGTGAAGCGTTCTTCTTGTGCAGCTGCCACAATTTCGCCATTCACAATAATTGCAGCGGCACTATCATGGTAATAGGCAGACAAACCCAGGATGGTTTTCGCGAGTTTCATGGTGGACAATCTCTGTAATGGTCAACTAAAATCAGACAGAATTTTAAGCAGTTTTTCTATAAAGTACACGTTTAAATTCCAAGGGTGATGGGTAATCTAATTTTGAGCGTGTGCATTTTTCATTATAAAAAGCCGGATAGTCAATGCGGTGGTTCGATAAGTTTCATCGGATGATTGAAATTGCCATGTACACTGACAGGCTCACCAAAAGCGGCAATATCAAATTGGTAAAGCGCTAAAATTTTCTAGTGTTGATAAAATTTGGATAGGTGTTTGGAAATTTTTAGGTCAAGATCTTTTTTCCAGCCATCGGGCATGATTTGCTCAACCTTTTCCAGCATTCTTATCGTATCGTTCAGTTCATCTTCGTTTCTTGACAACTGCCGTGTCGTGGATAGCCATAAATAGGCCTTAGCCAGGTTTTCGGCAGTTGGCATTTGTGTTTCTTCCGATACTGGTGCATTGAAATAAAGTTGAGCCGTTGGAAAATAGGCGGGTAAAAATCCCTGACTCGCGGCTGATTCAAACCAGTATAGTGCGCGTGCAAGATCGTTGAGGTAATTTAGGTTGATCACG
Organism: Nitrosomonas sp.; assembly: GCA_031316255.1. Taxonomy (NCBI): domain Bacteria; kingdom Pseudomonadati; phylum Pseudomonadota; class Betaproteobacteria; order Nitrosomonadales; family Nitrosomonadaceae; genus Nitrosomonas; species Nitrosomonas sp. The sequence goes on along the minus strand of JALDQW010000001.1, from coordinate 3,649,662 downwards.
CCCAACTGGTGAAATGCTTCCAAAGCGCCTTTTTCTGCAGCGTAACCAAACCAGACCTCAGCCTGGTGTGGATCGTGAATCGCCTCATTGCCTTGCAGAAAAAAATAGCCCATTCTTAACTGGGCGGGAATCGAACCGGCGGAAGCAGCCTGTTGGCAGTATTTTAGTGCGCGTTGTGGGTCTTTAGGCACGCCTTTGCCCTGCATTGTTAACTCGGCCATGGAACACAAGGAGATGAGATGTCCCTGATCGGCTGCTTCCCGATACCACTTCATGGCTGCGACATAATCGACAGGTTGATGTGTACCATTTTGCAGGCATTCGGCATAAAAATGACTGGCGGTTGGAATGCCGCCGTTGGCTGCTTTTTCAAACCAGTGACAGGCCGTTTTTTGATCAATTGCCACTCCCCATCCATTCTGGTGGAAAAGACCCAAGCTAAACTGCGCCAAATGATCTTGTTGTTGCTCTGCCAGCAAATGAAAGGCTTCATAGGCTTCCTGGTATTTGCCAGCTGTTAGCCATTGCTGCGCTTCGGCTATATCTTTGCGGGTATCGATTATTTGCTGAGCGCACAAACCCGAAGTTGCTAATAATCCAACGGAAAAAAGTGCTAAAAATTTTAAAATTTTACATATGATTTCAGAACAATGCATTTTATTCTATGAATCCAATACCGCATTAGAAACAGGCTGCCGGAGTTTTTTCCGGCGGCCTGTTTGGATTATAAAGAAAAAAGGATTAGTTGCGTGACGGGAAAATGCCCTGAAGCGCGATAATCCAGTTCATTGCAATAAATGGCGAGCGGTTTTCATGGCTTTGTCCACCGCCAAATGAATTAATTGTAACGGTTGCTGGATTCATGTCGACATTCGGTGCAGAGCTCGAGTAAATATTCTGACGGCTGAGCACGGCCCAGGTATTGCTGGTCGGGTCGGAACTGCTGCCGTCCCCACTTTGTGCATGAACAGTTGCCGTTGGTGTGATAACCGGAAGTTGAGCTTGATTGAGTGTAACCGTTTCAAGTCCACCCTGTTGTCCGAGAGGATAATTGGTTAATCCAGGCCCATGTCCTGCGCCGATGACAGAACGGCCCCTTGTGTCCGGCAAGGCAAATGTTGTCCTGCCGTCGCCGCCGTAAGTTGTGCCCAGAATCGAAAATAGCGCTTGGTTTTCGGATATGGGTATTTGCTGGCCATTCGCCAGAGCCCAACCACGAGGTGCGAAATTACCGGCAAAAACACACATGCCGCCCAGCATGGGCTCAGTGCCAGCACAGGCCTGAGCTTTGTTGCTGGCTATGACTCCGAAGATGAATGAAACAGCAATTGCAATGGATAAAACAGTACGGCGGATAGGATATACCATGATAACTCCTGTCTTAGTTATGCACAAAATTGATTCTAAGCGTGTACTCAATCAAATGAATAGAGTAACTTGATATATCCAAAAAAACTGGCATGGCAGCATGCCAGATTATTCAGGATATAACGCCCAGGCTTTCATTCTGCGCCAAAATGTAAATCCAAGCAAGACTGTGTTCATCAAAACTGGAATGCCGGGTCCAGGCGCCAGTGTTGGCGGTTTGCGGGGATCCTCACCAGTCTGGGCTGAGATAATGAGCGGATTCAACTGCGCAGGCTATTTGCAGGAAAATTAACCCAAGCCAGACCATAAAGTATCAGCGCCAGCAATATGACAGCATTAAAACCGATTGAGATTGCGAGCAATGTGGCCAGTACTGCGCTGACAACCGAAGCGCATCCGTTAATTCCCCAAGCCCACGGGATCATGCCCGGTGCGATTTTACTCAATTTTGCCAGCGCCAGCGGAAAAGGCATGCCCATAAAAAAAGCCAGCGGGGCGATTAGTAGTATTGTCAACGGAATTTTGAGCATGATTGCGGATGACATGAAATAACCAAAAATTTTCGGTAACAACAGCATATACAGCATACCGAATAAGAGTATTCCCGTTATCGAAAAAGTGATGGCAAACCGGGATTTGTCTGAATTCAATAGTTGTCTGGAAAAACCGCTGCCGAGACCCGCAAAAATAAGAAAAGCCGTCAATACCAAAGCGACCGCGTAAAGTGGGTGGTGGAGGAACAGAATAAATTTCTGAATAAACGCAATTTCGATAAACAAAAACGCCAGTCCGATTGCCGAAAAATACATGACCGTCCGGATTTTGCTGACTGTGTTTTCTGGGTGTGTATCTTTTGCAATGAAGCGCAATGGCAGCAAAATCAGAATAATGCTTGCAACGATTGCCTGAACAAGCGTAGCGACCAGTACCAGATAGCCGCCTTCCAGCAGTGACACCCCCCCGCTTTCCCGAAGCGAGAATATTTCCGGTAGTACAGACCATTTAAAAAAATGGAAAAAGTAGGGGCGGTCATCGGTGGCAGGGTGTAATACAAACTTATAGCGTTCGAAAAAAGCTTCGCGCGCATCGCCGAGTATGGCTTTTGCAGCCAGATAAAAATAAGAATCTGCCAGACGGTTGAATCGGTTGGTTTCTTCCGGATGAATGCCGGGGTACCAGTCAATATCAAAGGAACGTGCATGAGCAAATGTTTTAAGCGCCTCTATTTCGTCTGGGACAATCGGGTTGTTTTTTATCAATAACGTGCCGGTTTGCCAGCTGCGCAGAAACATGAGCCGCTCACCTGGATTTTCTACACCGGATTTTTTTAACGCATCAACTGCTGTTGCAAATAGTTTGAGACTGTCACGTGGCGGCAGCTTAATCCAGCGTGTAATGACCAGAAAGCCGTCGGGTTCCAGTCTTTTCAGCATGTCCTGCAGCGCTTCAACGGTATACAGATAGCTTTCATTCAATGCGAACAAACCAGCCGAAGATGCTGCAAATGAATCCAGCAACGCGATTTCGATCAGGTCATATTGTGTGCCTGAATCGCTTACAAATCCGCGGGCTTCTCCCTGATAAAGACGTATATTTTCAGTGTTCAGCAGATTGCCTGTGAAGTCGACATAATCGTTGCGTAGCAGGTTGATGAGCTGCGGATTCAGTTCCACCGCATCAATGCGGGGTACTGCATGATAGCGCGCCTGCAAAATACTGCTGCCACCGCCTGCCCCGAGCACCAGAACATGTGCGGGCTGAAAAAGGTGGTAGGGTGCTGCCGAAGTGATTTGATCGAGGTAGGTGTAATCAGCCGGGTTGCCGGTTTCCCGGGTAATGGCCGTCATGCCGCCGCCATCGGTAAAAACGCCAATTTGCTCGGGTGGCTCGCCAGTGGCGTTCAAACTTAATCCGGGCGCATGACGCAGGGGTATGGTGTGGCTTTGTATGACCGAGAGCAGTCCCAATGGACTGGAATGCTCGCTAACAACTTCCGTGCCCTGGATACGCAGCATTTGCGTCAATTCTTTGTAGGGGGACAGCTGTAATTCAATGTGATGATCAACGGCGGCCATTGCGATACCTGTCAGCATCAATGCGGCAACAATCCGGCTGCGTGCTTTAATCTTTAATTCCCATGCGCCCAAGGCGGTGGCTGCCAGCCCCATCAAGCCGATGAACAGCAAAGCCTGCAGGGGCATGGCAACAAAGAGCAACAGAATGATGCCCAGACAGCCCAGTCCGGCGCCAAACAAATCAAAAGCATAAATACCTGCGACACGCCGATGGTAACTGGTCAAGGTCAGCGCAATGGCATTGGCGGCAAAGAAAAAGGGCAGTGCAAGCAATAGATAAATTCCGAACAATTGCAACGATTGCTGCTTATCCCAAAGAATTTCATCCGGGTTGAACGGTACGGATTGTGCTGCAAGAAAGCAACCCATGCTGCTTATTGCAAACAGCGTGGTGTTGGTGAGAAAAAAAACCGAAAATCGTTTTGTGAAAGCTTTCTGGAAGATGGAAATAAAGGTGCCGCTGGCGCCAAAACCGAGCAACGCCAGACTGATAATCATATATGCAAAGTGATGCCACTGAATAATGGAAAACAGTCGCATGAGCAATATTTCATACGCCAGCATTGCAGACGACAGCACTGCGATTGTGAAAAACGGTGGTCGTGATTCCATTGAAATGAACTAATGTTTTCCAGTGAGCGGCACAAATGCAACAGGCAGTAATTGCCGTGTACTGACTTCGCCGTGTTTTGATTTTTCGATCAACAACAATTCCTGAATTGCGAACCGTGAACCAACGGGAATCAGCATCCGTCCACCTGGTTTGAGTTGATTGATCAAGGGTGGCGGGATATGGCTGGCAGCCGCCGTTACCATAATGGCATCGAAGGGCGCGTGTTCTTCCCAGCCATAATAGCCATCACCAATTTTGAGTTCAATATTATCGTAACCGAGTTGTTCCAGACGGGTTCTTGCCTGCTCGCCAAGCGGGGCTATGATTTCTATGCTGTATGCCTTTTTAACCAGTTCGGCGAGTACGGCAATCTGGTAACCTGAGCCGGTACCGATTTCCAGGACACGATCATTTTTTCCGACTTTCAATAAGTTGGTCATAATGGCCACAATGTAAGGCTGCGAGATCGTTTGACCATGGCCGATTGGTAATGGCCTGTTTTCATAGGCGACATGTCGTAATCCTTTCGGCACGAATTCGTGGCGCGGTACCTTGCCCAGGGCCTTAATGACATTTTCGTCCAGGTCGTCTTTTTCCAGATTGCCGTAACCTACACGTACATCCGCTTCGATTGCTTGAATCATTCCTGTTCTTTTAATCGTATAAAGATCTTCGGCTATGACCGGGCTAACGATAAAAACTGAAAACAAACAAGTCATTCTTGCCAGAAATGACGGGTAGGGTAAAAAAAGATATTGATTCATGTTGACCCTCGAGTTTTTTGAAATCTTTTCATTGATGTATGGCCGTATTGATTGAATTCAATTCGGGGTTGTGTTGTAGAATGGCTTGGCGTTGTTGAACGTTTAATTAAACTCTGGTAATTTGAATGAATCTGATGTTTTGTAAAAATTCATCGATAGAAGAATGCTTTGGTGTCACCCAGTACTGACGTTATTGGGTCAAGATAATCGCATTTATATCAACATTTGAAAAATCAAAACTAAATATTTTGCTTCTATCGCAGCTAAGGGCTTGCGATACGCACAAAAACTGTTATGAGAAAACTACTGATCATTCTGGCGTTTATTCTTCCCAGTACTGCTGTGCTAGCTGAATGGACCCAAATCGGCGAAAGTGATGATAATGGGGGGTACACCGTCTATGCTGATTTAACATCGGTGCAGAAAGCAGGCGGTCGGGTCAGGATGTGGGTTTTGTATGATTATCATACTGAACAAAAAGCTTCCGGAACCCAATTTTTGTCTAAAAAAATTCGGCGTAACTATAACTGTAAAGAAGCAGGGATAAGAACATTGACATTTTCTTTATACAGCTGGAACATGGAAAAAGGGGACTTGCTTCGCTCCTACAATCAGCCGCAACGGTGGGAGAGAGTGCAGCCGGAGAGTATGGATGAAATTGAGTGGAAAGTGGCCTGCGATGAAGAGAATTAACTAGAAAATTATATCCGTTGCTGGATCTTAACGCGAATTGTTATGAATTGAACGCGCCTACGGTTTTAGATGCAGTTTTCTGCGGCTAGGAGAGCATCTGTAGTGCGGATTGACGGCTAACTCTGCATTGTTACAATTCTTTGTTGTTTGCAGAAAACGGCTTCTGGCATGGCAAAGATATGCCGTGTCAACCTGTTTTGTTCTTGCCTTGATTGATTTAAAGCGCTTAATTTTAGAGTTCACTGATTTTTGATCGAATAACCTTTGCCGAATCGAAGCAATCCATCAAAAAACAACTGGATATCCGATGTCCGATCAGATATTCTTTAGGCTATAAAAAGCATCATCCGGTTTAGCGAGTAGAGGAGTTGAAATGGAAATGCTCGAAATCATTATTGCAATTTTCCTGATTTATGCGTTGTTTTCCAGCCTCGTTAGTGGTGTCAACGAACTGATCGTTCAAATACTTGCAATGCGTGGAAGGATTTTATTCGAAGGTATACTCATGATGCTCGGAGAGTTACCTGATGAATCCGGAACCGGTGTTAAAAAGTGGTTCAAAAAAGCGCAGCGTAAACTTGGATTTGGAGCGATTTCCGAAGCGCAATTAACACATTCTTTATACAAACATCCGTTAATCAATACGTTATCACCGCCGGGCAGTTCAAGGCCATCCTATATTTCACCTTCGACCTTCTCCACGGCGCTGGTGCAAGTTTTATCCAGCAATGGTTCTCCAGAGTCACTGCGCCAAAAGTTGTCCGACCGGACTTTACCGCTGGGGCAATTGCTCGGTCCTATGCTCGACGAGGCGAATGATGATCTGGAAAAGTTCAAATCCAAGGTTGAAAACCATTTTAATGCGGTTATGGACAGGGTGGGTGGCTGGTATAAACGCCGAACCCAGATGATTATGTTTATACTCGGATTATTGCTTGCTGCTTTGTTTAATGTTGATTCAATCTATATTGCACAGCAATTGCAAAGAAATCCCGCGCAGGTTGATGAACTCGTGCAAGTTGCAGAAAAACTTTCTTACAAGGCGAATGAATTTGAAATGAGAAGGACGCAAGCCATTGATCAAATGAGTACAACCCAGAAAGTGAATGCCGATGACTCAAGTAAAACCATAGAGGATGAATTTTTACAGGAAGTTAAATCAATTAATCTTAAAATTGATGAATTTAGACACTTGGGGCTACCAATCGGCTGGAACATCTCTGAGCAATCAAGTTCGCTATTACTACTACAGCAAGATACACGTTTCTTCTTGCTCGGCTGGCTTTTGACGGCATTAGCCGGAACACTTGGTGCGCCATTCTGGTTTGACGCTATTTCAAAACTATTTACGATACGTGGATCAGGTAAAAGACCGGAGTAAGTGACGATGGCAAAATTTCCCGTAACAGAGTGAATGTCTTAGCATGGTCAGATACACAATTAGCGTTGGGAAGAGACGGATTGTTCGCACTGAGGACAAGATCGCATACTAAAAGAAAACGCTCTAGCCCCCTGTATTTGGGTGGAATCAAAATCGGTTTGTTCACAATTTATTATAAAAAAACAAAAAATGATTTTATTGAAATGGTTTGTCCACAAAATCTGTGGATAACTTTGTGGACAGGATGTAAATTCTGTCATTAACTTACCCGTTCATAACGGTTTTTTTTAATCCGATTAATTTTTGCACTATTTATTTATTGATATAAATCAATGATTTATTATAAATGCCAGTATTTATCGGTGTTTGCGGTAAATCATGAAAGTAAATCATAAAAAATGTGGATTCTTTGCAATTGTCAAGTCATTTTTGCAGTGAAATGACTTTTTTTATGCTCCCGACCCACAAAAAATTTCAACAAAGAAGTGAAAAAAACGGGGTAAATTACTGTTGTTTATCGTTTTATATTTGACATAATTGTGACGACAAGATGACAAAAATTTTTTCCTCTGATCCATTTTAATCAATCGATTTTCTTAAACTTAACTGGTTGATCTATTAGAATAGCTGTTTTTTTCGTTTTACCTATCCAATGCTGAATATCCGATCGCTGACTTATCTTCAGGGGGGCGCGCCATTGCTGCAAAACTGTGATCTACAGATTTTTGCGGGACAGCATGTCGGGCTGGTTGGCAAGAATGGGTGCGGAAAATCAACGCTGTTCCGTTTGATACGCGGGGAGATCAAACCGGATGCCGGGGAAGTGGACTTTCAGGCGGGTAAAACCATTGCCTTTGTCGAACAGGAAATCGCCAGTTCAAATCAGCCAGCGATCGCGTTTGTTCTTGATGGCGATGTGGAATTGCGCCGTCTGGAAACACTACTGGCGCGGGAAACGCATGATGCGGTCTGGTTTGAAGCGCAACAGCGCTATGAAGCAATAGATGGTTACGGCGCACAGGCGCGGGCGGCGCAATTGTTGAATGGGCTTGGGTTTGGCAGCGATATCATGCATAAACCGGTCCATGAATTTTCCGGCGGCTGGCGCATGCGTTTGAATCTGGCGCGCGCCTTAATGCATCGCGCAGATTTGTTATTACTCGATGAACCGACCAATCATCTGGATCTGGAAGCGATACTCTGGTTGGAACAGTACCTGATGCGTTATCCGGGTAGCTTTATCGTCGTTTCGCACGATCGCGAATTTTTGAATGCCTGCGTTGACCGCATCGCTTATATCCATAACCGGCAGATCGATTCCTATACCGGTAATTATGATGATTTCGAGCGAGCACGTTCCGAGCGCTGGCAACAACAGACTCAGGCCTATCAGCAACAGCAGAAGCAGATTGCGCATATGGAGGATTTCATCCGCCGCTTTCGCGCCAAGGCGACCAAGGCGAAACAGGCGCAAAGCCGGATCAAGGCGCTGGAGCGGTTAACCCGTATAACGCCGGCGCATATTGAGAATGGTCATTTTGCTTTGCAGATTGACGCGCCCGAACGCAGTCCGGATGTGTTGCTACGGGTTAATCATGTCAGTATTGGTTACACAGGCAAGCCGCTGCTGGAGAAAGTTCAGCTGATTTTACAAGCGGGCGCGCGGATAGCACTACTGGGGCCAAACGGCGCTGGAAAATCCACGCTGATCAAGTTACTCGCCGGTGAAATCATCCCTGTTCACGGTACAGTAGAATTGTCGCCAAATATCAGTATCGGTTATTTTGCACAGCATCAGCTGGATAATCTGGATGCCCGTTCAACGCCGCTTCAGCACCTTCAGCAGTTGGCGCCAAAAAGGACCGAACTGGAATTACGCAGTTTTCTGGGGCGTTTTGGGCTGGGTGGCGATGCCGAAAACCGACCGGTGGGGACTTTCTCGGGTGGTGAAAAAAGCCGTCTGGCGTTAGCGTTGCTCGCGTGGAAAAAACCGGATTTACTGTTGTTGGACGAACCGACCAATCATCTGGATCTGGATATGCGTGATGCGTTGACGCTAGCGCTGGAAGCGTATACCGGTGCAGTGGTGCTGGTTTCACACGACCGCAGCCTGGTGCGCGCCGTTGCAGATGAATTATGGCTTGTTGCCGATGGTCAGGCGCGGTTGTTTGAAGGTGATCTGGAAGACTATAAAAAATGGATCGATAAACGGCGTGCAGCCGAAAAACCGCAATTGCAAACGGCTGCGGCAAAAACCAAACACAAACCGCTCGTGCGGCCCAACAGGAAAGCATTGCTGTCCAAACAGTCAAAACTTGAAGCAGCACTCAATGTTGCCCAGAAAGAACTCGCCGAAGCAAGCCGGCAACTCGCCGACCCGGCAACCTATGCGCAGCGTACGCGCGAAGAGATTGATCAATTAGGTGTCGTGCATGCCGAACTGGAAAAGAAAGTCGCTGAATTGGAAGAAAGCTGGCTCGAGCTTGAAATGGCTCTGGACGAGTAGGGCGCTACCAGTCACGTTCCAATAACTAAATTGTGGCGCTCCAGTTTTTATAACATGGTACGGACACGGTACGTTAACTCAACATTGCTTTCGGCAGGCAACTCGATTGTCCATTCGACCAGATTGGACGTAATTTCTCGATGCCGTTGCGATTCGCTAAGCATATGCCAGTCACCCGGTATCGGCTCGCGGACAATTACTGTAACGGTTTTGTTCTTTGCATTGCTCAGGGTGATCTGATGCGCTGATTCAAATTGACGGATATTTTGATCGGGCGACGGGATTTTTTTGAAATCGGTTTGTTTTTTCTCGGCCGTGACATCGAAAGCGTGACCGAGTTTTAGTTGAACTATGTCTTTGTTGGCGGTATGTGTAATCGTGTCCTCGCCGACAAAATGCAGATCGTTCTGTTTCTCCTGGGTGTATGCACGTATTACACCTTTTGGTAAAGGGACGCCAAGTCCTTTGCCGCTATTGCGAAAATTGATGAAAACTTCGACGGACTGCTTTTGTTCCGATGGATGATAGTAGCTTGAATAATAATAATTCTGTCCGGTTAGAACCAGAGTTTTTTCTACAGGTATTCCGTTTGCGGACATGAATACAATTTGCTTGCTTTGTTTGTCCATTAAGTTGGTTTTGCCAGGCAGGGTATAGCGATGCAATTCAGAAAGCGGTTCGGTATCCAGGTCAGCGTATGTTGCACTCATCAATTCCATTTCCCTGTTTAACCGTTTTGCGGCGGGTGCCCTGACGGTTCTGGCCTGATTAATATCTCCTGCAATGAGCTGAATTTGTGCATTATGATAGTCAATGCCGCTTTGGTTGGTAAGTGTGGCAAGCCCCAGTAGATCAGCATGGGTTTCATTCGAACCGAGTTTTAAAATATAATCGGCTTGCCATGACAGTCCGTGCGTCAGATAGGTCAACTGAAATGTGTGTTTTTCTTGTTTTTCAGTTGCCGAATTGTTCAGCAGAATAATCATTGCCGGCTTGTCATGCAAATTACCGGGTATTTCTGGAAAAGCCAGGCGTCCCGGTATGCCGGTTTCAACCCGGTCCTTAAATTGGAGTACAACTCCGCCGTTTGTCGTCAGCACAGTAGCCGATTCCCTGAGTTCTTCGCCGGTGACAGGGTTGGTGCGAATGACGATAATCAATTTTCCAACAAAGCTTTCCAGCAAATTCTGTGGTGTCAGCGGTTCTAAATCAAAGTGCCGTGCGATGATACTGATTTGTTCAGAACCGGCTACATGACTGAGCCATGCAGTTTCAGGTTTTGTTTGGGTAGAAATTTCCTGCCAGGACAGGGTATTTGCGCCGTCGTTAAGTGTTATTTGGCGCGTATCCTGGATTAATGCAAGATCCTGCTGATAGAGTGAGAGCGCTATTCCTGTCTGATTTTCACGGGTTACGATTGTTTCACTGGACGCGGAAGCAGCCGGTATACGGGTGATTGTCAGCAATGCAAACAATCCGGTCAACAGGATAAAGCAACTCAAACTAATTAAATTAGGTTTATAGCGCGAAAGAATTCTTTTCATAACCATTCTTTACATGTGATCAGAGGGAATTCTGTTAATTCTTGCGCGAATTTCGGGTAATTGCAATATCGATGGAAGGTTCCGAATTGTTTTCCAACAAGCTGGATGTTGTATTGGAAGCTAACCCATCAGTCATTTGATGGGTTGACTTGATTTCGTTTTCTGGCGATAGTGTTGGAATGTTTGATTGTGTGCGGGAATATTGTGCTGCAGCCAGGGCATCACGTATTCTCATTGTTGCTGCTGCAGTTGCTCTTTTGTCTTCCTCGGTTCTGGCGATGAGTGCTTCATTGGCCATACGTTCGACTGCCTCACGTTGAGCGGCTTCTTCAAGCGCTTTTGCCTCCAGGGCAACGCGTTCTTCAATCATTGTCAGTGCGGCAGTTTCGGCATTGGCCTTGGCAATTGCGATTTCGGTTGCTTTTTTTTCCGCTTCAAGCTGTGCTTTTGCCTTATTGGCGGCAGCTATTTTTGCTTGCGCGCGAGTAACCGCAAGTTCGGTAATTTTTTGTTCTGTTTTTAAACGTTCTGCGGTTGCCTGCTTTGCATCGGCAATTACCCTGGCGCGAAGTTCCGCATCGGCAGCGAGGCGTTGATCGATGTCTGTTCTGGCGTTGATTTCTTCGGCGGCCAAGAGGTCTGCCTTGGTTTGAGCTTCCGCTGCTTCACGGGCGCGTGCTTCAGCTTCAGCTTTTTTCCGGGCTGCGTTTTGGGCAGCAATATCTGCCTGTGTACGTGCATGTGCTTCCGCCATGGCTTTTTGATTGGCTTCATAGCTGGCTTGTGCCGCCCGTGCCGCCTCAATTTCAGCAGTTTTCCTGTGTTCAACAGCAGAGCTGGCCTGCTGCTCGGCGTGAAGTTTTGCTAGAGCAGCTGATTTTTCATCCAATTCTGCCTGCATCCGCCGGTTTGCTTCCTCTAACAACTGTGACTTGATTTGAATCCGCGATTTAATGGCTTGAGCAGCAATGGCTTCTTTTTCCAGAATCGAAGTGGAAATTTCCATCGCAACTTTTTCAGCATCTTTTTTGTCCCGTGCTGCGATAGTCGCTTCAGCGTCCATTTGCGCGCGTTTCTGCGCGGCTTCTACCGCTTGAGACTCCTGTTGTGCTTTTTCCAGTGCAATTTGCGTGGCTTCGGTTTCCGCTTTCAGCTTGGCTTCTGCTGCTTCTCTGGCTCTGGTTTCTGCTTCAAGGCGTTTTGCGATTTGTTGTTGTATTTCAGATTCAAGATTTGTACGTTTTTGTATTTCCTCTAATTTTTTTTGCTCAGTTTCAGCGTTTGTTTGTGTCAAGGCGAGCAGCTTTTCATTTTCCTGGATTTTAGCTTCAGCCAGTCTCTTGGCTTTGGTTTCGGATTCGATTAAATCCAACGCTATGAAGCGTGCTTCTTCGGCTTTTTTCAAACTCGCTTTGGCAATTTCCGCTGCTTTTTTTTCTGCAAGCAGTTGCTCGTTTGCTTTGTCCAAAGCGATTGCTTCTTGTTTAACGCGCTCTTGAGCTTCTTCAACAATTGCGGATTCCGTTTTAACTTTGGTATGAAGCAATACCGCCAGTTCCTTTTCAGCCTTTATTTTTTCTTCAGCAAGATGCCTGACTTGACTGTCCCGTTGCCTGTTAGTATAGGCTTCGTTTCTTGCGAGTGTGTCCGCCTGTACGCGAGCCCTGGCTTCCTCGGTTGCTTTTGTTTCCTCTCTCAGCCTTTCTTCGGCCGCCAAACGGGCATTGGCTTCTGCTCTTGCTCTGGCTTCTGCTGCAACCTTGGCTTTTGTTTCAATTTCTAACCGTTTCTGCGCTTCTTTTATGGCCTGGTCTTCGGCGATCAAACGCTCCTTGTGAACTGAATTGTATTCCTCGTCGAGTTCAGTAACAGTCATGCTGTAGGTTGAGGCGGGATAAGAAGACGATTTAGGCGAATCCAAAAAATATAAATCATTGTTGGGCACATCAGCAGCCATGCCGTCCAGGGAATCCTGAGTCGGTGATTTTTTTCGCAATGTTTGTAGTAAGCGAGACTTGAATGTCATTTTATTACATGCCGTTAACCGCAGTAACCCATTTCCGGAATTATTGATTATTTAAAAACATTCTATCAGTTTTAAAAAAAGCTACTGTTACGATAAAAGACAAAATGCAGTCTATTTCTTATTTTGAAGGACGAGTATATGAAATGAAAAAAACCGTAGTATTACTGTTCAAAATCTATGAATTTTCAGGATGAGAGTAGGAATCAGGGGATGTCGATACTCGATACATTGACCATACTTGACATGAATTCAAATCCTTCAAGAATCAATGTTTCCAGAATCGGCGTGTAAAAAGTGATGCTTAAAGCAAGCATCAGAAAACCAATCGATAATGTGAGCGGAAAACCAACTGCAAAAATGTTAAGTTGTGGTGCGGCGCGCGTCAATATGCCGAGTGCGAGGTTGGTGATCAACAGCGCCGTTAGAACCGGCAAGGCCAATTGCAACCCGGATTTGAAAATTTCACTGCCCCATTCGGCCAAAAGGCTGAATGTCGGTGCTGTGATGCCGTCTGGACCGATGGGCAGTGTATTAAAGCTTTGTGCAATTAAAGCGATCATGAGTAAATGGCCGTCGATGGCCAGAAACGCAAGGCTCGCAATAATGCCCAGGAAACGACCGATCAGGGCAACCTGGCCGGAGCTTTGTGGATCGAAGAAGATGGCAAACGCCAATCCCATCTGCAAACCGATAATTTCCCCTGCCATTTCCACTGCGACAAATACAATGCGCATGACAAATCCGATCGCCACACCTATGATGATTTGCTGGATCAGAATCATGAACCCCATCCCGGAGAAAGGGTCGATTTGAGGCAGTGGCGCTTCAATTGTTGGTGCAACCAGTAAAGTAATCAATATGCCAAGGCCGATTTTAACTCTGACAGGAACGCTTGGGTTTCCCAAAATCGGTGCGCTGGCAATCAGTGCGAGTATCCTGAACAGTGGCCAAAAAAAAGATGCCATGACGGTGTTCAGTTCGGCGGTAGTTATACTGATCATTTAACGCGTGATGTATAGTCTTATCAGTAAACAGTTTTAATAGAAATTTTGCGTGATACGAATAATAGGTTTATGTATTGAAGTATTCGAAATCACATTTAACTGACTGCCAGCCAGGGAATGCCAGTGAATAGTCTTTGCATATAATCCATCATGATATTGAGCATCCAGGGGCCTGCTATCGCCATAACCAAAAACATTACCAGTAATTTTGGAATAAATGATAATGTCATTTCATTGATTTGAGTTGCGGCCTGGAAGATGCTGACTATCAAACCTGTGATCAGCGCAGCCAGTAATAATGGTGCGGAAATCATGAAGGTAATTTCTAGCGCCTGTCGGCCAATAGTCATTGCATTTTCCGGAGTCATGGCGTGTCCTTTATTCTTGTCATGTAAAAAAACTTTGCGTCAACGAACCAATCAATAAGTGCCAGCCGTCAACCAGAACAAACAACATCAGCTTGAACGGGAGTGAGATAATCATGGGGGACAGCATCATCATACCCATGGACATCAACACACTGGCAACAACCATGTCAATGATCAGAAACGGGATAAAGATGATAAAGCCGATCTGAAAAGCCGTTTTTAACTCGCTGGTGATATAAGCCGGAACCAATACCTTGAAAGGCACATCTTCAGGCGAATCAATATCATCATGATCTGAAATTTGCAGAAACAATGCCAGATCACTTTCCCTTGTCTGGTGCAGCATAAATGTGCGCAGTGGAACGCTGGCGATTTCTGCGGCTTCCATAATATCAATTTTGTCTTCCGAGAAGGGAATATACGCTTCGTCATATACCCGATCGATAACGGGTGACATGATGAAAAATGTTAAGAATAGGGCAATCCCGATAAGCACCTGGTTCGGCGGTGAGGATTGTGTGCCTAATGCCATTCGCAATAGCGACAGGACGATAATGATGCGCGTGAAACTGGACATCATTAACACAACTGCCGGTAAAAATGTAAGCGAAGTCAGCAGTATTAACGCTTGCAAACTGAGTGTGTACGTTGAACTGCCGTCAGTGCCCGGGGTGCTGGTGAACGCGGGAAATCCGGATTGTTGCGCAAAAGCTGGCAATGCCCCGCAGCAAAGGATAAGGACGGTAAATTTTAAAAACTGACGTATTTTATTGTGCATGTTGATTGATCAAAACCACAAGTGAAATATTTAATTTTTTGTGTTTTTTTCGATACTTTTGTTCAGCGCTTCCGAGAATTGCCCGCCTGCAATTTTTAGTGTTTTGTCGCTTGAAATCGATGCGGATTTTTCCATGCTGTGTAACGTGTTGACCTTCCCGGGCGCGACGCCCAGAACCAGCCAGGTATCCTCGATTTCGACAATAACAACGCGTTCACGTTGACCTACACTTGCGGCGGAAACAATTTTGATAGGGCCTGTTGCTGTTGTCGGGATAATCGCAAAGCGCTTTAACATCCAGGCAATAGCAATGATAATAACAAGTACCAATACCAGACTGAAAATCATTTTAGTCATGCTTTCGGCTGCGAGAACAGAACCTGTGGGTATGGGACTTTTCTGAGCAGTTTCAGCAAATACCTGTAATGGAAAGGTGAGTGTAAAAAAAATGCAGAGTGGTTTTAACATGGCATGCCGGTGCTATCGGTTAAGTTTACGAATTCTTTCGCTGGGTGTAATAATATCTGTTAGCCGAATACCGAATTTATCGTTTACAACCACCACTTCGCCTTGGGCAATAAGACATCCATTGACCAGTACATCCATCGGTTCGCCTGCCAGTCCATCCAGTTCGACAACCGAGCCCTGGGCCAGTTGAAGTAAGTTTTTAATCGCGATCTTGGTGCGTCCAAGTTCTACAGTGAGCTGAACCGGAATATCTAGAATCAAGTCGATATCGTTTGGCGTGCTGCTTAAGACACCGTCCTTGGAAAATTCTTTGAAAACAGTTGCGTTGGCTGTTTGCGCACCCGGGAAATCGTTATTTTCACCTTCTGTGTCACCGGGCTTGTTCTCCTCCGATGCGTTATCATCGGTTTGGCTATTTTTAGCCGCCTCATTTTCGGCCGCTTCCTGCTCGGCCATTGCTTCCGCCCAGTCGTCGAGTTCGGTTTGTTCTTCTGCGTTATCTGACATTTAAGTCTCCGGTTGGTTATTCAGTTTCGGTTTGGGCAAGCATCGCGTTGACCTTGAGCGCATATTGGCCATTGATGATGCCGTAGCGGCAATCCATAACCGGAACATTGTCAACTTGTGCGATTACTGTTTCCGGAATAACAATTGGGATCACATCGCCGACTTGCATACTGAGGATTTGTTCGAATGTCACCTTGGCTTGCCCGAGGTTTGCAACCAGTTCAACTTCGGCGCCCTGGATTTGTTTTGACAAGGACCTGACCCAGCGATTATCGACTTCCATATGTTCACCTTGTAATGAGCTGTAAAGTAAATCGCGTATCGGTTCAACCATTGAATACGGAATGCATACATGAAATTCCCCGCCATTGCCGCCCAAATCAAGATCGAAGGAAACACAGACAACCACTTCGTTGGGTGTTGCAATGGATGCAAACTGTGGGTTCATTTCTGATCGAATGTATTCGAACTGAATCGGATATACCGGTTTCCATGATTTCTCATATTCTTCGAAAACAACATTCAGCAGGCGTCTTATAATGCGTTGCTCGGTTTCGGTAAAGTCCCGCCCTTCGACGCGTGTATGGTAACGGCCATCGCCGCCAAACAAGTTATCGACAATTAAAAAAATAAGATTCGGCTCAAATACCATTAGGGCGGTTCCGCGCAACGGCTTCATATGAATCATGTTCAGGTTGGTTGGAACCACCAGGTTGCGTATAAACTCACTAAACTTGATTACCTTTACCGTTCCGACTGCAATATCAACTGTCCGGCGAATAAAGTTAAACAACCCAACACGCAATTGGCGCGCAAAGCGCTCGTTGATAATTTCATAGGTGGGCATGCGGCCACGGACAATACGCTCTTGCGTTGCGAGATTGTAAGTCCGGATACCGGAATTATCGTCTTCTTGTTTCTCTTCATCTTGTTCACCCGTTGCACTTTTTAACAGTGCATCTACTTCGTCTTGTGAGAGAAAATCTTCAGCCATGATGCCTGGGTTTTATTGAATAACAAATGAAGTAAATAATACTTCCAGAATTTCTTCGCGAAGCATTTCGGAATCCATTGATTTTCTGATTTCGTCCGCTATTTCTGAACTCAACAGTTGTTTACCGACCAGCGTGGTGATATCGTTTGAAGTCTTGCTGGTCAGTAACAACAGAATCCGGTTGCGGATTTCAGGCATTTTGTGATCAATTTCGCTGGACACATCGGTGTCACGAATTTTCACAGTAAGCCCCAGTTGCAGATACTGGCCTCTTTCCTCGGGTTGCAAATTAACCGTAAAAATATCCAATTCCTTGAATGCGGTAGGTATTTTCTTAGGGCGTGCGGGTTCGTATTCATCTTCCGGCTGTCCCTGCATAAAAAACCATGCCCCACCTGCGCCCGCACCAATTGCAATGATTGCGATCAATGCCATAATGATGATTCCTTTTTTACCGCCACCCTTATTTTCTGCTACAGCTGCGTCTGACATATTTTGTTTTCTCCTGATTTTGATGACATGCATTATGAAAGATGTCTACATTGCGTGATATGGTAAATAACAAGCAATTTTTGGGGTTTTTTTGAAATACCGCGTCGGAAGGCATCGAATTTGGGTAGAATTAATTTGCAGAGGCGTTAAATCCAGAGCGCAAATTGCAACTGAAATTTATGCTATTGATTAACTGGATATATTCTGGCGAATTCCCCTGTGTTAAACACTTCCCGTTTTTTTTGGTATGGACTGATTGACAATACAGAGAATTCCAGTCTTTCCCGGCAAAGCTAATAGCGGATTCATTGAAGTGTTTGTAATGAATAGCTGAGTGCTATGGTTTCCAGTTGACTCGGTGCATGGATATTATTATGGAGACAGTCGTATGAAAGTTGCAGTTATTTTCAATAAGCGCAAAAAAACCGAAGGAGAAGGAGTCATCAATGTTTTTGGGGCTCAGAATCAGGAGACGTATAATCCCAAAACGGTTGAGCGCGTTGCTGCGGCGCTGGAAGAAGGGGGCCATAATGTCCGCATCATCGACGGCAATATCCATGTCATCGAGCAGTTGCAGGAATTTATGCCGCGCGTGGTGCAGGGCGATCAGCCCGGAATGGTGTTTAACATGGCCTACGGCATCCAGGGTGTCAGCCGTTATACCCATATTCCTTCGCTGCTGGAAATGCTCGGTATTCCTTATGTCGGTTCAAGCCCTGCTGGTCACGGTATTGCACTGGACAAGGTAACCACCAAGGTGATGATTCAGGCAGCCGGTTTGCCGACAGCGCCTTACTGGGTTTTTCATAATGCAGACCAGATTGAAGAAGAGTTGCCTTTTCCCGTTATCACCAAACCCAAAATGGAAGCGGTTTCGCTTGGCATTCAGGTGATTCATGATATGAATTCATTACGAACTGCGATTGCCGGGCTGGTCGATCAGTTCAAGCAACCTGTTCTGGTCGAACAATTTATTCCGGGCAGGGAGTTTGCTGTCGGTTTACTGGGTAACCAGGATCCAGAAATCTTTCCGATTGTGGAAATCGATCTTGAAGGCGATCCGTTTGGCATTCAAAGCCTGGAAGACAAACTAAAAAAACCCAAAAATAAAATTTGCCCTGCGAAAATCGACGACAAGCTTGCCAATGAGTTACGCAGATTAACCAAAGAAACGTTCAAGGTATTGGGTATTTTCGATTTTTGCCGCGTTGATTTTCGCATGGACCGGGAAGGGAATCTGTACATACTTGAATTAAATTCAATGGCCAGTCTGGGTATGACCGGTACTTATGTACATGCCGCAAAAACTGTAGGTTACACCTATGAATCCCTCATTAACCGCATGCTTGATGTCGCCGTGGAACGTTATTTCGGTAAGGAATTTAAGGATTCCGCTTTAAACCGGCAGGAAGATGTATCAAAAGCCAGAAAAGATCCCTTGCGTGTCAGACTCAGAAGTTTTTTGCGCAGCAATATCGATACCATGGAAGACTATTTGTCGAAAATGGTGGATATCAATTCATTTATCGAGAATATCGATGGCGTCAATTTACTGGGAAGATGGATTTCAGGTCAATTGTCCGGTTTGGGTTTTGACCGGCAGGTGTTTCCGATGTCCGAAGTCGGTAATGTGCTTTATTTTTCGAATCATGGCGAGGATACCAATGACGTGCTGATCGTCGGTAACCTCGATAATCCGGTAGATTACGAAGATTATATTTCGTTTTCCGAAGAACGGGGGCGGATCTACGGCACGGGTGTTGCAAGGGAAAAAGGTGGGATCGCGATCCTGTTAGGCGCGCTAAAAGCATTGCGTTTTACGCGCGCACTCAAGCGCGTTAAAGTGGGCTTGTTATTTATAACGGACGACTCAAAGGGCGGCGGGGCATCGCGCAAGATTATGCATGAACTCTCTTCGAAATCCGACTATGTGCTGGGGTTGAATGGGGCCGGGCTCGGTGGTGAAATTATGATCGCAAGCTTTGGCTCGACCAGTTTTAATATTGAGATCAACCGTATACAAAGTAAAGCGCATATTCAGTATTTTTCGGATGAAAACGATCCTGTTTTGTATTGTGCGCAAAAGATCGGTCAACTGAAAAAATTAAACTCGGAAGAAAACGGTGTTTATGTCACCTTGACAGGATTGGAGACGCGCAGCAACGAGGATCAGCCTGCGTATCATGCTGGACTGTCGTTTGTTTTACGCTACAAGAACCCTGAACAAGGCAAAAAACTGGATGATCAGGTCACACGCATTTTTGAATCCCGTGCGCAAACGGCTGTTCGAGTAAATATCACCAAAGGGGCGCAGAGAAAACCGTTTTTGCACAATGAAAATTCGTTGCAGTTTTATGAGCAGATAGAGAAAATCGCGAAAGCCGTTGAGGTGCACATTGCTATAGAAGCCGTTGGTATTTCTTCTGTGTTAGCCAATGTGGCGCCAGGAACGGCCGCGGTGGACGGGTTGGGACCAAGGACTGGTGGCTATGGATCGAAAGATAAATATATCGTGCGCGACAGTATGATCGACCGCAGTGTGCTATTGGCCTATCTGATTTACAAAATCGGAAAAAAATTCGCCTGATGAAACTGGATAAGATTGAAGGGCGGTTTGTCCCATCCGAAGACGGCAAATGTGCCGTTGCGAAAAATGGAATGGTTTCGACCGCTTTTCCTGCGGCGACTGAAGCGGGTGTGGAGATGTTGCGCAAGGGCGGCAATGCGATTGACGCCGCCTGTGCAGCGTCCTTTGCATTGAGCGTCTGTGAGCCTCAGGCCAGCGGAATGGGTGGGCAATCGCATGCGATATTGCATTTTCAGGGCAAAACGATTGCCATTGATGGCTCAAGCCGTGTGCCTTCGCTGGCACATCTGGACCAGATTTCCGACAGTAGAGAGCTGGTAAAAGGGTATCGCGCAACAACTGTACCGAGTACGCCGGCAGTACTCGGTTATCTGCATTTTCGTTATGGTTCATTGGATTGGCAGGAAATACTGAAACCGGCCATTCTAATTGCGTCAGAAGGTTATGCGATTACGCAGTTGCAGCATGATTTGCAACAACGTGAATTGGACTATTTTTTAAAGACCCCAGGATGTTCTGGCGCACAATATTTTCTCAAGGATGGTAAACAGCCTTATGATGTCGGTGATTTTTTTAAGCAACCCGATCTAGCCAGATTGCTGGAAAAAATTGCCTGGCATGGCATCAAGGCGTTTTATACAGGTGCTGTCGCCAAACAGATTGATGACGATATGCGGCAAAATGACGGGTTTTTAAGAGCGGAGGATCTTGCGCATATCCCGTGGCCCGTGGAAAGAAAACCGTTGCGCAGAAATTATCGCGGTGTCAAAGTGTATACCTGTCCGCCGCCCTCGGCGGGCAGAACGTTGCTGTTAACATTGCAGGTGCTGAAGTATCTTCCGCCGGAGCTGTTGCGGGAGCGCGACCCAAAATCGTTTCATTTTATCGCAGAAGCATTCAGGAAAGCACTGCTCAATCATAAAGAGCGTCCGTTTGATCCCAATGTTTATCCGCAATTGCCGGATGACAAGAAACTGCTGAGCAGCAGCTACGCCAAAAAACTGTCTGCGTCGATCTGCGATGTCATAGATACCACGTTGCCGTTGAGCGATATCTTTCCGATACAAAACGACACCACGCATCTTTCAGTGATGGATAATCAAGGTAACGCTGTTGGCATTACCCAGTCGATTGAACTTGTCTACGGTTCCAAAGTGGCAGCTTCAGGGCTGGGGTTTTTATATAACAACTACATGAGCTCGCTTGAATTTAAAGATCCTTCTCACCCTTATTATTTGCGTCCGAATGCGATACCGTGGAGTTCTGTAGCGCCGATTATCTGTTTTTACAGAGACAAATTATGGCTAGTGGCGGGTAGTCCGGGCAGCGCACGGATTTTTTCCACGATGAGCCAGTTCTTGTGTCATATTATCGATGGCAACATGCCGATCAGCAAAGCGATGGCACATCCGAGATTTCACTGTTCCGTTGGCGGCACATTAAGCATCGAAGCTGAACGTTTCCCGGCAGAAGTAATCGACTATCTGCAATCTGTGGGGTACAAAATGGATTTGCGCGAGCCGTATTCCTTTTACCTTGGCGCCGTGCATGCCGTGCTCAAATGTCAGACCAATGAACAGTTTCAAGGCGTGGCCGAAATCAGGAGGGACGGTCTTGCTGGCGGGATATAAATATAAAAGACGATGGGTATGACGCCATTTCCCGTTTTACTTTCTATTCCGCATGGCGGCGATCAAATCCCGCCGGAACTCGACGGCTTTGTCGTCATTTCAGAACACGATATGCTGGCTGACAGCGATGCGTACACACGTGAAATCTACGGTATTCAGGATGACGTCGCTTTTGTTGTCGAAACATCGATTGCGCGCGTTTTTGTTGACCTGAATCGTGCTTTGACGGACTTGCCGCCGGCCAATCGGGATGGCATTGTCAAGAGCCAAAGCTGTCACGGCGTACAAATCTACCGTAAGGAGATATGGCATGATCAGCGGCTCGTTAGCATGCTACTGGAAAATTATTATCATCCATACCATCGACAAATACAGTCGATTCTCGCGCAGAATAACACTCTGGAATTAGTGCTCGATTGTCATTCCATGGAGGCAATCGGTCCAGTGGTTGGTCCTGATCCGGGTGTTGAACGACCGGCAATTTGTCTGGGCAGCCGTCATGGGCAAAGTTGTAGTTCTGCCATGATAAAGCACATGGCCCGCGCAATATGCCGCGCCTTTAATCTCAAAAAAGAGCAGGTTACGATAGATCAACCGTTTGCCGGGGGGTATATAACCCGGTGTTACGGCAATAATCCGCTGCCGTGTATTCAGATTGAGCTAAACCGTGGGCTGTATCTTGAAACTGGATGGCTTGACAGGCAAGCCATCCGGAACAATCTACAAGTCATCGCTGAATTTCGATACAAATTCAGAGAAGCGCTTGCGCTTTTTTTTGCTTGATGACCCGGTTTGAATTGCATCGCACCATTAAGATAATGGAACTAACTCTTGTTCCCACCCGTCCCGATAGCGGAAATACAACCGGTTCTGCTCGATAAAAAAACCGGGTTGATCAAGTCTGTTGCTCAAGCGCAGTGTTGCTTCCAAACGGTAACGGAGTAATTCACCTGCGCTCTGGACTGAAATTGTGCCATCCGTGTGTAACTGCAATTGCGTTTGCAGCAGGGTGCGAACCTGATCGCGCAACTGAATCATGTCGTGTGCGCAAGGCTTGCAACTGTTGCTGGAAACCGTCCTGATACCGGACGAATAACTGACCGTTCTCGTCAGTAAAGGGGAGGCGTCGGCCGATGGCTGCCCCGGAATTATTTCCATTGCCGGCTCCAGACACATGCGTTCACCCGACGGCGATTCTATTTCAAAACGGTTTCTGAACCATTCCATGTTTATCCAGCGCTCACGTAACAGTGCGCCAATAGCCGCAGGCTCGTCATGAAATGCATTGCGTAACTGAATTTGTAGACCCGCACGCGTGCGCAGCCGCAATTGTCCATCTTTGGTTTTTTCCATTCACGGCAAATTTGTTCTAACGCATTTTTGCCGAATTTTTGGTTATTTTCCAATAATCAAGCACCATTCGCACGTTCATTGATAATACTGCTTCAAGCGCATCACCCCAGTCAACATAAGCGACCTCTTCAGGGGCGTTGATGCCATCTTGATCAGCTGACCAATCATTTGCCGTGACTTTCTGCCAGAATATGCGTGAGACAGCTTCACCTTGACAAGATGCGCCGGGTGCCGTACACGCAGCTGCATCCAGATAGACGCTCGGTTTCTCCACATCATCCACACAAGAAGTATTCGGGTAGTTGAACTGACCCACCGACTGAGGTACGTTGCAACCATAAGAATAATGTACGCCAAGTGTAGGGTCTGCTGGTGGATTCCAGTACGCATCAATAAATGTTGAGGATTCTGTCAACACTGCCGGCAAAGAAAGATTGTTCCCTGCTTCCTCTTCACCGCCGCCTGGTCCACCTTTGCACGGAGGTCCCCCGCTATCGATACACCATTGCGGTGCGGCGCTGGTAACGCTGCTAAAACCAAGTGCAGCGGCAATTGAAAGGCAAAGTATCAAACTTTTTTTCTGTCTCGGTATCATGTGTAGTTTCCTTGTTTTTTATTGTAATTAACGTCTTAAAAAAATGATTTTCAGTCTGTAATCCCGGCTGTTGACTGACAAGCACTCACGTCAGCTTAGAAATAAAATTGTAAATTGCCTGTGTCACTCGATATTTGTTTCTACTCTTGATTTCTCATTTATTTAACAATTCAATGGCTTGAAATCGAGATTACATCAACGATTAATGATAGATAGGGTAGATCATAAGAATGATAAGATGCTGATCGCGATGGTTGATGTCACTGAAACAAAGTTCGCCGGAGAAATTCCTGCCGGTTATGCTGGTTACTTCGAAATGGTGGCCAATTCGGGAAAGAAAGCGTAAATAAGGGTTAACGCGTTCGTGTTCTTTTTCCACAAGTTCGATATTCGATAGAAAAGGAATTAATTTTGAAATATGCATTTTGTTCGTTGTATATCCGAGCAGCATTTGTCCTCTACTGTTTGATTCCAGTATCATGCCATTGTCTGAAAGCATGAAAATAGCTGGATTGCCTTGTTCGTTACTGCGTTTTAGACGGTCATGTGGTGTTTTCAATGCTTTTCTAAATTGCATATTCATTGCTTAATCTCCTTTTCTGCGGTCAGCCAGTCATCCAGTTCATGTCCGGGGGTAAATCCGCGGGCCTGGGCTTTGTAATAGGCCGCAACCGCAATTAAAGATTGCATATCAGATTTGCTTTTGGTGGATTTTGTTTTGGTCCTCGTGCGCTTTGCCGTTGACCTGCTGTTGCTGGATTTAGATTGAGATTCGATTGTATCCATCTAAGGCTCCTTTTGAATTGCCGCTTGCGATGTCCAAGCATATTTGAATAATTTGGAATTTTTATTCAAGTCTATACTTGCGGGTTGAAGAAAAGAATACGTATTGACACGTACGGGTTTATACTTATAGGGTTATCTTTGGCTTTGAAGTCTTTGCCCGGTAACGTTTATTGACATGATTTGATTGCGTTTTTTTTGAAACCTGAATGGCCCGTACAACCTGTGAAAACTTATTTACTGAACAGTCAAGGAATGAACTGATCGATAGCATCCGTTTTGAGGAATTGTTTAATGCAGTTGCCGATGCCATGTTACTGGTTGATTCATCGGGACATGTCGTACTTGCCAATCCTGCCGCGTTGCGCTTGTTTGGGTACGCGCAGGAAGAAATATGTGGTCAGCTTGTGGAAAATCTTATGCCAGACCGTTTCCGTAAACATCACCGCCAGCATCGAAAACGGTTTAATGCTGAACCACGAAAAAGACCTATGGGTAATTCCTGTGAGCTGATCATTTTAAATCGTCACGGTGAAGAAATTGCTGTCAATATCAGTTTGAGTCCAGTAACAGTCGACGAAAATGACCATGAGCAGGTATGTGTATTGGTGACTTTCATCGTGCTGGACCGGCGTCGGCAGGCTGAGTATGCACTGCGTGAGAGCGAAGAACGTCTGTGGTTGATCAAGCAGGCAGCAGGTGCGGGCATTTTCGATATCGACTGTGTCAACGGCCGAATTTACTGCGATGAACGCATGCGCGAACTCTGGTGGAATCAGGCAGAAGAAATCATGACGCTGGCACATTTTTTTGCAGCGATTCATCCTGGCGATCGGATTAAATGCCGGAAAGTATTTGACGAAGCTGTCAATCCTGATAAGGAAGGTAGATGCCGTTCAGAATTTCGTATTTTACGCTCTTCGGATAATTCGGAGCGATGGATTGCCACTTTGGGTCAGACGCAATTTGAAAACGGATTGGCAAAAAGAATTGTCGGTATCGCGCGCGATATCACTGAACGAAAAACGCTGGAATTGTCGCTTCAGCAGCAGCGGAATGAAACCGAGGCGCTGTTTAATCAGCAAGTTGCTATTCTTACAGCTGCCGCTATTGCACATGAGCTTAATTCCCCGTTGACCGCAATTTCTGCATACAGCGAAGTTGCGCATCGGGCGTTAAGCGTTTCACCCGTTGACTATGATCAAGCCAAAGAAGCGTTTGACGGGTGTTTTAATCAGGCCCAGCTTGCCGGGAAAAAACTCTATGAGCTGGTTAGTTTTCTACAGGGCCGTGAAGTAGAGACTGAAGCCGTGAATCTGAATCGTGTTGTGGAAGACACCTTGTTGCAGGTACGGAGCGATGGTTACGAAGCGTATCATTTAACACTGGATCTGGAACCGGATCTTCCCGCTGTAAAAGCTAACAGGACGCAAATACAAAGAGTTATGGTGAATCTGATCAGGAATGCGGTGGAGGCTATGCGTGCGGCGGATATCGCCGATTCGGAAATTTCCATTGCAGTGAAAACACTGGGGAGCGAGAACACCGCAATGGTAACGATCAGTGATAACGGTCCGGGTGTTGATCCTGAAGTGATCAGCAGAATATTCGAGCCTTTTTTTACCACCAAGCCGACGGGATTTGGCATGGGTTTGTCGATCAGTCGTTCTTTGATTGAGACAAACGGCGGACAGCTTTGGGTTGACCCCGATTTCAGGCAGGGCGCGCAGTTCCACTTTACGCTGCCTTTCGTATGATGACCCCGGAAAATTTTACGGTTTATATTGTTGACGACGACGCCGCAGTTCGCCGCTCGTTGATGCTCATGATCGAGCAAGAAGCGATTGCTGTAAAGGTGTTTGACAGTGCGGAAGCGTTTCTTGAGCAGTGTCGACCGCAGCTAAAGGGATGCCTTATCGCTGATATCCATATGCCGGGTATGGATGGATTGCAACTTCAGGAGATGCTTGCTAACCGATGTACATTGCCGATTATTTTTCTAACCGGTTATGGCACTATTCCTCAAAGCGTCAGAGCAATCAAGGCGGGCGCCGTTGACTTTCTGACTAAACCGGTTACCCGAGAAAAACTGATTGCATGTGTCCGTTTGGCATTTGCTGAATGTGAGAAACTGATGCAGGCAAGTCAGCATCATCATAATGTACAATCGTTGTTGTCAAAATTGACCGAGCGCGAGAGAGAAATCCTGAGATGGATTGTTCAGGGGCTTTCGAACAAGGAAATCGCATCGCATCTGGGTATTAGTCATCGTACTGTAGAAATTCATCGCAGTCATGTCATGCAAAAGTCGGGCGCAACGAATTTACTGGAACTGGCGCAATTTGTGAATGAAATCGATTTGGAGAAGCATCGGCTGTCGAATTGAAGATTCCTACGGTGACAACCGGAATGAACGATGCAAAGAAAACGGGACTGCTGCGATACAAACAAAGAGAGAAGGAGTGTGTGATGACAATGACCTCTGTTTTGCCGGCATTAACCACTGAGCGGCAGCAACGTGCGGATGAATATTTTCAGGTTCATTTAAACGGTCAGCGCGAGTGGTATAGTAAAAAAGCGACTTCCTATAAGAAATGGGGACAGATTCTAAGTGTTGTGGTGATTGGTTCCGGGGCGCTGGTGTCTGTAGTTCAGTTGGTGCCGGTAGATACCGATGTCGGTGCGCGTGTGATCGCAATGCTGACAGCGTTTCTGGGTTTAATTATAACACTGGCTAAAGGTATTGATCGTATCGGCAAATTTGAAGAGTCATGGGTAAGTTATCGCAAGGCTTCGGAAAGTATGAAGCGCGAATATCGTTTGTATATCAATAATGCTGGATCGTATGCTGAGATGGACAACGAGGAACAGGCTTATCGGCGTTTTGTTGAACAGACCGAACAAATTATTGCCGAGGAACAACAGCTTTTCTGGCAGCATCGGGATGCTGCAAATAATGAACAAAAACTGCCAGCCAAAACCGTTGCGGAATAATCACCGCTATGCTTGTGGATAGAACGGCACGGTAATAACACTAAAATGCAGAATGATTTTTTTGTCACATTATTGACGGGTCAGTTGCCTTTCATTCTGATTGTTTCCGCTGTACTGGCGCTGCCGTTGTCCGGAGTGTTGCTCTGGCGTTATCGTAGAGCGGTCAACCGGATTATGTCTGAGCGGATCGGTCACAATCAACCTGGCAAATCGCACGATCAATATCCGGAGCCAATTTCGAAAATACATGGAGATACTCAGGTTGGCGAATCACGACTGCGTCTGCATTTCGTGGATGCAAAGCATAATCCCGATACCGGGAAAGCACTGTGGCGGGAGTTTTCCACGCTATTCCGGCGGGCCGCAGGAATTCATTTGTTAGCGGGCTTTATGTTTGCATTGATTATGGCGCTGGCCTATGTGATTTCCGGTATCGACGAGATTGTCATGATGCAAATTGTCGTCATGGGTTACATTTTTTTCTGGCCTGCGGTGCTGGTATTTAATCTGTTGACGACGACTGTTTCAACACGCGTTATCTTATACATCGTCGGTTATTTCATTATTTTTCTGATAATTAATGGCATTGTGTTGATACGTAATCCACATATGGGATCTGTGGATCTTTTCATCGTCTGGGCAACGTATAATCTGCCGCCCACGCTGTTATTGATGGCGTTCATGAACCAGCGCATACGTGCAGTGGGGCCGATGGTATGGGTTTTTATGTTTGCCGCGATCACGGGCAGTCTGTTCGTCTTGGGGGTGACCGGTGCGAGCGATTTGCTTTTGGGTTTCTTTATTCAGTTGGGTGAGGTGACTTCGCTCGATACAAGTGGAATTTTCATCGGCATTCTGCTTGTCGGCTTTGTTATTTTTTCCGGAATTGGATGGATGCTGCTTGGATTTGTCCGGCGGGCGTATGAATCCAGAGTGGTTAGCGATCAGTCTTTGGCAGTGGATTCTGTGATACTGATCTTCGCCCTTTATTATGCCATTAATCTGGTATTTGAGGGTCTTGTCTGGTTTCTTTCAGGGTTGATAGCTTTCGCGGTTTTTGTGTTCACTGTCCGGTTGGGCATGAAATATGCAGCCGTCAGCTCTTTTGTGGCAAGACCCTTGTTGGTGCTGCGTGTTTTTTCGTTAGGCAAAAAGAGCGAGGCGCTGTTTAAGGCTATTTCCCAACGATGGCGGTATATGGGGCATGTGCAGTTAATCGCGGGCCCCGATCTCGCAGCAGCGACGATTGAACCGCATGAGTTTCTGACTTTTCTCTCAGGACAGCTAAGGCAAGAGTTTATTCACGATGACAAAACATTGCAGCAACGGATGGCGACCTTGGAAACTCGAAAAGATTTCGATGGCCGTTTTCGGATTAATGCGTTGTTTTGCTTTGCAGATACTTGGAAGCAGGCTTTGGCCGCACTGGTCGGCAAACAAAATACTGTATTAATGGATTTGAGAAGTTTTACAGTCAGAAAACCTGGCTGTATTCACGAATTGAATACACTGGTCAGTGTTGTGCCGTTGAATCGAATTTTGTTGATTGTCGATCAGACTACAGATCAGGAATTTCTGTCGCATGTATTGCAGCAGGCATGGGAACAATCCAGCAATAAAAAGAATGCAACCGGAAGCTGTGATGCTGTGATTAATGTGTGCAGGATTCCTGCTTCAGTGGATCCGGCTGATGCACTCATGCCGTGGCTTTGCGGTGCGTCTGAATAAAATATTTGCCGGAGAAGCCAGATGGGTTAGGCGCAGTTTACGTTGACCCAGTAGTCGTACCGGCATATATCAAGATAGCGCAATCGTCGGGGATTTGACCGCGCCATCTTAATACCTATATTCTGATTCTAATAC
This sequence comes from Nitrosomonas sp., assembly GCA_031316255.1. Lineage (NCBI taxonomy): Bacteria > Pseudomonadati > Pseudomonadota > Betaproteobacteria > Nitrosomonadales > Nitrosomonadaceae > Nitrosomonas > Nitrosomonas sp. The sequence continues at coordinate 3,620,275 of JALDQW010000001.1, read as the reverse complement.
AGTTAGTTGTCATGACGATCGCGACGATTACGATGATCGTCATCATCATGGTGGTCATCGTCATACTGGTGTTTGTTGTAGTCATTCATATGGATATTTGCCCCGAGAAAGGTAACTTCCCAGTTATCTGAATGACCGCGACGATCCATATGCACGGTTACGTATGAACCATTCACTTCAACACATGGAATGATCATTAGTCCCTGGCGGATATCGACTGTAGAAATACATTGATCGACGGTAACGTTTTTAACTTCAAAACAGTGGGCCACATCAACAGTGACGGTGTCGACGAAAGGATTGCCTTCACTATCCAATGGATGGATTGTGACAATCGCATAATCGTGTTTAATAACAACATCAGTCGCTGTGTTAAGTAAATTAGTGACATCGTTACCTGCCGGATCAAGTAATGGCGGAGCCGTACATTGGTTGAGCGCGCCGGTTTGTAGATTCTTTACAATTAATCCCCCGTCGGCGATGAAAATGCGATCGCGCTTGATTGTTACGCTATCAGCAAAGGCCAAGCTCGCTGTACATAATAAAACAATAATTGCTAGTGCTGTCGAGAACCATTTGTTATTTTGAGGCTTCATTTTGTTTGTCCTTATTTATATCTTTATCTTATCTTATAAATCACTTTTGTTCTTGTTGGTCAGTGATTTGAGTTGTCACTTAACAAACAGTGACATAGTTTGATTTTTGGATATCGAATAACCCAAAATCATATATATTGAGAATATACATGTGTATAAATTTCCCATGTTTTAATTATAGCGAAGTCATCTAACGTTTGCACGTATCTTTTGCAAATATTTGTATTCTGGTATCTAGATATTTTGGTAGCTTTAAGTTTTCTTATGTTATCAAAGTGTTGTGTTGGTAACAAATTGTTTATTTAAAAATATGCTTTAAAACGCTTGGCAAAACTGGGACAATTGAATAACCTTATATTGAGTACGGGAGATATCCAATTAATAGATTATTGAATGCGTGATCGCATAATGGATTGAGACGATATGATTACACAAGAAATTGATTACCAGGACGGCGATACGTTGTTAGAAGGTTTTCTTGCCTATAAAGATACGGGGATACCCAAGCCCGCTGTGCTCGTTGCGCATGATTGGAGCGGGCGTCGTGAATTTGCCTGCAAGGCCGCAGAAAGAGTTGCCACCATGGGATATGTTGGTTTTGCACTCGATATGTACGGAAAAGGAATTTTTGGCCGGGATGGTGATATTGAAGGTAACGGTGCGTTAATGAGCCCGTTTGCTTCCGACCGAGCGTTTTTACGACAAAGAATCAATGCAGCTGTACAAGCCGTGCGCAGTCTGTCACAAGTAGATGCAACGCGTATCGCAGCGATGGGGTATTGTTTTGGCGGTATGTGTGTATTGGAATTGGCGCGTTCCGGTGCCGATGTGAAAGGTGTGATCAGTATCCATGGTATCTTTGCACCGGGAAATGTGACCAATGAATCGATAACCGCAAAAGTTTTGTGTTTGCATGGTCATGACGATCCTATGGTGCCCCCGGAACAGGTGCTTGCTTTTGAACAGGAAATGACCGATGCCAGGGTGGATTGGCAGATGCATGTTTATGGCGGTACAATGCATGCGTTTACCAATCCGGTGGCTAATAATCCTGATTTTGGTACAGTTTATAAAGAAACCGCAGCCAATAGGGCCTATCAGGCTGTTGCAAATTTCTTGGATGAACTATTTTAATGATCACAAGGCAGCTTTTAATTGCTTAAGTCATACCTTCCTCGTTTGAAAATTGGCGCATGATCTAGGATTCCTCCAAAATGAACGATCAGAAAGAAAAAAGAGTGCCTTCTCTACTGAACAGATTGGTCAGTTTAACGACGATACGAGACATTGACTTGTTTGAGGTCAGCCTGCTTAAGACAATGGCTGAACTGTTAAAAATTGAACAGATTTCGATGTACAAGTTAAATCAAGCAAATACGAGTTGCTGGTTAATGACTTATTCAACGCAATGCATAGAAGAGGGTAATCGAAAGCAGCTTTCGGAAACCCGGGAAGTTTATACTTCTGAAATCAAAATACCTGAAGAAATTGATACTGCGCAATTATGGATCAATACTACCGGCAAACCCCATATCAACGTACAAAATGATGAATTCTTAATTGTTTATCCGGTTTTCGGCGCCGGTAAGATAGAGCGTTTGCTCTCGTTCAAGTTGTCTCATAATTTAACTGAGAGTGAGATGCTGATCATAACAAGCCTGCTGAGTATTGCGCATAATTTTCGTAATTTGCTGGACGAAAATCAGAAGGATAAATTGACCGGGTTGTTAAACCGCCATACATTTGAAGAGAGTATTCAAAAAATCCAGGCACTGTCATTTAATTCTGATCACCGGAATGAACAAGCTTGGAGTGGGGAAAATAGACGAAAACTACACGACGACGCACTAAAATTCTGTCTTGCCATTATTGATATTGATAATTTTAAATTGATCAATGATCGCTACGGTCACATTATGGGCGACGAAGTATTGCTATTGCTTTCTTACATCATGAAGCAAAATTTTCGTGCCAAAGATTTACTTTTTCGTTTTGGGGGCGAGGAGTTTGTGGCTATTTTTCGTGTTCAGGATAAAGAAGAAGCACAGATTGTTCTGGAGCGGTTCCGTGTGGTGATCGAGAATTACAACTTTCCACAAATGAAAACCGTTACAGTCAGCATTGGCGCTACATTTATCAGCAGAGAACAACGGGTTGCCGCTGAAATTATCGGTCGTGCTGATAAAGCGCTTTATTATGCGAAAGCTCATGGAAAGAACCAGATGCATTTCCATGAAGATCTCCTGGAAAGTGGCCATATCGTTGAGCAACAAGAAGCAGGATCGATTGATTTTTTCTAGTTTTTTTGTTCGTAAAAAGAGTATTTTATAATTTTCAAATCAATTTCCATTCGAGTGTGTCGTTTGCGCACAGCGGAACTAACGTATCGTTGGCAAACTTAATTCTTCCAGGAATTTTCCAGTTTTCTTTTTTCAGTGTGATCAATGATGTGTTGCGGGGTAAGTTGTAAAAATCGGCGCCATTAAAACTCGCGAATGCTTCCAATTTGTCCAGGGCATTGGTGCGCTCAAAAGCTTCTGCATACAATTCGATGGCGGCATGGGCGGTGAAAATGCCCGCACATCCGCAATCAGTTTCTTTCATACTGTGTGCATGCGGTGCGCTGTCAGTCCCAAGAAAAAATTTTTTATTGCCGCTGGTGGCAGCTTTGATGAGTGCCTGACGGTGCAGCTCACTTTTTAGAATGGGCAGGCAATAATAATGTGGGCGGATGCCATTCTGGAAAATGGCGTTGCGATTATAGCGCAAGTGATGCGCGGTGATGGTGGCTGCAATGTTATCAGAAGTGGTCGAAACAAAATCAACGGCATCCTGGGTCGTGATATGTTCAAATACAATGCGCAAATTTGTAAAACGTTGCGCAAGTTGCGCTAATACCCTGTCAATAAACGCTTTTTCACGATCAAATATATCAACAGCGGGATCCGTGACTTCGCCATGCACTAATAATGGCAAATTGATTTTTTCAAGTGTTTCCAACGTGGCATAGCAGCTTGCAATGTCGGTCACGCCATCATCGGAATTTGTTGTTGCGCCAGCAGGGTACAGTTTTACACCGTGAATCACGCCACTTTTTTTTGCACGAATGACTTCTTCCGGTTTGGTATTGTCTGTCAGATAAAGGGTCATTAATGGTGCAAAACTATTTTTGAGGTTTTCCGGTAGTGCTGCCAAAATGCGTTGCCGGTATGCCAGTGCCATGTCGGTAGTTACGACAGGGGGTTTTAAATTGGGCATGACTATGGCGCGTGCAAATTGTCTGGCGGAATAGGGTAGAACGGCGTGCATCTGCTCATTATCGCGCAGATGCAAGTGGCAATCGTCGGGACGGGTAATTGTGATTGTTTCTGACGCTATGAGTGTTTTCATGAACTGGGGTCAAGATTGACTGAATGATCCAAAAAGTGTATTTATTTAGGCTGTTGATAAATTGTTATAGAATTTACTTTAATTGTAATGTTCTCAGGAATGGCTATTGTATTGTCAATTCAAGAAAGGCGTTCAAACGATTGAGTGAAGCAACCGACAAAAATTCATTATTAGTATATTAACAAAGATTCAATCATTTTCGAGAGTAAAAAATTTAACGAAATATATGCACGTATCAAAATGAAGGAGCAGGCAATTTGTTTTTCTTGAATCGTTGCGCCTTATTAAAGTTTGTTTCTTTTAGGACGTAAAAAAGCAAGATGAAGAAATACTTTAAAACAAATCATGTTGCGAAATAATTTGAGGATATTATTAGTCGGATACTCGGAAACAGATGCCACTCTTTTGGGCACCGATCTGGGAAAGATGAATATCAAAACAAGTTACAGGGCAATAGCGGATGTTCAAGAAATTAGGGCTGCATTTTATGAGTGTGACTGGCATATTCTTATTTGCAACCATGAGGTGCATACTTTCAACTTTATGGATGCGCTTGAAATCTGGAAACAAGTTGGCCGCGACATTCCGTTCATCATTTATTCTGATGAAATAGATGATGATATGACCATTTCGGCAATTCATCATGGTGTGCATGATTACATTCGTAAAGGTCATGTTGTCCGGCTTGCGCTCTCAATTGAAAGAGAACTGAAAGATTTTGAAACCCGACGGGCAAAATTGCAAGCTGAAAGCAGAATTTACCGCCTCGCATATTTCGATAATTTAACAGGTTTTCCAAAGCAGAATTTATTTTCTGAAAAGGTGGCCGACATATTATCCAAACAGACTGACCCGGATAAATTGGCAGCAATTTATTTCATAAAAATAGGCCGTATTCCTTATATCAATAGTACCTATGGATATAATGTTGGCGATATGTTGATTCAACAGCTATCGTATCGAATGTCCGTATATACGAACAGCAAATGTCTGGTGACTCGGATTGAAAGCAGTAAATTTGCATTCTTTAATAGCGATGTTAACAATTTAGAAGATATTCAAAAATTTGCAGACCGGATCATGAAAATGGTTTCGACACCTATTATGATCAACAATCTTGTGTTTTATGCGACACTTAATATTGGTGTCAGTGTGTACCCGACGCACGGCAACACTATATCGAAGTTGCTTGCAAATGCTGAGAATACGCTATCTGAACCCTATAATATGCGTCGCAATAGTTGCCGGTATTTTATGAATAAGGTCGGAGAAACTTCAACAAGATATTTAGCACAAGGGGAAGCATTAAGAAAAGCGGTTGTAAACAATCAATTGGTTTTATATTATCTGCCCATCATTGATATTGAAACGGGTAACTTAAAGGGAGCAGAAGTTATATTGCGGTGGAATCACTCTGAATTTGGTTTGTTGTCACCGAGCAAATTTTTTTCACTTGTATACGAAAACGGATTGACACTCGATATTGGGAAATGGATGCTAAAGCAAGCTTGCATACAAGCCAAGCTGTGGCATGAAATAGGATATGAGATGCTATCAATTACGGTGGGTATTTCATTCATTGAATTTGATCAAAGCCAGTTTGTAAAAAATGTCAAGGAAGTTCTCGGCGAAGTTGGACTTCCTCCTTATTTGCTGGAGTTAGGGATAGCTGAGTCTTTCTTGCAACAAACTGAATTTAATACGAATAGCCTAGAAGAACTGGGTGATCTGGGTGTGCAGTTTTCAATCGATAATTATGGTATTGGCGGTTCGTCAATTAAAAGTTTAAAAAAATTACCTATTAAAAGTCTAAAATTAGATGCTTCATTAACTTCAGATCTTGGTCCAGATACGGAGAACTTTGCTATAGTTACTGCAATTAATGCGTTAGCAAAAAAACTGGGATTTTTACTTAGTGCTGAAAATGTTGATACAGAGGAACAGTTGAAATTATTGTATGAAGCACAATGTGACTATGCTCAAGGTAAAATTATCAGTAAGCCAATCAATGCTGAAGATTTCCTCAAATTGCTTGAACAGCGGAAAACGGGAACACTCGCTTGATCTTCATTATTTATGGTTTTCAGAATCCTGTAATCATCTTATTCTGCCATAATTAATCCAATATTAGGAATACCACTAGAAAATGTTGTTATTTCCCAATAAACAGCATTAACTATTTATAATAACCTATTAAATTTAAATGTTTCTCTTATACATGTAGGAAAAATTCTTACAGTGTGATTGGGTGTTTTCCTAATCATGTTTAAGTTGAGTTTCCATTTACTTATATCCAACCAAGATTGAAAATTATCACCTATTCGTTGTATTGTATCGTTTGTTGAGTTTTTTAAACAGGAGAGTTTAAAATGGAGACAAAGCAGCTTCTAGATGAGATTAGAGAAATCAATTTAGGTTATTTGCTATTAGCCCAACAGTTGTTACGTGAAGATAAAGTTGCGGCGATGTATCGTCTAGGTATCAATCAGGATGTTGCGGATATTATTGAAAAACTGACCACAAGTCAGCTATTGAAAATGGCTTCTTCAAATAGTTTGCTTTGTCGTTTTCGATTCAATGATGCTTTAATTGCGGAATTGCTATCGGGGAATAATCGTGACGATAATAGTGCAGTATCACAGTCGCATGCTGCAATATTGATGGCAGGGCAACCTGCTGAGGCAATTTCATAAACATTTGGCCTTTCTTAAGGAAAAATAAAATGCGTAATCGAAGTATACTGACTGAAGCGAAACAGATTCAGTTGGCATCTGAATTAATCAGATTAGGCGCACGTTTACAGGTATTGGAAGTCAATTCTAATTTAAGTCGTGAAAGGCTTGTGAAACTTTATAAGGAAATCAGGGGGGTGTCTCCACCTAAAGGAATGCTGCCGTATTCTGAGGATTGGTTCATGAGTTGGCAGCCCAACATGCATTCATCGTTGTTTATCAATATCTATAATTTTATAACCATAAATTCTGATGTTAAAGGAATTGATGCGCTAATTAAAAGCTATAAGTTATATCTGGAACATATTGAGGCAAATGGACTCGAGCAAGTGCTAAGTCTTACACGTGCATGGACATTGATCCGCTTTGTAGAAAGCGAAGTATTGTGCATAACGCCTTGTGTACAATGTGGTGGGAAGTTTTTAGTACATTCGCTTGATATTCATTCCAACCATGTCTGTGGATTATGTAATATTCCTTCCCGTGCAGGAAAAACCAAGAAGGCAGCCGAATCGAGCATGCATTAATAGTGCTGTGAGCGAAGAATCTACCCACTCACAGCCTGTTTTATACGATCAAGCGCCTTTTCCAGATTCTCCATAGAGGTGGCGAAAGATAAGCGCATATATCCTTCACTGCCAAACGCAGAGCCTGGGACTACTGCTACGCCGGATTTTTCTAACAGGTATTCGCAAAATGTCAAGTCATTGTTTCGCTGAATAATTTCATTGGAATATAATTTCTCAATTGCTTTACGTGCATCTGCAAATGCATAAAAAGCGCCTTCCGATTTTAAACATTGAATGCCGTTACACTGATTCAGTTGAGTGGTGACAAAATTATTTCGCGCAATGAAAGCCGTTATCATCGGTTTGATGCAAGACTGATCACCATTAAGCGCCATTTCGGCAGCTGCTTGTGAAACAGAGCTTGGGTTTGAAGTGCTTTGAGACTGAATATTTTCCATTGCGGTAATTATTTCAACGGGGCCACCGCAATAACCAATTCGCCATCCAGTCATCGAATAAGCTTTGGATACACCATTTAGAACAATTGTACGAGAATATAAATCAGGGCAAGCATTCAAAATATTGACGAATTGATTATCAGATAACAGTATATGCTCATACATGTCATCAGTGACAATCAAAATCTGCGGATGTTTTTTTAAAACTTCTCCTAACGCTTTAAGCTCATCCAGTGTATACACAGCACCCGTAGGATTGCTGGGGCTGTTAATAACGAACATTTTAGAATTGGGCGTAATCGCTTTTTCGAGTTGCTCCGCTGTAATCTTGAAGCCTTGCTCGATGCCGGCATCAATAAAAACCGGCTTGCCTTCAGCGATCAAGACGATATCGGGATAGGATACCCAGTAAGGAGCGGGAATAATAGCCTCATCGCCAGGGTTGAGCGTGGCTAAAGCAAGGTTAAAAAAGCTTTGCTTGCCGCCACACGAAACCAGAATCTGCTTGGCTTCATATTCAAAGTTATTTTCACGTTTGAACTTGGCGATAATGGCTTTCTTCAGACCAGGAGTTCCACCGACCGCAGTGTATTTTGTCAGTCCTTTATTTATGGCGTCAATAGCTGCATCTTTGATATGTTGCGGTGTATCGAAATCCGGTTCGCCTGCGCCTAAACCGATTATGTCTTTACCTTCCGCCTTTAACTGTGCCGCCCTAGACGTGACAGCAAGAGTTGGAGAAGGTTTTATGGTTTGTACGCGGTTAGATAGTTCCACAACAGATTCCTCACTCTAAAATATGCAGACCAGCATGTTAGAATATGCTGATCAAAAGATGATTCAGACCTAAAATTATACCTGTGATTGAAACCTTCCCCAATAGTTTATATAAATTACATCAGTCGTTTGAACCCGCTGGAGATCAGCCAACTGCAATTGCACAATTGATTGAGGGTATTAATGATGGGCTCGCATATCAAACTTTGTTGGGTGTAACTGGTTCAGGGAAAACGTTTACCATTGCAAATGTAATTGCACGACTGGGCCGCCCGGCGATTCTGATTGCGCCGAATAAAACGCTAGCCGCGCAGCTTTATGCAGAAATGCGTGAATTTTTTCCGGAAAATGCTGTTGAATATTTTGTTTCCTATTATGATTATTATCAACCCGAAGCCTATGTGCCGTCGCGGGATCTGTTTATCGAAAAAGATTCCAGTATTAATGCGCATATCGAACAAATGCGTTTGTCAGCGACAAAGTCCTTGTTGGAGCGCGAAGATACTGTAATCGTGGCGACAGTCTCGTGTATTTACGGTATCGGCGACCCTGTCGATTATCATGGCATGATTCTGCATTTGCGAGTAAATGAAAAATACTCGCAGCGCGAAATTATCAAGCGCCTGACCGAGATGCAGTACGAGCGCAATGAAATCGAATTCACACGCGGAATGTTCCGTGTCAGGGGAGATGTGCTGGATGTTTATCCGGCTGAAAGTTCTGAAGCGGCCGTGCGGATATCACTATTCGATGACGAAGTCGATGATTTATCTTTATTTGATCCATTGACCGGCCGTGTATTGCAGAAATTGTCGCGTTTTACCGTATATCCTTCGAGTCATTATGTGACGCCGAAAAGTACGACTTTACGCGCCATGGAAACCATTAAAGCCGAGCTGCGGGAACGGCTGGACTATTTCTACCAGGATCATCATTTGGTCGAAGCGCAACGCCTTGAACAGCGTACCCGTTTTGATTTAGAAATGCTCAATGAATTGGGATTCTGCAAAGGAATTGAAAATTATTCACGTCATCTTTCTGGAAAAAAACCCGGAGAACCACCGCCCACATTAATAGACTATCTGCCAAAAAATGCATTGATGTTTATCGATGAGAGTCATGTGACAGTACCGCAAATAGGCGGCATGTATAAAGGCGACCGCTCCCGTAAGGAAAATCTGGTTCAGTATGGTTTTCGCCTGCCTTCCGCACTGGATAACCGTCCGCTGAAGTTCGAGGAATTTGAGAAAATGATGCCGCAGACCATCTTTATTTCCGCAACGCCGGCAGATTACGAACATCAGCACAGCGGGCAAACGGTTGAACAAGTGGTGCGACCGACAGGGCTGGTTGACCCGGTTATAGAAGTCCGTCCAGTTACAACTCAAGTGGATGACTTAATGTCCGAGGTGAATCTGCGTGTCGCCAAAAATGAGCGTGTGCTGGTGACGACATTGACCAAGCGCATGTCTGAGGATTTGACCGATTATTTTTCTGATCATCAAATTAAAGTGCGCTATCTGCATTCAGACATTGATACCGTTGAGCGTGTTGAAATTATTCGCGACTTGAGGCTGGGCGAGTTCGATGTGCTGGTGGGCATTAATCTGTTGCGCGAGGGACTGGATATCCCCGAAGTCTCACTGGTTGCGATACTCGATGCGGATAAGGAAGGTTTTTTGCGCTCTGAACGATCTTTAATCCAGACCATAGGCAGGGCAGCCCGTCATATTAACGGGACTGCAATTCTTTATGCAGACCGGATAACCCGCTCGATGCGAGTTGCGATTGATGAAACCAATCGCAGGCGTGAAAGACAACTTGCATTCAATCAGCGGCATCAGATCACGCCGCGGTCTGTACACAAGCGCATTAAGGATTTGATTGATGGCGTCTACAGTCTGGATACGGCACAGAGAAAACTTAAAGCCAGCGAAATAGAGGCACAGTATAAGTCAATGGATGAACGTCAGATCAGCCAGGAAATTCAACGTCTCGAAAAGCAAATGTTGAAAGCCGCCAAGAACCTGGAATTTGAGCAGGCCGCAACTTGTCGGGATGAAATCAAACGACTAAAGAATCAGTTGTTTATTGGGACGGCTGAGATCGAGTAAATTTATTTTTTGATCATGGTGGATGATACAAAAATTACGCGTCTAAATGTGCGATTTAAGGTCTTGCTGGTGAAGTTTTCCATCGACATACTTTCCACAAAGCGAATATGATCACCTAGATTGACTTTTGTCGTTGGTGCTGCAATCCAGAAACGTCTGTCGCCATTTTCCAGTTCCATATAGGTATACCCCGTTGTGTCCAGAATCTCTAAAACCTTGCCTTCATCATTTGGGTATTCTTTGCCGGCTGCAACGGGACGACTCTCTTCATGATGTAACGCCAGTACATTCAAGGGGTAAAAAAGCAGACCACATATTACAATCATGATTGTTACAACAATAAATCTCATTATCTCTCCATTTGTGTATGAACGAAACCAATAATGATACACCGCAACGATTGTAAGTTCCAATCGGGTTTTCAGTTGATCTATTTTGAAGAGCTATGATTCCGAGTGATAAACCTGTTGGTCCTGACGAACTTTTTCAAACAAGCAAATCGCTGTAGCGGCAGCGGCGTTAAGTGATTCGGTTTTTCCAGGCATTGGAATAGAGATTATTTCATCTGCCGCATGCAGGATTTCATTTGATAAACCCGTGCCTTCATTTCCGAAAATAAAAGCGGCAGCGTTATTCAAATTCATCTGGTAAAGCGTTCTGGATGCATAGGGTGAAGTGGCTAATACCTGGCCTTGAATACAATTGGCAATCTCTACAAGATTGCAATCAGCATAAATGTTTAGAAAGAAATGTGCGCCCATAGCGGCGCGCAGCACTTTGGGTGACCAGGCATCCACACAATCCTGTGATAAAAAAATATCGGTAATATCGGCTGCTGCGGCGCAGCGGATTATGGTGCCTAAATTACCGGGATCCTGAATTGTTTCCAGTAAGATACAGAAATTTGGGCAATTGTTTGCGAGAATGAATGGATTATCTGGTTCTGGAATAGCGACGCACGCGAGTATGCCGGTAGGTGTTTTTACGGAAGAAATTTTTTGAAAGAGATTGTCGGTCGCGAAATAAAACTGTGTTTCGTGATGTCGGCTGCAAGCTTCCTGTATTGCTGTGATTTCCTTGTTTTTTTGTCCGGATTCACTGATGACAAGGCTTTTTAGTCCTGAAGGTACATGATAAGCAGAAAGATATGATTGTATGAGGTGTATGCCGTCCAGAATTGTGACTCCCGATTTTCTTCGAAACCGGGCTGATTTTTGCAGCTTAACCAGTTGTTTGACATAAGTATGCTCGGTCGATGTTATCCGCTGCATGTTCTGTTATCTGAAGAGTTTCAGCGAAATGGAAAAACCATTTGATTTGTCGGATAGTGTTTGCTATGAGGTGTAGCGATATTCTGCAGATTTGGCATGTGCCGGCAATCCTTCGCCGTTTGCCAGTATAGATGCGATTCTGCCTAGTTTTGCAGCGCCTTGCGCAGAAACTTGAATGAGGCTGCTGCGTTTCTGGAAATCATAAACACCGAGCGGCGATGAAAAGCGTGCAGTACGTGAAGTTGGCAACACATGATTCGGACCGGCGCAGTAGTCTCCCAATGCTTCACAGGTGTGCCGGCCCATAAATATGGCGCCGGCATGTCTTATTTTTTCAACCCATAACTCAGGATCGTCCACTGAAAGTTCCAGATGTTCGGGGGAGATTTTATTGGCAATCACACATGCTTCCTCGATGTCCTGAACCTGAATTATGGCGCCCCGGTTTTCCAAAGAAGTGCGAATGACATTCTTGCGGGGCATGGCTTCGATCTGTCGATCGATACTTTGCATGACTTTGTTCAAAAAAGCGGCATCCGGCGACAACACAATGGATTGTGCCATTTCGTCGTGCTCGGCTTGGGAGAATAAATCCATCGCAATCCAGTCCGGATTGGTTTTTCCATCGCAGATTACCAGAATTTCAGATGGGCCTGCGACCATGTCGATTCCGACAATACCAAAGACGCGCCGTTTGGCAGCCGCGACATAAGCATTGCCTGGGCCGACTATTTTATCGACCTGTGGGATAGTTTCGGTGCCATAAGCCAGTGCGCCAACCGCCTGTGCACCACCTATAGTGTAAACGCGGTCAACCTGACTGATTGCTGCTGCGGCCAGCACCATGTCATTTTTTTCGCCGCGAGGCGTTGGCACCACCATAATGAGTTCTTTGACACCGGCGACCTTCGCAGGAATGGCGTTCATCAGCACTGAGGACGGGTAGGATGCTTTGCCGCCGGGAACATAAAGTCCAACCCGATCCAAAGCGGTGACCTTTTGACCAAGCATCGTGTTGTCCAGTTCATGATAATGCCAGGACTCGGAAACCTGTTTTTCATGGTATGTTTTGATGCGTTCTGCGGCCTCTTCAAGCGCCTGGCGTTGCTCAACCGGTAAAGACGACAAGGAGCGCTGCAAACGCTCCTGAGTTAACTCCAGTTCCGTCATTGAATGCACGTTTACTTGATCAAAACGATTGGTGTATTCAATCAGCGCCTCGTTACCGCGAACTTTGATTTCAGCCAGAATCTGCGCAACGGTGGCGTCTATCGATTCGTCCATTGCATTTTCAAATGCCAGTAGTTGTTGCAGGGCTTGATTGAAATTGCTGTCAACCGAGTTGAGTCGTTTTATTTGAACCATGAATAGATATCCGGATAAGTAAAAATGCGGCGGAATGCACTGGTTTAGTGTTTGATTGCGCTTGCAAACGCATTCAATATGGGTTGAATCGTTTTACGTTTCAGTTTCAATGCCGCCTGATTGATGATCAGCCTTGAAGAAATCGGCATGATTTCTTCGACTGCACGCAGGTTATTGGCCTTTAACGTGCTGCCCGTCGAAACAAGGTCGACGATGGCGTCCGCCAAGCCGACCAGCGGTGCAAGCTCCATGGAACCGTAAAGCTTGATCAGGTCAACATGCACACCTTTGTCGGCAAAATGTTCGCGTGTTGTTTGCAGATATTTGGTGGCGATTCTTAACCGCGCGCCCTGGCGAACAGCAAATTCGTAGTCAAATCCTTCAGCTACGGCAACCATCATGCGACACCGTGCAATGTTTAAATCCAGCGGCTGGTACAACCCACTGCCGCCATGTTCAAGCAAGACATCTTTGCCTGCAATGCCCAGATCAGCAGCGCCATACTGAACATAGGTTGGCACATCGGATGCGCGTACAATCACCAACCGCACGTTGGCGCGGTTGGTGGCCAGAATGAGCTTGCGTGAAGACTCCGGATTATCCTGGGGAATAATTCCGGCGGCTTCGAGTAACGGGGCAGTGTCGTCAAAAATTCGCCCTTTTGACAGCGCGATGGTGATATCAGTCATAAATGCTGTAATTTTGTGTGATCACCCAAGATTTGCTTGCGCAAATTCCCAGTTGATCAGTTTATCCAGAATTGTATTGACATAATCCACGCGACGATTCTGATAGTCCAGATAGTAAGCATGTTCCCACACGTCAATGGTTACAAGTGGTCTCACATTTTGCGTGATGGGTGATTCGGCATTGCCGGTTTTGGCGATAGCAATTTTATCGCCGTCTTGCACCAGCCAGGCCCAGCCGCTACCAAATTGTGTCATTGCGGCGTTTGCAAATTCTTTTTTACAGGCGTCCACGCTGCCGAATGATTGTTCGATTCTTTGCTTAAGGTTTGCGGGCGGTTCGCCGCCGCCATTGGGGCTAAGGCTATGCCAGTAAAACATATGATTCCAGACCTGCGCGGCATTATTGAAAATGCCCGCTTTGTCCGTTTTGCCGGCGACTGCGTGGATAATGTCTTCAAGCGACTGGCCTTCGAGTTCTGAACCCTTGACGAGATTGTTCAGGTTGTCGACATAGGTTTTATGGTGCTTGCCGTAGTGAAAACTGAGTGTGTTTGCAGAAATGACAGGTTCCAAAGCATTATCCGCATAGGGCAACGGCGCTAATACAAATTGCGAACCCGACACTGCAGTGCTGGAAAAATTATCAAGATTAAGTGACATGCAAGTCTCCTTTCTATAAATGGTTGAATAAATGGGTGACGAAGTTTTTCATATTATATTGCAGGATTTTTGATCCTGATTTTGTGGAAATTTTAATTTCCAGGCTTGATTTCTGAAACAAATGTTATTTTATTGTACCCGGCAAGACGGGCGGCTTCCATAATTGTGATCACCGACTGGTGCGTTGCTTTTGCATCAGCGTTGATAATAATCAGTGGGTCTTGCTGATCCTTGGCGGCATCGCGCAGTGTGTCGCGCAGGTATTCAATACTCACCGATTTGACCGGCATTAAATTGATTGTGTATTCTCCCATTGTATTGACGGTAATATCAATGGCCTGAGGGCGTTCAATATTTTTATCGACTTCTTCCGTGCTGGCTTCGGGCAATGTTATTTCAAGTTCGGCAAACTTTGAGTAGGTTGTGGTAACCACCAGAAAAATTAGTATCACCAGCAAAACATCAATCATGGGCACCAGATTGATTTCCGGTTCTTCCTTTTGTCTGCCTCGTTGAAAATTCATTGTTTGTGCGCTTTTGTACTGAGATATGGTTTAAAATTATATAACTTGAACCGGGTATTATAAACAAGCTAGGCAAAAGAAAGTATTTTCCATGTCTGAATATGAGCAGAAGCAGCTTCTTTTTTAACATTTTCCAAAATCTTTTTTAATCCTGTTTAAATGAAAAATCCGTTGATCAGCGTTGTTATGGGCAGCAACAGCGACTGGAATGTCATGCAGCATGCAGCAGCTATTCTGAAGGATTTCAATATTCCGCATGAAGCGCGCGTGGTATCAGCACACCGTACGCCTGATGTCATGTTTGAATTTGCCGAGACCGCCGTCAAGCGGGGGATACAATGTATTATCGCCGGTGCCGGAGGCGCGGCGCATCTGCCGGGGATGATAGCCGCCAAAACCACTGTCCCGGTGCTCGGGGTTCCGGTCAATTCCCGCTACCTAAAAGGGCTGGATTCTTTGCTGTCGATTGTGCAAATGCCCAAAGGTATTCCGGTAGCGACTTTTGCGATCGGCGAGGCAGGTGCCGCGAATGCTGGGTTGTTTGCGGTTGCAATTCTGGCGAATACCGATCTGCAAATAAAAAAAAGATTGGATTCTTTCCGTGAACAACAGACAAAAAGTGTTGCCGCTATGCAACTGCCGGAGTAAACCGTGTCGCACATGTTAACACTATCAACCCAATGAAGCCGATTTTACCTGGTTCAATGCTGGGTTTATTGGGCGGTGGTCAGCTTGGCAGAATGTTTGTCATAGCAGCGCATCAAATGGGTTATCAGGTCACCGTTCTGGATTCAGACCCCGGCAGCCCGGCAGGCCGGATAGCCGATCAGTTTATCTGCGCCGATTATGCTGATCAGGCTGCCTTGCAGCAAATGGGCGAGCAGTGCGCTGCAGTTACAACCGAATTTGAAAACATTCCGGCCGAAGCGCTTGCAAAACTGGTGTCTTATTGTAGTGTCAGCCCGGATGCACACAGCGTTGAGATTGCGCAAAACAGGATTTCTGAAAAACAGTTCTTGCAATCGAAAGGTTTTCCGGTAGCACCGTTTGCAGTCATTGAACAGAGCACGGATTTCGAAGTGGTGTATGACTTGTTTCCGGGAATACTGAAAGTCAGTCAATTTGGCTACGATGGTAAAGGCCAACGGCATGTAAATCGTGCGGCGGAATTGAAGACGGCATTTTCTGATCTCGGGTCAGTATCCTGTGTGCTGGAAAAAAAATTGCCCTTGAAATGCGAAGTTTCTGTTGTACTGGGGAGAGGACATGATGGGAATGTGGCATGCTTTCCGGTTGTGGAGAATCAACATGTTAACGGCATACTCGATATCAGCATAGCGCCAGCCAGGATTCCCGAAACGCTTGTTGAAAGCGCGTATGATGTCGCCAGAAAAGTGGCAGATGCCTTGAATTACCGGGGGGTGCTTTGTGTCGAGTTTTTTGTTCTGCAAGATGGCCAGTTGTTGATCAATGAAATTGCACCGCGTCCGCATAACAGCGGACATTTTTCCATAGACGCGTGCGTGACATCGCAGTTTGAACAGCAGCTGCGTGCATTGTGTCATTTGCCGCTGGGTAATACCGATTTGCATCAACCCTGTGTCATGGTCAACCTGCTTGGGGATGTGTGGCGGAAGGGTGAACCGGATTGGTCCCAGGTACTCGGACAGCCCTCGGTCAAGCTGCATTTATATGGTAAAACAGTAGCGCGGCCAGGACGTAAAATGGGTCATTTTACAGTGCTTGATGTGACTGCAGACGAAGCGTTGGCGAGAGCGCGTTCTATCAAGCAGCTTTTGGAATTCAATTAAATAAAATGGAAAAAGAATCGGCATTATTTGAAACGAACATCAAAAGCCTGCCTTTTGTGCACCGCGGTAAAGTACGCGATATTTACGCCGTCGATGATGACAAATTGCTGATCGTGCAAACCGACCGGCTGTCGGCATTCGATGTCATCCTGCCCGATCCGATACCGGGCAAAGGCAAGTTGCTGACCGCGCTGTCGGCATTCTGGTTCGAAAAACTGGCGCATATCATACCCAATCATTTAACCGGCATTACGCCCGAATCAGTCGTCGCTGAAAACGAACGCGAGCAGGTTCAGGATCGTTCCTTTGTCATTCGCAGACTCAAACCGCTGCCGGTTGAAGCGATCGTGCGCGGTTATATCGTCGGCTCAGGATGGAAGGACTATCAGGCGACGGGTGCAGTTTGCGGTATTCAATTGCAGCCGGGATTACAGCAGGCCGAAAAAATACCTGGTGGCGCAATTTTTACTCCATCGACCAAGGCCCAGGTAGGCCTGCACGATGAGAATATCGCCTTGTCCGAAGTCGAACAGCAAATAGGTAAAGACCTGACTACCAGGGTCAAGGAAAAAGCGGTGCAGTTGTATACTGAGGCGGCTGATTATGCCGTGCAACGGGGTATCATCATCGCCGATACCAAATTCGAATTTGGACTCGACGATAAAGACGAACTGTATTTGATTGATGAAGTGCTAACACCCGATTCATCCCGCTTCTGGCCGGTCGACCAATACCAAACTGGCATCAGCCCGCCGAGTTACGACAAACAGTTTGTGCGCGACTGGCTGGAGACGCAAAATTGGAACAAAAAACCGCCAGCACCGAAGTTGCCCGAAAATGTCATTCGTCAGACAATGGAAAAATATGAGGAAGCGTTGCGGCGGTTGACTGGGGTTTGAATGGTAGCCATCCAGGAAAGAAGAAATTTTCAGGGAAAAATATATGGGTATAGAATATAGGCCTGTCCCTGTGCTTGCAAACTGACACAGAATTCTGAACACCCTTAACTTGACTTATTCTTGGCTAAGTAAAACCATTATATTCGCTCGTGGCCACTTATTTGATCAATCTTAACTCAGCAAGTTATACTCATTCTTAACTTGCTAATAGCTCTGAAATGACATGTGTAACTTTGTCTGGATGATAAGGTTTGAGGATGTAGCTTTTTGCTCCGGCTTGTGTCGCCTGCATAAATTTATCTCGACTGGCGGTGGAGGTTACCATCACTGCCTTTATTGTCGGTGTTTGTTTGTGTATGATTTTTAATGCTTCCAGTCCATTCATCACGGGCATCTCGTAATCCAGGCAAACAATATCGGGACGATGTTTGCAAACTAATTCTATCGCCTGTTTACCGTCGCACGCTTCTGCAACTACTTCAACCCCCATGTGCGCCAGAATTGCCGACAATAAACGACGCAACGTCACGCTGTCATCCGCTACCACGGCAGTGGCGCGCGAGGGTTTTTCTGCAAATGGATTGCGTTTTTTTTCGGCCACCAGTAGCAATCGCTGCGCATACGCAACCTTTTGCAGTGCCTTAATAATCTGTTCCTGAGTGAATGGTTTATGTAAAAATCCGGCCGAGCCGGCATCAGCTGCCGCATGTTCCAGTTTTTGGTCATTGCTTCCGGTAATCATGACAACTGCGATATGCGGATACACATCCTGAATCTTTTTAAGTAGAGAGAGTCCATCAGTACCTGGTAAATAATAATCGAGACAAATAATATGTGGCATTAAATGATTGATTGAATTCAGCAATTTCGAGCCACTGCCCAGCTCGCCAACAACGTTATAGCCATTTTCATTTAATAGAGTACGTAATACGCTGCGTACGGAAATTGAGTCGTCAACAATTAGAACACGTAATTTTTGATTGGATTGCATATTGAACTTATGGTTATCTAAAGACTATCAATGATGTGTTCTTTACGACAGAATCTGTAGCAAATTTAATTCATCAAATGCACATGCACATAACTGGTTCAATTTGAACAAAGTGAGGGTTTATAAGAGAGGGAGGAGCCATACCGGGATGAGTTGCCATTTATGCCCGTGTTTTGTTTTTGCTTAGATTCGCTTTAGTCCATTTGGCCTATTAAATTGTATTTACAAAAACAAGAAGATTCGGGCTACCTTACTCGTTTTCAGGAAGCGCGCGAGGCGCAAGTTATCAGATCACAACAAAATCGACATATGTGAGATTCAGTCCTGGTGATAACAGCGCAAATTGTACTGTTTCCGTTACGCCTGTGGCATCTGCATCATAATAAAGCGCACCAGATTCTGCGTCGTAGATGATCATATCTGTTGTATCCCGGGCTTTAGTGCCTGTAGTGAATGCTGCAGCATTCAATCTGCCACTGTTGAGCGCGCTGAAAATGGCATCATCAAGAATGATTTTGTCATACCCATGCTTGAAGTCGGTGATGACGTCAATCGCATCGGCAAAAGGTGCGTCGAGTATAAAATAATCCCGTCCGGACCCACCTGTTAATATGTCTGCATCTTCACCGCCAAATAATAGATCTGTTCCGCCGCCGCCTTTGATTACGTCGTTTCCGGCATCGCCAAACAAGATATCATTGCCACGGAATCCAAGAATCTCATCGTTGTTGGCCGTACCGGTCAATCTGTCAGATCGTGATGTGCCGGTAATTGTGTTCAATTCCGGTGCCGGTTCTGGGGTCGGTTCGGGAGTGGTTTGCGGCGCTGGATCGGGCTCCGGTTGGGGAGCGGAGTCGTTATTGCTGGCTGCCGGATCAATTAAATCCAGTTTTAGGTTACGGCTGCCGATGTTGACTACCTGACTGGTTGTAGAAATGCCAGTGCCACCAGTGCCACCAAAGCTGACCGTGTAATTTCCTGTTGTTAACTCCAGCGTATATCCGCCTGCCTGATTTGTTGAAGTTGTGCTCACCACACCCGTGGCGTTATTTTTGGCCGTGATGATAATATTGCCGAGCCCTTCATTGATATCATAAAACCGGTCGCCGTCCTGATCGTCGAAAGCAACCCCGGTCAGGAAAGCGTTTGATGCAGTGCGGGCGAAATTTTGCGTTGCAAACGCACCTTCAAAATTTTGAAATTCACCGACTTCGAATCCGACACCGATTTCCCGAAAGGAATCATTCAGTATATTTGCACGATGACCTGAGGAATTCATGAGCATCGTATGGAGCTGTTGCACTTCGTCTGCCAGGCCAGTTGGTGCACGCGTACTCATCCACGCGATATTTTCACCCCAGGTCCATGAGCCTGAAAAATTATAACCCGCGGCGGTCATTCGATCACCCGGACTGGACCCTCCGGCACCCGTATGCGAGAAAGTATCCGTTGAAATCATCCACGAACTGTGAGTTTCGGACGATTCATTCAGATCGCCGTTAAAAGCAAGTGGTTGAGCACCAGCTTTACTGCGTTCGGCATTAATCAATTCCAGCATAAATTGTTCGTAAATATTTGCTTGTGACATAAAATAAATTTACTCCTGCCTAAATTTGTGGGTTGTCTTTAAAGGTAAATTGTTTTAACAAGAAAAGTTGTGTGACTCATCTGTAAAGCAAATTGACGTTATTTATTAAGGTGATTCTTTGATACGTTGACTATGATTTTTAATAAATGGCTCATACCACTAAAGTTAGCAAATTTCATGCCAGACTGATTTATTCTATAAAACAGAGTGTTATGCGAGCAACAGTGACTTGAGTGTCGCTTATTTTTGTATAAATGAACCCGTTTTTTGCAATACTATGAATAATAAATGCTTTTGTTGTCGCAAATCAGAGACAACGGGTATTACGGATTGACAAAATTTGTTACAGTGAATGAATGACGTGAGCATTCATGTAAATGAACATATCGTTTCTTTAGTACATGCATCATTGTCGTAAATCAGATACAACGAATATTACGGTCAAAAGGTGCCCCAAAATTCAAACCGGATGAATGCGCTCGATGGTACATCTGTAGTACTTGATGCGTCTGGAAACAGTTACAAACTCGGGCACCCGTATCGACCCTCTCGCCTATAATACACATGGATTGCGTACAACTAAGCCGACGCCAAACGGAACCACGGTCTTTTGCTAAGATCTGAGTAGTCAGTTGATTGCCGAAACTACAGAAGTTGGCGCATTTTCAAAAAGACGTACAACAGCACTGAAACGCTACACACAATTTGGGGCGCAAGGGATAGCACAGGAATCCATCTGGCGGCATTTAAACCGGCAAGTATTTCCAGGCGACGATCAATTTGTTCAGAAAATGCAAAAAAAGATTAACGGCCTATCTGAAGATAAGAATAGACCTAAAGCCCAGCGCTGCCCGCCTGCGCCCAATCTAAAAGCCATAGCGGCAATGTACGCAACCGGCGAATACAGTTATTTACAAATCGCGGCTTTTTATAATCTGCATTTCACGATTGTTGGAAAAGTCGCCCGGTTGGCAAAAGAAAAAAATAGGAAGGCATCATTCTTTTTGGCTTTTAAGGTTTCATAGGACTTTTGTTGTAATTCGTTTTGCATTAACCTTTGTCCATAAGAACAACAAGCGTGGAGTATTAATCTATGTCAGAACAGCAGAATGAGCTGCAGCAAAAAACGCTGCTGAACAATCTGATAAATAAGCGTACTACGTTTAATTCGATCATCATTGTGGTAGCAATCATCATGCTGTGGCGCGGTGTCTGGGGTCTGTTGGATCTTTATCTTTTTCCCGGAGTGCCGACTTTAAGCTATCTGGTTTCAATCGCAATAAGTTTATTGGTGTTGTATCTGAATGATTTTCATCTGGACAACCTCAAAAGATAGACCGGAAGCAGTTGATGTATTATTTATGTAAATCCCGATGGGTATACGAAGGAGGTATTGCAATTGACAACGGACAAACAAAAGATACAAGCGGTCCAAGCAATCCGGCCGGATCAGGAAGTGACGACTTTGCAAAAATTGCCGTATTTTCTCGGCATTTCCGGGCAGACGGTTGGCGCTACAGGGCTTTCAATGCATGTTGTCGTTATACCTCCGGGCGCAAAAGCTGAGCCGCATATCCATGTGGGTTATGAAACCGGCATATACGTTCTGGAAGGCGAAGTTCTCACGCGATGGGGAACGAATCTTGAAAATGAAGTCGTTAGTACGAGCGGTGAGTTTTTGTTTGTTCCGCCGGATGTTCCCCATGACGCCACGAATCTGAGCCAATCCAAACCCGCGCGCGCCATCGTTGCCCGTAACGATCCTGCCGAACAGGATAAAGTCGTGCCATACCCATACCGTATATCAGACAAATAATCTGTTTTTAGCTTGAATGATAGTAACCTGAAGTCATTGCACATACTGTCATGACAGACGGACAACAACTATTTTTATTTTCAGATTGTGTAGCAATAGCAGTGAAGAATAAAACTCTGCTAAAATATCGGATTCTATAAGTGTCATGCAAGGGAAAAATTAATGGCTTATGTAGTAACTGAAAACTGTATTAAATGCAAATACACGGATTGTGTTGATGTCTGCCCGGTTGACTGTTTCCGTGAAGGCCCCAATTTTCTGGTGATTGATCCGGATGAATGTATCGATTGCACATTATGTGTTGCAGAATGTCCGGTGGAAGCGATTTATGCGGAAGATGATGTGCCTGATGCGCTGGCGGACTTTATTGCCATGAATGCTGAGTTATCAAAAGAATGGCGGCCGATTATCGAAAAGAAGGATCCATTGCCTGATGCAGACGAATGGGCTGGCGTCACTGAAAAGCGGGATCAACTGCTACGTTAACCGGGAATGTGGCATTGAATAAGAATCTCTATGCCGCATGACAAATCCAATCATTTTTTTCAACTTCCATATAACGAGCTTTTTGAGCGTCTGGATGCCAGTGCGGCGGTAACGACAGTTGTTACACCCAACCAAAGACTTGCCCGGGCGCTTAAAGATCGTTTTGTCCGGTACCAGACTGACCAACAAAAAGCAGTCTGGCGTACGGCCGATATACTTCCATTTGCATCCTTTGTTGAACGCATTTATCTGGATGCGCTCTACGCCAGTTCGTCAATTGAAATTCCGCTGTTATTAACTTCCAGTCAGGCGCAACTGCTTTGGCAAGAAATTATTCAGTCTTCTGAAATTGGGCAAGGATTGCTGGCCGTTGCACGGACTGCAAGACTGGCCTACGAAGCCTGGCAGTTATTGCATGCATGGCAATTGTCATCAGAAATCAATAATTCTTTTCTGAATGAAGACTGTAGTGCTTTTCAAGACTGGGCGGCGCATTATGCTGAATGTTTGACGAGAAATCATCAAATTGATCCGGCATGTCTTGTGGACTTTATTGCGGAGCACTATAACCAGATGCCTGTAACAAAACCTAATTATCTGTTTTGTTATGGTTTCGAGATTTTAACACCCCAGCAAGTTACTTTTCTACACAAGCTCCAGGCGTCGGGGTGTGATGTGGTTTGCGTGCAGCCTCCGGCGATGTTTAGAGGTCAATCAAGCGGCACGGTTTTTAGCCCATCACGCCTCGGCTGTGTTGATCGTCATGAGGAGTTATTCCGATCAGCGCTATGGGCGCGATCAAGGCTTGAAGCCAATCCAGATGTATCGATCGCTGTGGTAGTGCCTACTCTGGCGAATGAGCGAAAAGCTGTTGCACGAATTTTTGCTGAAGTGATGCAACCGGACGTTCATGCGGCGTTGCCGCAAATGCATTCGTCGCAGCATCATCAGCCATTCAATATTTCTTTAGGTTTGTCGCTGACTGCCTACCCTTTGGTCGATACCGCTTTATCGCTACTTGAATTGATTACGCATGGACTGACTTATGATCGTGCCAGTCATCTGTTGCGTTCTCCTTTTTTGGGTGGCGGTGAATCAGAAATGAATCAGCGTGCCCTAATGGATATGCGAATGCGACGCTATGCGGCACCATTTGTTACTTTGGAGGATCTTGTGGCACTGGTGCAACGGTTTGACCATAAAGGCGATAATAATGATGAAAACGGTGAAACTCAAAGTCCGGTTTTGAGCAAAAATTTATCAGCGCTGCATTCTTTTTGTCAAAATCATTTGCCAACCCAGGATCATCATGCGGTTTATGCACAGTTGTTTTCCCAGGTACTTCGGATTATGAGATTTCCCGGGGAGCGCGCGCTTGATTCCGTAGAGTATCAGACGCTGAAAAAATGGCATGAAGTTGTGGCTGATTTTGCTTGCCTTGATAGTGTAATCGCGACCACACATCTTGAAAGTGCAATCGGAAGGTTGAAATTTATGGCCGCAGATACCGTGTTTCAGCCGGAGACACCATATGTGCCAATTCAAATACTCGGTGTACTGGAAGCAGCAGGAATGGTGTTTGATCATTTATGGGTCATGGGTTTGTCTGATGATCAGTGGCCGCTGCAACCGCATCCAAATCCATTCCTGCCTTATTGTGTCCAGAAAAAAGCCCGGATTCCAATGGGCTCGGTCACTGAAGCATTAAGCTATTCACGGCAATTAAAGGATGGCTGGTTGCACAGTGCTAAAGAGGTTGTTTTGAGTTATCCAAGATTTCGAGACGGCCTTGATGCGCAGGAAATAATGCCCAGTTCCATGATCCGGTCAATACCGGAGGGTGCTATTGAGTTGCCGCAATTCAGGCAACACCGCGATTTAATCATCGAATCGGCAAGTCTTGAACGTTTGATCGATGATCATGTGATGCCGGTAGCCCAACAGACCGTAACGGGCGGTGTTGCGGTCATAAAGGATTATGCGGCGTGTCCGTTTCTCGCGTGGGCGCGTCACCGTATGAAAATAAAAGACAGGGAAATTCCGCATGCCGGACTGAATGCCATGGAGCGAGGGATATTGGTGCATCAAGCTTTGTGTTTGATTTGGCGGCAACTGAAAACAAAAGAAGCGCTCGATAGGCTACAGGATGGTGATTTGGTGAAAACGTTGACAAATGCAGTCGAGCAGGCAGTTGCACAAGTAGAAAGATTGCGGCCTTTTGCATTAGCAGGCCGTTTTGCCGCTATTGAACGGCGGCGCCTGATACAGTTGCTACGGGCATGGTTTGATGAAGAAAAGAAACGTGACAACTTCAGTGTGATTGCGACAGAGGAAAGTCACACGATTCAGGTCGGAGAGTTGACGTTACAGGGACGGCTGGACCGGCTCGATCAGCTGCATAACGGGCAACTGCTCATTATTGACTACAAAACGCGCAAATTCAAAATTGAAACAATGCTGGGTAAACGTCCTGATGAACCGCAATTGCCGTTGTATCTTGTGATGATGGAATCGATTGCATCGACAGCTGCGGGTGTTGCATTTGCGTCAATAAAAAAGGGGCAGATGGGTTTCTCTGCGATTCTCAGCGAGCAGAATGTGTTGCCGGATGTGGGTGCGTTTAGCCAGGCAAAATCGTGCGCATACTTCCAGACATGGGATGAACTGGTTGCTAGATGGAAACAGGACTTGACGCAGCTTGCTTCCGGTTTTTTAAGTGGTAATGTCAGTGTGTCGCCCAAACATTATCCGGTAACCTGCCAGTATTGTGATATGCAATCATTTTGCCGTATTCATGAGCGTCTCAGGTATGTCGCCGAAGATCAGGACATTGAAAGTGACTGATTCTCAAAGTATCCCTGATGCAGAAGAACGGCTGCGCGCAATCGATCCGTTAGTTTCATTCATTGTTCAGGCGCCAGCCGGGTCAGGCAAGACGGGATTGCTGATTCAGCGCTATCTAAAGCTTTTGGCCTGTGTTGACGAACCTGAAGAAATTGTTGCCATTACATTTACCCGCAAAGCCGCTGCTGAGATGCGCGAGCGGATCTTGAAAGCACTTGATGCGGCGCAAGGCAATGTCGACAATCCCGAGAATCAATTTGAACAATTGACGCATAAACTTGCTGCAGCAGTGTTGCAGTGTGACCGGCAGGCCGGGTGGCATATTCTCGACAACCCCATGCGGTTGCGAATACTGACCATAGACGCGCTTTGTGCCGCTCTGACGCGTCAGATGCCGATATTGTCAAAATTCGGTGCTCAACCTGAAACAACTGAAAATGCGCAGACGCTTTATCAGGATGCTGCGCGTGCAACAGTCAAGTTGCTCAATCAACAGCATGAAATTGCAGATGATATAGAGTTGCTGCTCGAATACCTCGATAACGATCTGGCACGCCTTGAAAATCTGCTTGCTGCGATGCTGGCGCGGCGTGATCACTGGCTGCGGCATATTCACGGTAAAACAAGAGAAGAGCTGGAAGCATCGCTTGAAAATGTGCGCGGGTATGCTGTTGGCCGACTTTGCAATTTGCTTTCCAGTGAACTGCACGAAGAGATTGTGGCTTTGGTACGTTATGCCGCAGCAAATCTTTTGGCCGAACAAAAGACTTCGGCAATTACTGTTTGTGCAGATATGGACAGATTGCCGGATACTGTTGATGCATGGTGCGGTATTGCTGAATTATTGCTCAAGGCGGATGGTGAGTGGCGTGACAAAATTGATGCGAGGCAGGGTTTTCCAGCGGGTAAGACAAAAACTGAAAAAGAAAAAGCCCAGGTATGGAAAGTCCGTTTTACGCAATTTATTGAACGGATCAAAGCAGATGTCCATTTGCACCGCGCATTGCAG
Source organism: Nitrosomonas sp. (assembly GCA_031316255.1). Taxonomy (NCBI): domain Bacteria; kingdom Pseudomonadati; phylum Pseudomonadota; class Betaproteobacteria; order Nitrosomonadales; family Nitrosomonadaceae; genus Nitrosomonas; species Nitrosomonas sp. Next base: position 3,593,746 of record JALDQW010000001.1, on the reverse strand, counting down.
GAAATCCGGCAATTGCCTTCACCCGTCTATATTGAAAATCAATGGCAAATACTGGGTGCGATAACGCGGTTGTTGCCATATGCTGTGGCGCAACTGAAAATAATTTTTCAGTTAACCGGGCAGGTGGATTTTACCGAGATATCGCAAAGCGCGCTTTTAGCGTTGGGCGATGCCGATGAGCCTACAGATTTATCGCTGGCGCTGGATTATCGTATAAAGCATCTTTTAATTGACGAGTTTCAGGATACTTCAATCAGTCAGTATCAGTTGATTGAAAAATTGGTGGCTGCATGGGAACCAGGCGATGGACGAAGTTTGTTTCTTGTAGGTGATCCAATGCAGTCAATCTATCGTTTCAGGGAAGCTGAAGTGGGATTGTTTTTGCAGGCGCGTCAAAGCGGGATAGGGAGTATCGATTTGCGCGCCATAACATTAAGTAGTAATTTCCGTTCGCAACGCGGTATTGTGAATTGGGTAAATAGTACCTTCAGCCGGATTATGCCGGACTTTGAAGATGTCGCTGCTGGCGCTGTAGCTTATTCCGCTTCCATCGCCGTAAGTGCCGATCTTGATGGCCCGGCAGTTTCAATTCATCCCGCATTTGAAAAAGACCGTACTGCTGAAGCAGAAAGGGTTGTGACAGTGATCAAACTATCCAGACAAAGGTATCCGGCAGATACAATCGCTGTTCTGGTACGCAATCGCAGTCATTTAAGCGAAATCGTCGCATTGATGCAATCGGCAGGTTTACGTTTTCATGCGGTGGAAATTGAAGCGCTCAATCAAAAGCCAGTTGTAGAGGACTTGCTGATGCTAACGCGCGCATTGCTGAATCCTGCCGATCGTCTGGCCTGGTTTGGGATTTTACGCGCACCGTGGTGCGGGATGCGGCTTGATGACCTGCAGGCGTTGGTATCCCCGCAGATGTTCGATCACTGTGAGCAGAAGAAGCCTCAAACCCGCACAGTATGGGAAATGATTAACGACGAGAAATGCTGGCATACGCTTTCTCGCGATGGCGCCAAACGGCTCGGGCGTGTCCGGAGAGTATTTTTGCAATATATGCTGAATCGTTACCGTCAGTCGTTACGCACAACTGTTGAGGCTGCCTGGCAAGCACTCGGTGGGCCGGGTTGCATCGGCGAAAATAAGAAAAGTATTGTTCAAAATGGCAATCGGGATGTACACGGTATTCAGAAAAAGCATAATGCCAGTTCACTGAATGACGCAATGACATTTTTTGACTATCTTGAGCAACATGAAAGCGCGGGTAATATTGTGGATTTTGCTGCTTTTGAAGAAGGGATGGCCAGGCTTTATGCATCTACAGACTTTGATGCAGACAAAAGCTTGCAAATCATGACCATTCATAAATCGAAAGGGCTTGAATTTGACACGGTATTGCTGCCAGGACTTGGCTTTTCACCGAGAAACAGGGAAAAACAACTGCTGAAATGGATGGAGTTGCCGCGTTATGACTGTAAAGACGCTTCAGGTTGGGATGCATTTGATATCAGTGAATCAGATCTGTTTCTTGCGCCAATTCAGGAAACCGGAAAAGAAAACGATTCAATCAATCGCTGGCTGGAATCGCTTGAGCATGCGAAAGAAAACTATGAAGCCGAACGTTTGTTGTATGTCGCGGCAACGCGTGCCAAAAAGTTTTTACATTTGTTTGGACATACAAATTTCAGTGAAAAAAACAGCGAACAAGTACCTCTGCAACCCAGATCAGGAAGTCTATTAAAAAGGCTCTGGCCGGCTGTAGAACCGGAATTTGTTAATGCTGCAAGGCATCGCGCATGTCAGGGACAGCAACCCGGTCAAAGTGCAGAGACGATTCAACAGTACAAAGAACCATTGATTGATCAGTCAATTTTGAGACTGGTTTCAGACTGGCAGCATCCGGCAGCGCCTGATCCGGTGAAATGGAAATCAATGGATGTAATTGCAAATATGCATGAAGAAATTGAGTTTTCATGGGCCGGAGAAATGACTAAACATGTCGGCAGTATTGTACATCGTTGGTTGCAGCAAATTGCCGAAGAGCAAATGAAAGGATGGGATGTACAGCGCATACAATCCATGCGTAATAAATTTGCGTTTGGATTATTAAAAAATGGACTGGGTTCAGAACATGCAATTGTGAATCAGGCGGTTGAACGCGTTGTTACCGCATTGATTAATACCATTACAGATAATCGTGGCCAATGGATTCTGGGCGAGCAAATTGACGCTCAGAATGAGCTAAGGTTGACCGGAATCATCAACGATATAGTGGTTGAAAATGTCATAGACCGGACTTTTTGTGATATGCACGGAACCCGATGGATTATAGATTATAAAACAAGCAGTCATGAAGGCTCCGGTATTGGACAGTTTCTCGATAGAGAGCAGGAGCGGTATTGTCATCAATTGAATGGCTATGCTGAGTTATTTAGCAAGATTGATTCGCGCCCCATATGTTTGGGTTTGTATTTTCCAATATTGAGAGGCTGGCGTACCTGGAAATACTGACCAAATTGTATTAACAATGTGTATTAACAATGAGTGAATTATTTCAGGAATAACTCGAATGGCAGCAGTTTATTATTGAGAATGCTTTCTGCGATTAAAAGTCAAAAGTTACAATAAAAACAGCGTGGTTTGTCCAGGAAAATTAAAATTTCCAAACGGGGAAAAGAATTTAAATTTGAAATTTTTATAATAAGGATGTTTTCGGATATTGAAAACGAAAATATTATCTATTACTATTACGTAAATCTCCCCACGAAGTATGTGGAGATTTTTGGGCAAATGACTTGACTTTATAGTGTAAGGTCGACTAGCCTTTGGTTTACAGTAGCAGGAGCGATTATGAAGAAGCGCAACTGAGCTGTTAAAAAGAGCAGTATTAAAGAGCAGTACTAATTAATTAGTATTAAGGACAAGAGAGAAGTAGTAGTAATAATTAATACGAAAGTAAGGAGGAATAAAGATGGCAACAACGATGGGAACGAGTAGAGCAGCGAGTGCTGACTATGACATGTCATTGTGGTACGACTCCAAGTACTACAAGCTGGGCATGGGCATTATGCTGGCGGTAGCGATATTCTGGATTTGGTATCAGCGTACATTTGCGTATTCACATGGTATGGACTCAATGGAGCCGGAATTTGACCGTGTATGGATGGGCTTGTGGCGTGTACACATGACCCTGATGCCATTGTTTGCGTTGGTAACCTGGGGCTGGATTCTGAAGACCCGTGACACCAAGGAGCAACTGGACAACCTGGATCCAAAGCTTGAAGTTAAGCGTTATTTTTACTGGATGATGTGGTTGGGTGTCTATCTGTTTGGTGTTTACTGGGGCGGCAGCTTCTTCACCGAGCAAGATGCATCCTGGCATCAGGTGATTATTCGTGACACGAGTTTCACGCCAAGTCACGTAGTTGTGTTCTATGGTTCATTCCCGATGTACATTGTATGTGGTGTAGCGGCATACCTGTACGCGATGACCCGTTTGCCACTGTATAGCCGTGGCACATCATTCCCGCTGGTTATGGCGATTGCTGGTCCGTTGATGATTCTGCCGAACGTTGGATTGAACGAGTGGGGTCATGCATTCTGGTTCATGGAAGAGCTGTTTAGCGCGCCATTGCACTGGGGTTTTGTGATTCTGGGCTGGGCAGGTTTGTTCTCAGGTGGTATCGCGGCACAGATTGTGACCCGTTACTCTAACCTGACAGACGTGATCTGGAATGGTCAAAGCAAAGAAATTCTAAACAACCGGATTGTTCCTTAATCTAAGCTAGACTATACATCGCCCAAGCGAGAAGCCTGGGCGATGCTCTGTGAGGCTACGGGATGCAGATAAAGGGAGTAATAATAATGCATTCTGAGAAATCTCGAGGAGATGTAGTGAAAGGCAGTGAAGGAATCGTCATGTTATTAAATTAATATCACACGAAACAAACGAAGGGAGAGTCTAGTGAGCAGAACAGACGAAATTATAGCGGCGGCGAAGATGCCGCCGGAAGCGGTTAGGATGTCCAGATACATTGATGCGGTGTATTTTCCAATTCTGTGTATACTTTTGGTAGGTACATTCCACATGCACTTTATGCTATTGGCAGGTGACTGGGATTTCTGGTTGGATTGGAAAGACCGTCAGTGGTGGCCGGTAGTGACACCGATTGTAGGCGTTATGTATTGTGCGGCATTGATGTACTATCTGTGGGTAAACTACCGTTTACCGTATGGTGCGACCTTATGTATTGTTTGCCTGTTAATAGGTGAATGGCTGACGCGTTACTGGGGTTTTTACTGGTGGTCACACTATCCGATCAACTTTGTATTGCCATCGACAATGATACCAGGCGCATTGATGCTTGACACGATCTTGTTGTTGACAGGAAACTGGTTGGTTACAGCATTGATTGGTGGCGGATTCTGGGGATTGTTCTTTTATCCTGGCAACTGGCCGATATTTGGTCCAACCCACTTACCGGTGGTTGTAGAAGGCGTATTGCTTTCAGTAGCTGACTACACGGGATTCTTGTATGTACGTACAGGTACACCGGAATATGTTCGATTGATTGAACAAGGGTCACTGAGGACATTTGGTGGACACACCACGGTGATTGCGGCGTTCTTCTCGGCCTTTGTATCCATGCTGATGTTCTGTGTATGGTGGTACTTTGGCAAAATCTATTGCACCGCGTTTTACTATGTTAAAGGCGAAAGAGGCCGTATTTCAATGAAGATGGACGTTACGGCATATGGTGAAGCAGGATTTGCAGAGAGGATCAAATAATGAAAATAAAGAACATCTTTAAGCTTGGCGTCATGGGATTGTATGGCGCAGCGATAGGAGCCGCGACACTGGCGTTGACAGTAGCGGTAGACGTGACACCGGTAGCGGCGCATGGTGAACGTTCACAGGAGCCATTTTTGCGTATGCGTTCCATCCAATGGTACGACATGAGATGGGAGCCTAAGGTCACCAAGGTGAACGACATTGCGACCATGTCAGGAAAGTTTCACCTGGCGGAAGACTGGCCCCGTGCGGTTGGCAAGCCGGAGCGTGCGTTCTTCAACGTTGGTAGTCCGAGTCCGGTATTTGTTCGTTTGAGCACCAAGCTGAATGGCGAACCGATGTTCATATCAGGGCCGTTGGTTATTGGTCGTGACTATGAATTTGAAGTCAAGCTGAAAGCGCGTATACCTGGCCGTCATCATATGCACGCGATGGTTAACGTAAAAGACGCAGGACCGATTGCAGGGCCTGCATCGTGGATGAACATCACAGGCAACTGGGATGACTTTACCAACCCTATCAAGACACTGACAGGCGATACTATTGATACAGAGACCTTCAACTTTGCCAATGGTATATTCTGGCATCTTGTATGGACGGGTCTGGGCATATTCTGGATTGGCTATTATGTAGCACGTCCGATGTTTTTGCCACGTAGCCGTGTATTATTGGCGTATGGTGATGACCTGTTGTTGGATCCAATGGATCGTAAGGTAGCGTGGGCGGTAGCGATACTGACCTGTACGTTGGTATGGGGTGGTTATCGTTATACGGAAAGCACCTATCCATATACGATTCCGATTCAGGCTGGTGAGTCCAAGATAGATCCACTGCCGATTGAGCCAAACCCGGTAGCGATCAGAATAACGCATGCTAACTATGACGTACCAGGGCGTGCATTACGTATTACCATGGACGTTACCAACAATGGTGATACAGCGATCAACATTGGTGAGTTCACGACAGCGGGTGTACGTTTTGTAAACGCGCTGGGCCGTGAGCATCTTGATCCTGATTATCCGAGAGAGCTGGTTGCAACAGGCTTGACATTGGATAATGACGCAGCGATTGAGCCAGGCGAGACCCGTGAAGTCAAACTGGAAGCTAAAGACGCATTGTGGGAAGTGCAGCGTTTGATGGCTTTGTTGGGTGATCCGGAAAGTCGTTTTGGTGGATTGTTGATGACATGGGATGAAGAAGGCAACCGTTACATCAACAGTATTGCTGGAGCGGTAATCCCGGTCTTTACGAGACTCTAAAAAGTAGACAAGCAACAACGCCGGTACACCACTGTCGCAAGACAGCCGGTGTACCGGCTTTTTTATTAAGAAGAAGAGCACAAGAAGACTCAGGGCACCGCATTAACAATGCAGGGAAAGAGAGAAATGAAAGATAAGCGGAGTGCGGCAGGCGAGAAGAAGCGGGCGAAGTACTCTGATCAGGAGGTAATGGATGTGTTAAAGCGAACCATGAAAATGGGCGCAGCAGTTACGGTATTAGTTGCGGCATTGTATACAGGCGCGGTATTTGGGCATGGAGCAGAAGAACTGGAAGATGACAGTTGCATGCGCCGTATAGGTGAGAACATGATACATTTAAGTGTTTATCAGCCGCAGGTTGACGAAGCTGGGCATTATTGTACGGACATACCTGCGACGGGCAATACGGTGCTTGTCGTGGATCTGGTTGACCCGATATTGCGTGAAATGCCGATAGGGGTGAAACTGGTGCGAGGCAGCAGAGAAGAAGACGGCGAAGTACTGGCAAATATAAGGGCATCCGTATATGCCGATGGTGTAATTAACACGCATCAGGTATTGGAGCAGGGGAGGCATCTATTGGTCATAACTGTCGATGGCGTTCAACCGCTGAAGTATCTCTATCATTTGCGCGTTGAGATGGTCAATTATGCAGAAGTATTCAGGGCTTCGATAGGCCCTGTTGTTGGATTGGTGTTGCTGACTTTAATTGGCTACAAATTATTCAGATCCAAGCGTTTCAAAAACTGGATGGCTACAAAAAAGAAATCTTTGTAAACATTATTCTTAATAAAGATTTATAATAATATTTTTGCAGGGGAATATAGAATGAGTATTAAAACGATAAAACAATTATTCATATCAATAGTAGTTGCATCTGGAATTATATTTTCAGGACAAGTGCATGCGCACGGTGGATTGGCGCTGGCCGATGATTTATGTATTCTGACAGTCGGCCCATATACCATTCACTTTACAGGTTATCAGCCATTGTCTCAGGAAGAAGAATTTTGCGAAGATATCCCGGAGATTGGCAAAACAGTCGTTGCCTTGGATTATATTAATGATGAACTTCGTCCATTTGAGACAGAAGTGCGGATTGTGCGCAGTACGGACTCCCTTAATATCACTACCCGTACCACATCAAAGGATTTGGAAAAGGTATCGGGTGAGGATTTAGAGAAAATGACAATTTATCACCTGCCGCCTGAAGTTTATCCAACTGCTTCTATTCTGATTGATCATACATTTTCAGAGAAAGGGATGTTTGCCGGTGTTGTAACCGTGAAAGGCAATGATCAAGAATGGGTTTCAGTATTTCCGTTTTCCGTCGGTGAAGGGCTTCCAATTAACTGGCTGACAGATGTATTACCCTATGTTGCCATTGTTGTTTTTGCAGCGTTCTTTTTCTTACGTAGCCGTAAGAAACCTGAGCAAGAAGGTACATCTGCTGCATAGTTAAAGTAAATTATTGAATGTGAGTTGTTGAGTTAATAAATAACAATAAATTTAACTACTCGCTGATTGACTAAAAACACGGCAGATTCTGCCGTGTTTTTTTGTTTGTACTTGACGGTTTTTGTTAAAACCAAAATAGTCATTATTTATCGTAAATCCCAATGGGAATTGTTAAAATTCAGAGTGTTGGCTAAAAGCAAGAATGTTGATGTAATTTATGATAGATACCAATGTACTGGTGCAAAATTCAGGTTAAACTATTTTCCTGACTGTTAGAGAAGAGATGCAATGGCGAGTATAAAAGCTATTTTTAAGAATAAACACGGCGAAGCGTTATCCGGATTGCTGGAAATGCCTGAGGAAAAAGCAAAGTATTTTGCGATTTTTGCACATTGCTTTACATGTTCCAAAGACAGTCTGGCTGCCGTACATATATCCCGTGCATTAGCGGAAAAAGGAATAGCGGTTTTGCGGTTTGATTTTACCGGTCTTGGGAATAGTACGGGCGATTTTTCAAATACCAATTTCTCTTCGAATATTCAGGATATCATCGCTGCGGCAGCATTCCTTGAAAAGGAATTTGCGGCACCCAGTTTACTAATCGGACATAGTTTGGGTGGTGCTGCGGTATTGGCGGTTGCGCAGCAGCTTAAAGCCGTTAATGCTGTGGTTACAATCAGTGCACCTGCGGTGGCTGATCATGTAAAAAATTTGTTTGCTGACTCGCATCAAGAAATTCTCGAAAAAAATATCGCACAAGTTCAGTTAGGCGGCCGAAGTTTTACTATCCAAAGGCAATTCATCGACGATCTAGAAAACCATAATTCACTGGATCATATCAAGCAACTGAATAAAGCATTACTGATTTTTCACTCACCCCTGGACAAAGTGGTGTCAATCGATGAAGCAGCGCGCATTTATACGGCTGCCCGGCACCCCAAAAGTTTTATTTCGCTCGATCATGCGGACCATCTTTTATCACAGCCCGAAGACGCCAGATATGTTGCATCGGTATTATCGACTTGGGCGAGTCGTTACCTGGATGACAAAAGTGAGCAAACTGTCTATTCAAAACCTGCAGCCTCCGAAGTCAAGGAAGGTACTGTAATTGTCAGGGAAGTCGACAAAAATTTTACCCGTGAAATTGTTACTGCACACCACCGGTTAATCAGCGATGAGCCAATCAAAATGGGGGGTGGAGATCTGGGTGTTAATCCTTATGAGTTGTTATTGGCGGCCCTGGGTAGTTGTACATCCATGACTTTACGTATGTATGCCAATCATAAAAAGCTGGATTTGCAGGAAATAGAAATAGAGCTTTATCATAGTCGGGTACATGCAGAAGATTGTCTAAACTGCGATAAGCAGGAAATACCTGTTGATAAAATTTCGCGTATCATCAAATTAAAAGGGCAATTAAATGATCAACAACGAAAACGCATGTTGGAAATAGCGAATCAGTGTCCGGTTCATAAGACACTGGAAAACCAAATCGTTATTGAAACCAGATCATTTGAATAGAGTTTGCATGCAAGATGCAAAAACCACAGAAAAATTTCGTATAGATAAATGGCTTTTTGCAGCCCGTTTTTTTAAAACACGTTCGTTGGCAGCAGAAGCCATTGAACGTGGCAGAGTCATTTTGAACGGCGACCGGGTAAAGCCGGCCAAGACACTCACAATCGGTGACGCTATGAAGATTCGTATTGGGAATTATCAATATGAAATCAAAGTATTGGCGTTAAGCAATAAACGGGGATCCGCATCGATTGCTCAGCAACTGTATCGGGAAACTGAAGAAAGCTGCAAACAGCGTGAGATTATCTCTGAACGTTTAAAGACGCAACCGAAACCCTTTTATAGTAAAGGAAGGCCGACAAAACGTGACCGGCGGCAAATTATGCGGTTGAAGAAAAATGAAAAAACAGATCAAGGTGATGATTCATTCTGAATTGAATGCAGTGTCCAACATCGCCATCTTGCCGCAGTCAATGTTTGATACCCGCTGCTTCCGGTATCAGATACTTACCACCCCGTTTTTTAATATCACTTGACAGGTTGTTATTGGTTCTGTAGTCTGCGCACCCTTACCTCGGGTGCCTTTTGAATTTTTCAAGAAGTTAAACGGGAAGCTGGTGCGTTAAATTGCATTGATGTAATTCGTCCATGATAAGTGGCAATAGTTATGGCGATCATAATTGCAAGACAACAAAACCAGCACTGCCCCCGCAACGGTAGATGAGTCAAGAAAAGATGGATTAACACTTTTTCTTAAAGATTTGCAAGATGCCACTGTGTCGATATATCGCATGGGAAGGCGCAAGTCTGGATTAATTTCCGCTCATGAGTCCGGAGACCGGCCTGAAGTAAAACAATGGTATTGCGGAGGGCGATATATGGTATTGGCGTTTCCTTTCTGATTGGGTCGTTTTTGTTTTTCCTCTGCAATTCTTTTAAACGGATATCGCGCGGGCGGCGCGGAGGAAAAAATGTTACAACAAAGCCATTTACCGGCAATTGCGAAGCTCACTGTACTGGGGTTTTTCAGCATATTAACAGCACCGGTCTGGGCCGGAAACAGTTTTCCGGTTCACCATAAAGAACCGATTGTTGTCACAGCGACACGCACAGCGCAAACGGCCGATGCATCGCTGGCGGCGACGACGGTTATAACGCGCGAAGATATTGAACGCCAGCAAGCACGTTCAATTCATGATTTATTGCGGGGTACGCCCGGCATTAGTATTGTCAACAATGGCGGTCCCGGAAAAAGTACCTTTATGCAGATGCGCGGGACAGAAACCGATCATGTCCTGGTTTTGATTGATGGAATCAAAGTGGGCTCAGCCACTTCTGGCACTACGCCATTCGAAAATATTCCGATTGAGCAGATTGAGCGTATCGAAATTGTTCGTGGCCCGCGTTCGAGTCTGTATGGTTCCGAAGCGATTGGCGGCGTTATCCAGATTTTTACGCGCAAAGGCGACGGCAAACGCGGTTTAACACCGGTATTCAGTTTTGGCGGCGGCAGTTTCGGTTCGCTGAATGGTTCTGTGGGATTGTCTGGAAACAATGGGCAAGGTTGGTTTAATCTGACAGCGAGCGGCAGGGAGACAAAAGGTTTTAACAGTTGCACCGGGTCGGTTTTTGCAGGATGCTTTTCAAGTAATCCCGATCCCGATCGGGACGGTTATCGCAATGTGTCGGGTTCTGCAAATGCGGGTTACCGTTTTAAGAATGGACTTGAAATCGGTGGAAATTTTATGCAATCCGATGGCAGAACCGAGTTTGACGCCAGCGATCCATTCCCCGGGTTTATTTCACCGAATAAATCAGAACTCATGCAGCAGGTTTTCGGCGGTTCATTAAAGTATGCTCCGGTCGATTTTTGGCGGTTAAACGTCATTGCCGGGCGCAGCAAGGATTATCTGGACAGTTTCAGTGGTCGTGATTTGACATCACGCTTTAATACCATGCGCGATACCATTTCAATACTGAATGATTTTACGCTGCATGAGAATCACTTGTTGACAATTGGTACGGATTATCAGCATGACGCGGTTGACAGTACAACAGCATTTACGGAGACTTCAAGGCACAACTGGGGTGTTTTTGCGCAGCATCAGGCGAAAGTTGCTTCATTTAACAATCAACTGTCCGGCCGGATCGATTTAAACGAACAGTTTGGGACATTCATGACTGGTGGTGTTGGAACGGGGTATAAGATTTCAGAAAATATACGGTTGACGGCGAATTTCGCGACGGCATTTAAAGCGCCGACATTTAATGAGCTTTATTTTCCACCCCCATTCTCGGGTAATCCTGATCTGAGTCCTGAAAAATCGCGTACCCTGGAATTCGGTGTACGTGGCAGAGCCAATTGGGGTAACTGGTCGTTGAATGTTTATGAAACCCGGGTAAACGATCTGATTGCATTTAACATTGCCAATGGTAAAGTTGACAATATTGATAAGGCAATTATTCAGGGACTGGAGGCGGTGCTCAGTACACACATCCGGGGCTGGGTGCTCAATGGCAATCTTACATTCCTGGATCCGGAGAATCGCGCATCAGACACAAATAACGGTAACATATTACCCAGACGCGCGCAGCAGTCGTTTCGTCTCGATGCAGACCGCCAGTTCGGTAAATACAGGCTTGGGGCAATATTTCTGGCCGAAGGCGAGCGTTTTGACGACCTTGGGAATACGCTTAAATTGGATAGTTACGTCAAGTTCGACCTGCGTGCTGAGTATGCGCTGAGCAAGCACTGGCGATTACAGGGACGCATCGAAAACCTGTTCAATGAACATTATGAAACAGCCAGATTTTTCAATCAACCGGGACGCAATTTTTTCGCCACTTTACGCTATCAACCTTAACAAGGAGTTAACACATGTTTTCATTATCGACTGCATTGACTTTATCCACTCGCAATCAGTTGCTGATTGCATTCATGCTGGTAATATTGATGATTATCACGCGCGGTCATCATTTTGCCGATATGCATAACCTTCCGGGTGCGTCATGGGCAGTATTCTTTCTAGCCGGAGTCTATTTGCGAACAATCTGGTCTTTGCCGGGTTTTCTGGCATTAAGCTGGTGGCTTGATTTTGCCGCGTATACCTGGGGTGGGGCCAGCGGTTTCTGTTTGACGCCTGCGTATGTTTTTCTGTTACCGGCGTATGCTGCGTTATGGCTGGCAGGGCGCGGGTATGCCGGGCAGTATCAATTCAACTGGCGCACCTTACAGCCGTTGTCGTTGTGCATGTTGGCCGGTTTAACACTCTGCGAATTATTTTCCAGCGGCGGTTTTTATTTTTTCTCGGGCCATTTTACTGACACCACATGGATTGAATTTGCCGGCCGTTCTTTGGAATATTTTCCGTTGTATGTTGAGTCATTTTTGTTTTATACCGGTATTGCAATCGTGGTGCATGCCGCTTACGTTTTGATTTATCGGCAATCCAATATGCACGGAAAAGTAGCCGGTTAGTCGATGACCGCTTCAGGAAATGCGGATAAAGCCGCGCGTTACCGCAACCGTATGCAGCGTAAAAAAAATGTTGTCGATGCTGCAATTGCGCGTGCTGATCAGGCAAAAGGTCTGCTGCTGGTGCTGACTGGCAATGGCAAGGGTAAATCGAGTTCGGCGTTCGGTATGGTTGCGCGCGCACTGGGACATGGCATGCGTGTGGGCGTTGCGCAGTTTATCAAAGGCCGTTCGGATACCGGCGAAGAAGCTTTTTTCCGGCGGCAGGCCAATGTCGTCTGGCATGTGCTCGGCGAAGGCTTTACCTGGGATACGCAGGATCTTGAACGTGACAGTGAGACAGCACGCCAAGGCTGGCGGATTGTCCAGGAAATGCTGCGCGACCCTGAAATTGATTTGGTGGTTATCGATGAGCTGACCTATCCGCTTAAATACGGTTGGCTGGAGATGGACAGCGTGCTGGAAGATCTGAAAAGCCGTCCGGTTATGCAGCATGTCGTGATTACCGGGCGTGCTGCGCCAGAAGCCCTTTGTGAAGCGGCCGATACGGTGACCGAGATGCGCGATGTCAAGCATGCATTTCAAGCTGGAATAATGGCGCAAAAGGGCATTGATCTGTAATCACGCGTAATCGTTTAAACTTGTCAAAGAATGCCTGAACAACTCCACCTAAACAACACTGCTTTCAAGCACTTTATCGCCTGACCACCATAAGATCAGATTATTTTCAGCCGGTATCAACGCATCGGGCTGGTACGCCACGACGCGGGGCGTAAAATCACTGAACGGACGGATAGTATTTACCTTGCTTTTATACACATACCCGTTTGCGGTGCCGGGGATGCTGGCATGTCGCTGCATGTTCAGGCAGACGGGGGCAGCGTCCGATTCAATCGGATCAGCGTAAATCTGTACTTGGATGGAATCAGGAGAAATTTCTCCGAGATAAGCCTGTAATTCAAATATCCAGCCATTGTTTTCCGCGGATATCGACCAATTACTCAAATGAATGCCATGCCAGTGTTGTATGAGTGTTTTATTCCAGCGGTGCAGCGTTTTGCCGATTTCGCCACCTTGAGCGGTTCGATTCTGGAATGCAATGGCTGCGGGAATATACAGTTCCTCGACATATTCGCGCACCATACGGTTGGTGCTGAACTGCGGTGCAAGTGCTGACATGCTGGCGCGCACTCTGGCAACCCAAGCACGGGGGATGCCGATTGCATCGCGGTCATAGAACATGGGTACAATCTCATTCTCCAGTACGCTGTACAATTGTTCCGCCTCGATATGATTCCAGTCCGGTTCATCATGCGCCATGCCGTCTCCCAGCGCCCAACCGACTTCCGGCGTGTACGCCTCGGCCCACCAGCCGTCCAGTTCCGAAAGGTTCAACCCGCCATTGACCAGTACCTTCATGCCACTGGTGCCGCTGGCTTCCCAGGGACGACGCGGGGTATTAATCCATAGATCAATACCTTGCACCATTTCCTGTGCAAGCGCGATATCATAGTCTTCGAGAAATACCACCCGCATGCGAACTTCCGGGCGTGCGGCAAATTGCGCCCATTGTTGAATAAATCGTTTGCCTTCGGTATCGTTCGGATGTGCTTTGCCGGCAACGACAATCTGCACGGGACGTTCCGGATTGAGCAGCAAGCGCATGAAGCGTTCGGGATCGTGCAACAGCAGGTTAGGGCGCTTGTAAGCAGTGAAGCGGCGGGCAAATCCGAGTGTGAGAATATTGGGATCAAGAATCTGCTCCACTTGTTGGGCGGTAGTTGCCGCGACGGCGTGGTGTCCAAATTGTCGGCGCAACCGCTGGCGTGCATGGTATACAAGGTCGGCGCGTTCTTGCCCGCGGAAATTCCATAGCGCTTCATCGCTCAGCGTTCCAATTGCCGATGCCAACGCGTTTTCCGTACTCAGCCAGCGGTCTTTTCCGCAGGAGCGGGTCCAGATCTCGTCAGCCCAGGATGAGTCCCAAGACGGCACATGCACCCCATTGGTGACATATGTCACTGGTACTTCACATTGCGGCCAGTATGGATACAGACCCTGGAAAATGTTTTGGCTTACCGTACGGTGCAGACGGCTCACACCATTGATCCTGGCGCAGGTGCGTGCTGCCAGATACGCCATATTGAACGGTTCGTTACCGTCATTTTCGTTGCGGCGACCCAGGGCAATCAGTTCTGCAGGCGCCACTCCCAGGGCTTTTGCATAAATGAGTCCGTATTTAGCCAGTAAATCGCGGTGATAGGTATCAAATCCGGCTGCCACAGGCGTATGGGTGGTGAACAGATTGCCGGGCCGGGTCGCCCAGAGCGCCTGCCAGAAATCCACTTGATTCTTTTCTTTAAAACAGCGCGCGCGTTCCAGAGTCACAAATGCAGCGTGTCCTTCATTCAAGTGGCAGATGTCAATCTCGAGTCCCAAGGCCTGAATTAACCGCCAACCACCTATGCCCAATGCTATTTCCTGCACCAGGCGCATTTCTTCACCGCCGCCGTACAACTTGCTGGTGATGCCGCGGTCGAGCGGATTGTTCAAGGGGTCGTTGCTGTCGAGCAGATACAATCGCACCCGGCCTACCTGCACTTCCCAGACATGAAAGCGCGCAGTGCGGCCAGGAAGCTCGATGGGAATAGCCAGCCAGCTGCCGTTATGCGCCAGTACGGGTCGAAGCGGCATTGTGCTGGAGTCGTTGTAGGGATACACTTCCTGCTGCCACTTCGATTCATCGAGTACTTGCCGAAAATAACCTTCCTGATAAAGCAGGCCGATTGCGGTTACCGGTACTGCGAGATCGCTCGCCGCCTTGAGGTAATCGCCCGCCAAAACACCAAGCCCGCCCGCATACAAAGGCAGTGCTTCGCCCAGACCAAACTCCATACTGAAATACGCCACACCCTTTAACGGCGCATCCCCATGTACCTCGCCGAACCAGCCGCAACAATCGCAGTAACTGCTGCGCGCATTGACCAGGTTTTTCAGATGACGTTTGAATTGCGTGTTCCGGTTAAGTTCTTCAAGGCGTTCACGGGGCAGATTCTGCAAAACGACCAGTGGATTCTCGCTTTGCTCCCATAATACAGGGTCCATCGCTTTCCACACGGTATCGCCTGCATGACTCCAGGTCCAGCGCAAATCAGTGGCCAGTGTTGCGATTTGTTCGACCAAGGGAATCAGGTCAGCGGGTAAGTCCTGCAGGTAATGAATCATTGAACGCGGTATTTTCATGATTTTTACGGGGAAAATTAGCGAGTATTTGATTATCCTGTCATGCTTGATAATAATCAATCCAGCAGCTGTTAATCCTTTGCTGGACAATATGAAAAAAACAAAAAACCCGCTGTTAGGCAGGTTTTTTGAATTTAGGGCGTCGCTAAGTGTCTATGTTTGCGAGCATCCGTATCGCGGATTGCTTGCTTACCTGCTTCTCTGTTTCGCCACGTTTGTTTAAACGCTGAATTTTTAGAGGTGACTTATAGAGAGTATTTATCTTGTCAGTCCTGCATACAACACCGGCAGTTTTTCAGGCAATCGCTCGACATGATCAATCACCATATAATTGCGCTCTCCAAAAATGCGCGATACATACTGATCGGCTCTTGGGTCAAGACTCATGCAATAGGTGACTACGCCTGATCTGGATGCTTCTTCGACAGCTTTCTTGGTGTCGAAGCGCAGATATTGCGGGTCACGTACGTCGACGTCGGCAGGTTCGCCGTCGGTGATGACGAGCAGCAGTTTTTTCGACGATTTCTGCAATTTCAGATAGTGGCTGGCATGACGGATGGCCGCGCCCATGCGCGTGGAGAGTTGCCCTGTCATGCCCGCCAGCTTGGCCTTGGGTATTTCATTGTACGGTTGTTCAAAGTCCTTGTAGCGGTAATATTCCACGTCATGGCGGCCATCGGAGCAGAAGCCGTGAATCGCAAACGGGTCTCCGATTTTGTCGATGGCGTTGGCCAGCAGTACGCAGGCCTGGCGCGTGAGTTCCAACACAGTGAATTCCTGTCCGGCGACTTTTTCGTTGGTTGATTCGGACATATCAAGCAGTACCAATACCGAAATATCACGGATTTTACGGATCGAACGCATCATAATGCGGGGATCAGGCTGCATGCCCATACGAATGTCGGTCATCGAGTGGATTGCGGCGTTGATGTCGATGTCATCGCCGTCCTCGAGTTTGCGGATGCGCCGCGTGCCTTGCGGTTGCATGGCGTCGAGCAGGAATTTCATGCGCGCAATTTCACGTTTGTATTGCGTGGCGATTTCGTCAATGCATTGCATGTCGCCCATTTTGGCGCGTTTTTCCTGTACCGTTGCCCAATCGGGACGCTCCAGCTGGATCTGGTAGTCCCATTCTGAGTAATGGAAGGGCGGCGATACGGGTTCCTTGCCTTCCATGTCGTTGAATGAGACGCCGTTGTCTTCATACGGAAAAAATTCTGAGCCCATCACCCAGATTTCCTGCGCGTCGTCACCGGCGGTTTCGACTTCTATCTCGTTGGCCAGTTCCATCACGTTGACATATTTACGCACCTGTTTGGGTGCTTCGAAACCGGCACTCAGGGATTTGTTGAAATCAAATTCCTCAAACTCCCAGAAATAACGGTTGTCGTCACGATACGGCGCGGTTAACACATCGGTGCGCGGGTTATACGGCAGGTTTTTATCGCGGATACTGTGCGCGAGCTGCACGCCGATATCCCAGGAAATCTGGTGACTGCCGAGTTTTTCCTGTGCGGCTTTAAACAAACGGCGGCCTTCCGTGATCCATTTGTCATTATCTTTATAGCAAGGATCGACGAGTGCGCGCGCTAATCGGTTAAGATAATTCCCTATGCTGGCGCCCATATCTGGTGTGGCGGTGTGCAGGCTGCCCCAGGTTTTACGCAAACCGGGAAAACGCCGGATTGACAGTTCTTCCACACGCGCGTCTTCAATGACGGAAATCACAGCCATTTGCATGGGATTGAGCCCTTCAGCAGAGATGGGTTGCTTTGTTTCAACCAGGTGTGCTGCGGTATGCGCAGCTGCAGCGCGATAAACCTCGGTGGCTGAGACATCGCCATAATTGTCAAACGCGTCCGGCAAATGAATGAAATAGTTTTCGATAAACGGCTTGTAGCCTTCGCGTGTTTCAAAATCGCCGGATGTCGGTTTCATGAAAAAATCCCGCGCCCAGAGCGCGCGCAGATACATGTTGATGCGACGCTGTACGTCAACAAACAGCGTGCCTTTGCGCTCTTTCTGCAGAACGGCCAGTGATTCCTTCGATTCCAGGCCAAAATATTGAACTTGTTCTTCGTAATCGGTACGGTGCGCATGTGCGCCCCACATGGCCCAACGGCGTAATCCACCCAGCGTGAGTTGCTCGAACAAGATTTCCAGTTTGTCGAGCATCGGACGAATACCGCGTGGCGCTTGTGCAATCAAGGTGTTGAGAAATTGCAGATAATTCAGGAACAGATTCGCATCACCCAGACGCCTGGCTGCCGTAGGTGCGGTAGCCAGTACCAATTCGATGACTGCCCCTGATGTTTTTGAAGCTAATGCCAAAACCGATGTCGCAAGTTCAACGATCACGTCCTCGCCAATTTCCTTGGCAACCTGTGGAATTTCGTCGATCCAGCAGTCAACCAGGTTGCGTCCCCGTCCCAGGTTGCGCAGCGCGGATACCCCTTTAAGGTAATTATCCAGCCCGCGCGGTGAAAAAACCTTGACCGCTTCGGGCCAGGCATTCTTGAGCAGTGCTGTTGATTCAGGCTCCAGATTTTCCAGTAATTCTTTGTAATCATCAAGATGAATACTCATGACGTCACCTGCGTATTGGTAAAATAAATACTGTTAATGTATTTCGTTTTGAAATACTTAATTAAAGAACGTTGATACAGCTGCATCGAGCGCATCGCGCATGTCCGGATCATCAGTAATTGGACGCACCAGGGCAACGCGGCATGCGTCATGTGGCGCTACTTTCTTGGCAATCAGGCTGCCTGCATAAATCAGCATGCGGGTCGATATGCCTTCATCGAGACCGTGACCTTTCAAATTGCGCGCGCGTTCGGCGATCGATACCAGTTTTTCGGCAATTTCCGCGGAAACGCCGGTTTCGTGAGCGACGATCCTGCTTTCGATTTCATGACTGGGGTAATTGAAATCCAGTGCGCCAAAGCGTTGCTTGGTTGATTGCTTGAGGTCTTTCATCAGGCTTTGGTAGCCGGGGTTGTATGAAATGACTATTTGAAAATCTTTATGCGCATGGATTAATTCGCCTTTTTTCTCCAGCGGCAATACCCGGCGGTTATCGGTCAATGGATGAATGACAACCGTGGTATCCTGTCTTGCTTCAACCACTTCGTCGAGATAGCAGATGGCGCCGTGACGTGCTGCAACGGCGAGCGGCCCATCCTGCCAGGTGGTGCCTTTGGCATCCAGCAGATAACGGCCGACCAGATCGGACGCGGTCATGTCCTCGTTACAGGCGACGGTAATCAATGGTTTTTTGAGTTTCCATGCCATATACTCGACAAAACGGGTTTTGCCGCAGCCGGTAGGTCCTTTCAGCATCATGGGCATGCGTACCGAATAAGCCGCTTCATAAAGTTCCACCTCATCCGCGACGGGATGGTAATAGGGTTCAGTTTTAACGTGATACTGGTCGATAATTTTGTTCATAACGAACTCCTGTTTTTAAACATCAGGCTTTTTGAAAACGCTGAAAAATGCAAATCAATTCGAAATTCCTGCACCAGCAGCTTTTTAGGCCGAAAAAAAGCCCCCGCCCCTTTCGGGTAGGGGGCTTTGGGTAATTTTGTATACCCGCTGGTAATCGCTTACACGGTTTTGCCGCGGTAGATAACCATGGATGTGCCTTGGCTTTGCGCGAAGTTATCGTAACCGATCAAACGCACATGATTGTTCGGGTTGGCTTTGTGACAGGCCTCTGCTTCAGCTAAAATACGTGCTACATCGGTCTCGCCAAACATCGGCAGTTTCCACATATACCAGTAGTTATCCATCAGATGCTCCGGTTCGGTATGTTCAATCGCCGGGTTCCAGCCTTTTTTGACGATATATTCCACCTGCTTTTTGATTTGTTTTTTGTCCATTGCCGGCAGGTATGAAAATGTTTCGAATTTGCGGCTGGCAGGATCGCTCAAGCGACTTTTATAATCCAATACTTCAGACATTTATATTACTCCTGATAAATTTAACTGTCGGCGCATGCACCATGCGCCGGAAAATAGTTTACTTGTGTGCCACGTCCAGCTTGTCGACAGTGTCAAACTCGAATTTAATTTCTTTCCAGGTTTCCATGGCAATCTTGAGTTCCGGACTGCTCTTGGCGGCATCGGTTAGAATCGCTTTACCTTCTTTTTCGATCTGTACGCCACGGTTACGCGCTTCTACACAGGCTTCGAGTGCGACACGATTGGCAGCCGCGCCAGCAGCATTACCCCATGGGTGGCCCAGTGTACCGCCGCCAAACTGCAGGCAGGCATCGTCACCAAAAATTGCAACCAGCGCAGGCATATGCCAGACATGAATGCCGCCGGAAGCAACCGGGAATACGCCAGGCATTGAGCCCCAGTCCTGATCAAAGAAGATACCACGATTGCGGTCTTCCTTGACGTAGGATTCGCGCATCAAATCAATCCAGCCCAGTGTTGCTTCACGATCGCCTTCAAGTTTGCCGACAACAGTGCCTGAATGCAGGTGATCACCACCGGACAAGCGCAGGATCTTGGTCAATACACGGAAGTGGATGCCATGATGCGGATTGCGATCCAGTACGGCATGCATCGCGCGGTGGATATGCAGGAGTATACCGTTGTCGCGGCACCAGTTAGCCAGACCCGTATTGGCGCAGAAGCCGCCAGTGATGTAGTCATGCATAATGATCGGCGCACCGATTTCCTTGGCATATTCTGCACGTTTGTACATTTCTTCCGGTGTTGGTGCGGTTACATTCAGATAGTGACCTTTACGTTCGCCAGTTTCGCGTTCTGCTTTGTGAATGGCTTCCATCACAAAATCAAACCGTTGGCGCCAGCGCATGAAAGGTTGGCTGTTTATGTTTTCGTCATCTTTTGTTAGGTCCAAGCCGCCGCGTAAACATTCGTATACGGCGCGGCCATAGTTCTTGGCGGACAGGCCCAGTTTCGGTTTAATAGTACAACCCAAAAAAGCGCGGCCATATTTGTTAAAGATATCGCGTTCAACTTGAATGCCATGAGGCGGTCCGCCGCAGGTTTTGACATAGGCGATCGGGAAGCGAACATCTTCCAGGCGCAAGGCACGAATTGCCTTGAATCCAAATACGTTACCCACCAGTGAAGTGAACACGTTGACAACAGAACCTTCCTCGAACAAATCAATTGGATAAGCAATAAAGGCGTAGAAACAGGTGTCGTCGCCAGGTACGTCTTCAATGTGATAGGCACGGCCTTTGTAATAATCCAGATCGGTGAGCAAGTCAGTCCAGACTGTAGTCCATGTGCCGGTTGAAGATTCCGCCGCAACCGCTGCGGCTGCTTCTTCACGGTCAACACCGGGTTGAGCGGTGATTTTAAAACATGCCAGAATATCTGTATCTAATGGGGTGTATTCGGGCATCCAGTAAGTCTGCCGATATTCTTTAACACCAGCGCTGTATGTTTTCGCCATAATTTTCTCTCCAGTAAAATCCGCTCGATTCAGTTCATGTCGAAAGAAAAGAGCGGAGGTTTAAGTAACAATTAATAAATGACAAGTAATAATTAACGAAACAAATTTGAAAACAAGAATGTACTCAAGTACGAGTACGGTATGAGCATTTGAAACATGGTGTAACTATAAAGAATACTAATCATAAGCACAAATCAATTATTTTGATAAGTATGATAAGCTTATACTTATATAAATCAAGAGACACCAATTAATGCTGCATCTTACGTTACGACAACTGAAAGTATTTGAGACGGTCGCCCGCCATTTAAGTTTTTCCCGCGCTGCGGAAGAGCTGTATTTAACCCAACCAGCTGTTTCCATGCAGATAAAACAACTGGAAGAGAATGTAAGTTTGCCCCTATTTGAGCAAATGGGCAAGCAAATTTATTTGACCGAAGCCGGGAATGAACTGTTCCGGTATAGCCGTGATATTTTACAACGGCTATCGGACCTTGAAGTGACGCTCGATGAACTCAAAGGCATGGAACGCGGCAAATTAAACATCGCGGTTGTAACCACCGCCAATTATTTTGCACCGCATTTGCTGGCAAAATTTTGCCAGCGTTTCAACAATGTTACCGTCAGTTTGAATGTGTCCAATCGCGAGACGATACTCAAACAGCTCGATGATAACGCCATTGATCTGGCGATTATGGGGCAGCCGCCAGAGAATCTGGATATTACCAATCAATCGTTTATGGAAAATCCACTGGTTGTGGTCGCGCCACCGGACCATCCGCTCAGTAAGAAACACAATATTACAGTCAAAAGGCTTGCACAGGAGGTGTTTCTGGTGCGTGAACCCGGTTCAGGCACGCGCAGCGCAATGGAACGTTTTTTCAAACAACATGGCGTGCGAATCAACACCGGTATGGAAACCGATACTACCGAAGCCATCAAACAGGCTGTTCAGGCTGGGATGGGCCTTGGCATCATGTCACAGCATACTGCGGAACTCGAACTTGAAACTGGCCGGCTAAAAATTCTGGATGTACAGGGCTTTCCCATAGTGCGCTACTGGCATGTTGTCATTCGCAAAAACAAACGTCTGTCCGCAGTAGCGCAGGCATTCAGGGATTTTCTGTTGCAGGAAGCGGCCGGATTGGTGCATCAGCCCGAGAAGAGCTGATTATACCAACATACCTCGAAAACAAATTGTGTGGACTTTGACGACGTTGTTTGGTCATGAATTCTCGAATTTCGAAATATGGCTTCGACGAAACTCGCTTTGTTCAATTTCTTGTATCCTGTACTACGTGCGCCATGTTAATTGATCGTTTGTGAATTTCTTTTTGAGGTATCCTGTATTTAAACCTTTTCCCATCCTGACAGAATTAACAGTTTATAAAAAGTTAGAATGGATTTTCTGAGAGGGAACTTAGTCTATAAGTCAGTTTCAGTCTTTGCTGAAATAATGGTGCATAGCATTTTGGAATAAAAACACATTTCAAGGAGATTTGTCATGAATTCAAGCAGTAACAAACAGTATACCTTTACCATTGTCAATGGTGCAGTGGTTGAATTTTTTGAAGTTGAGAACGGTTTTACGGAGCAGGAATCAATCGATAGCAGTGATACGTTTGTTATCGAAGGCAGCCAGATTACCCATACCAAGCAGACTTCAAGTGGTCTTGAGGTAACCGTTTTTTCAGATCCGGAAGGAGACGGTTTTTATAGAGTTGCCTCCCGGTCGGATGACGATTCGGGTTCTGGTGGTTCGGGCAGTGACGACGGTTCTTCTGGCGGTAGTCGTAAAGCGTTTAAATTTGATATTGTAAATGGCGAGGTTGTCGGCGTTTTTGAGTTAGAAGATGGTGTGCTGGAATCCAAATCAATCGATGATGACGGCAGTGAAACTTACGTTGTTGAGGGCGATGTGGTTGTGCGTACCGAGCAAAAAGCGTTTGGCGCCGAGGTTACACGCTATGAGGACCAAGATGGCGACGGACTTTATTTGCGCATTTCCGAACAATGGGTGTCTTCATCCGATGCGCCGTCGGGTGGTTTTGCGCATAAATTGTCCAATCCCCTCAGTTTTTCCTTTACCGATGATGATGATTTCATTGCTGTGCGCGGCGGCGATGATAGTCGCGGCGGTCTTGGTTCTGATCAGTTTGTTATCCGTGAGGCTGCGCATTTACGCATCGAAGACTTTAGTTCAATTGAAGGTGATTTGTTGGTATTTGATACCGGTTATGGCCTAGCGTCAAAGGCGCATTTGGCGCGTTTTATCACAGATATCCATCACAATGGTCAAGATTTTATTGTTGACTTCGGGCCGAATGTGTCCATTACGCTTGTCGGCGTGCAGCCTGGTCAGATCAGTGTGGATGATGTCAGTGTTTTGAGTTAGGGTCCGAGACCGGTTTTATGTAATTACCCGTTGTATGTTGTTAACGGAGTTGTTTTTCCAGGAACTCGATAGTCAGTCCGTCTACTTTTGGAACGCCGATTTTTAATCGTAGCGGATAGGGTTCCTGGCTGCCGGTGGGTTGATAGCCGCGGCGCTGGTAAAATGCAATTAGTTCGGGGCGCTGAGAGACGACGAACATACGAACTTTTGTTGTGGCGTATTGTTGCATGACGATGGCCTCAGCTTGTTGCAGTATATGCTTGCCGACGCCGCGACCCTGGAAGTCTGGGTGCACCGAGAAGAAACCGATATACGCATGGCAGTGTTCTTTTGAGAGATAGATGCACGCCGCAAGCAATTGTTCTTGATAGACGACATAGAACTGCGCGCCGGGTTTTGCCATTGCTGCGGTGACTTCATCGAGGCTGGTTCGGTCGCCGCCGATGATGTGCGTTTCGCGGGTCCACCCCATTTCGCCGCGATAGGTGAGGTTGACCAGATTGCAGATATCCGGGCAATGATCGGGTTTTGCGATTGTGAGAGTGAATCGAGACAGATCGATGATGGTTTGTTTCATTGTTTGGAAAGTTTGAAAAACACGTGCTGGTGACGAAGCATGTTTCTCAAAGGCCTGCTAAAACAGGTTCAGTACGGGACTTTTAGTTAACGCTACGCCAACAATATACGCAAAAACACACTGTGCGGCGATCCACGCGTTGATGCGAGTTTTACGTGATTTGCCAAAGCGCATGGCGATCATGCCCAAACCGATATAAACCAGCAAACCCAGGACTTTGGCAGTGAGCCAGGAATCGCTGATCGGGCTTTGCTGGATTTTATAGGCCAACGTAATGGCGCTGACCAACAGGATGGTGTCGACGACATGCGGCAGAATTTTGACCCAGCGTTGGCGCAGACTGGATGAGTCCTTGATTATCCAAATGCCGCGCAGAAAGAAAAGCAGAAAACTGGTGATTACACTGCCGATATGGATCATTTTCAACAGCGCGTAACTCATGATGCCCCCACTGAAATCAGCCAGCCATGACTGCCGGCAACTGCACCGGCTATGGTGAGCAGGCTTAGAATGAGCAGTGTCATATGTTTGCGCTGGATTTTTGCGAATGTTTGCGCGCTGATTTGTTTTTGTGCAGCTGGGTCTGGCTGTCGCCTTGCGCGCGGCTCAATAATAAACAGCATGACTGTAAACAACAGCCACACCAATACCATGGTATGCATCCACCAATACTGCCACTGGGTAAAACGGGACCAGGCATCAAGTACATGGGTCATGTAAAATCCGCTCAAACCGACAAGCAATGTCGTAAAGCGCGCCTGCGCAGCAAAGCGGCGGCGGAAATCAGTAAAAAAACACATGGCTTCTGTAGGCGATGACATATGCTTTAACGTGGGGAGCAGCACCGTCGTAACCATTGCAACACCGCCAATCCAGAGCACCACAGCCAGTACGTGAATAACACGGGCGAGCGTGAAATCGTCCATTTGCTGTTATGAAAATTGGGTAAATTGATTCAAGTTTGTATTTTTTATACGCTGGACTAGTCGTCTTCGCTTGTTGCCCAGTCTACAGCTTTGTCGTAATCATCAAACACAAGAACGTTAGCGTTGGTAAACAGATTGGAGACCCAGGCGCTCCAGGTTTGCCATTGGTCGTCTGTTACGACGGCAACATGATTAAAGTCGTTGCCGTGCTCGTGCATAAATTTAATATCTTCCCAGGCGACATCAACGGTATAGTCGAGCATGTCGCGTAAATCAACCACGACATTAACTTTTCCTTCAAAACTGGATTGATAGATGACCTGTTCTTCAAATGACTTGTAATCGGTTAATGTAAATTCGCCGATTACAGCAACGATAACCAGACTATTTTGTTTTTGTATTGTAATCATGATTTCACCTCAAAAGACAAGGCCCTATTATCGGCAAATAAGCTCAATGGTGCAAATATTGTGTAAATTCCTGATCGCTTATGCCGTAGTCAGTTTGAACAATTTTAATTGGTGAGTTTTTCTATCGGATTAAGTTTTGATTGGAGCTATCTACGCTTAATTCTACAGCGTGTTAAAAATTAAGGGGTAAAAAAACTTTTGTTTCGCTGGCTGCCAGAAAGAAAAATAAAGTAACATTTATAGCTATAGGGTTTTTACTCAATTTAATGCTGTAAGAACAAAGATATTAGAATCTGGCAATTAAAATAAATGCATTTTTCCTGAAAATAATTTGCTAACAAAAAATTCATGACTCAATCCAATAATATTGCTCCTTCGATCATTGCACGTGAAACACTGTTAAAACTCGGCTCATTAAAACTTCAGCCAACACCGGATAATTACCACAAAATCTACGATGAGATTGCTGGCGTGCCAGTTAACCAGATGCCTGTAAGTACAACGAGAATGCTTGCCATGTTTGCAAACGATTTCCCGCGTCATACACAGGAATTGTCCCGTTTTGCCAATATGCTGGAACAGGCAGTCAAAAATAGAAACTGGAATGAATATAAAGCGGTTTTGATGAAAATGGCTGGCTTGGTCGGCGACCTGGACAAACACGATAGCCTGTCAAGTAGAGCTGCTCCGGTCGATAAAATTTTATGGACTGAGACGATTGCCACACTTTTAAAAAAGCTTGATAAGAATCATGGTCAAGTGACTGCCGCCAGAAAACGCGAAGGCTTGAATCGCGTGTTGGCGAATTCCTCGTTAGATTCTTTTGAACTTCAGAAAAAATTGAATGCGCTGGTTGCATCATGGGATGTTTTGGCAACCGAGGCAAATGAATCTATTGAAGTTGGCAATACTGATGATTCTATGCGGGCAGAAGCGTCAACTGATACGATTGATGAAGAAACAGAGTCTATAGCCGTTCAACACGCGCAAAATAGTGTGTCCGCTGACGGTATGGCCGATGAGATAAAGGCGTTGTTGGTGCAAATGTTGGAACAGGTTGCTTTCATACAATCGGATGATACGGTATTGGGTAGTGACGTGAAGCGTTTGGCGCAGAGTGTTCATTACATTCAGAGTAAGCAAGAGCTGGAACAGTTTGCGACTGATTTCAAGAAATTTCTCGAGAAATTTGAATATTGTGGTAACGATAATGAAAAGCTGCAACAGAGATTATTGAAATTAATGGACCGACTTCTGGACAGTACCGGTGAGTTCCTGTCCGAAGATGAATGGATAAGAAATCATGTTTCCAAACTGCGCAGAACTATAGCGCAGCCATTGGATAAACGTCTGTTGGCTGAGGCTGAAAGTTATTTGGAAGCGATTATTCAAAGGCAGGAAATTATTAAACGCGGACTGGGTGATGCCAAAAATACATTAAAAGAAATGGCCACTTGTCTGATCGGTAATATTGAAGAGCTTTCAGATGAAACGGGTGAATACCATAAAAAAATAGAAAGCTACTCAGAACAGATTAGTCAGACGGAAGATTTAGAGGCGTTGAATCAATTGCTCGTTGAAGTCATGAAAGACACCCGGCAAATGCAGGAAAGTACACAAGGTTATCGGGACGGGTTTATAGCAGCGCGCGCGGAAGTTGAAATTGCTCAGGAAAAAATAGTACAGCTGGAATCCGAAATACTGCAAATGAACGAGAAGATACACGAAGATCATTTGACGGGGGTTCTGAATCGCCGAGGATTGGATCTGGTATTTGACCGCGAAGTAGCGCGCGCCAAACGTCAACAGCAGCCGGTTTGCTATGCATTGCTTGATGTCGATAATTTCAAAGCGCTGAACGATACTTATGGCCACAAGGCCGGCGATGAAGCGCTTGTGTACTTGGTTAATGCTGTAAAAAATGTGACGCGAAGTGATGACGTTGTCGCGCGGTATGGCGGTGAAGAATTTGTAGTTCTGCTACCGAATACGCAACTGAAAGAAGCAGTAGAAGTGCTGTCAAGAGTAAGGCGCGATTTAACCAAAAAGTTCTTTTTGCATGAAAATAAAAAGGTTTTAATTACATTTAGCGCCGGTGTGGCCGAATATAAATCGGGCGAGTTGCAAGATAATATCTTTAAACGCGCAGACGAGGCGTTATACCGGGCAAAAAAGAATGGAAAGAATTTAATCCTGGAAGCTGCATAGAACTCAGTTGCAGTAATGCTGGAGTGTAGTAGTTTAGACTTGATCTGACAGTTATCGACCATAAGGTCAAATTCATTTCAACACATTTTCCGAGGGTGTTCAAAATTCTGTGTCAGTTTGCCAATCACCTAACGCGCTTCGCTTGTTAACCACTGAAACCGGTGACCGATCGACACAATTCGTGTCAATACGCTAACCAGTTTCAGCGGTGACATAAAAATCTGTATTAAATTCATAAATCCAGTGCCGCATCCAAACGCCCCTCAAAATATATCGCAAGCTGGGATAATGTCAAATTCCAGTTTAGTATTGGCATTGTCCATTTTTTGCTGGCGTTTTTGATACCAACATACAATAATTTCAACAGACTGTTTTCATTCGGAAATCCACCTTTGGTTTTTGTCAGTTTGCGAAATTGACGATGAACGGCCTCAATCGTGTTGGTTGTATAAATCACACGGCGTATCGGTTCAGGATATTTGAAGTATACCGATAAATTTTCCCATTTGTTGCGCCAGGATTGAATCACGATGGGATAGTGTTTTCCCCATTTGGCTTCCAGTGCATCAAGCGCATCTTCGGCTGCATCAATGGTCGGCGCTTTGTATACCGGTTTCAGGTCAGCCATGAATGCTTTTTGATTTTTTGACGCCACATATTTCATCGAATTGCGGATTTGATGAATAATGCACAACTGAACCTCGGTTTCAGGAAAAATACTGTTGATTGCCTCAGGAAAACCCACGAGTCCATCAACGGCGGCAATAAGGATATCCCGTACGCCACGGTTATTTAAGTCTGCCAGTACGGAAAGCCAGAACCGGGCGCCTTCGCTTTCCGATACATACAACCCCAGTACTTCCTTCTTTCCTTCAATGTTTAAGCCAAGTACGGTATAGACTGCCTTGCTGATATAACGGCTGTCTTCTTTCACCTTGTGATGTATGGCATCCAGCCATACGAACGGATAGTGACTATCCAGCGGGCGCTGTTGCCATTCCCTAAGCTCCGGAATAAGCTTATCTGTGACTGCGCTGATCGTCGCCGTTGAAACATCAATGCCGTACAGTTCGGCAATATGCCCAGAAATATCCTGATAGCTGGAACCCAACGCAAATAACGATAAAATCTTGCGTTCGATTTCATCGGTAAGATGGGTCTGATGCTTTTTAACCAACTGTGGTTCAAATGTACCGTTGCGGTCTCTGGGTGTTTCCAGTTGAAAACTACCTGATGCTGATTTTACAGTCTTTGGCGTCGTGCCATTCTTCCGGTTCTGTTCATCCCCGGATTTGATATGCTGTTCAAGTTCCGCCGCCAATGCAGCTTCAGTGAGTTGTTTGATCAATGGCGTTAATATGCCATCTTTTCCATTCAAATTCCGCCCCGCTTTCAAGGATTCCAAGGCTTCTTCAAAATCAAATTGCACTGTAGTCTTGTTCATTCGTCACTCCTATAAAATTTAATACTAAAGGAATGACACAGAATTTCTAATACTCCCCATTTTCCCTTTTGATGCACTTGATGCCGTTGTGTGCTAATGCTGAATTCATCTGTATTTGCCGGGTTCTGTGCGCTTGTCGGCGTCCATGCGCTGCCTTCGATTTTTGGCAAAAGAATATCATTTCCTGCAAGGTATACCGTGCTATGTGCCGGGAATTCAATAACATAGTCGGCCAATGCATATTCAGTTTTCTCATCGACATAACCTGTTTAATACCAAATATTTCTATTTATTTGAAATAGAAAGACAATTGCCATGGAGTTTAACGTTTTCCTTACATAAATTTCATTTAATATCTTCCGTTTAAAGAAGGACTACATTTTATTACGGCCTCTTAAAACTAAATCGGTTATGCAAACTTCAACATCCCCATCTGTGACTACATTACGTTCCAGATTGCAAGAAATAAGTTTTGCCACACAAAGCACTGCCATTTTTCTGTTCGCTATTGTTGTCATCTTAAGCAGTTTTCTAATTAATTATTTTTCTTTACTGGAAAAGAGTCATTCCACTGCTAAATTATTGGTTGAAAATGCAACGGCTTCAATAATGTTTCAAGACACTGCGGCAGCGGAAACGCTTTTGCATTCTCTAAGTAACACGAAAGAAGTTCACGCAGCTGCTTTGTATGATGATAAAAGCGTACTCATTTCTCAATATCATATTGGCAGAAATATTCCTCCTCAACAATTAAATTCGCTTAAAGAAGACTTTCAGTGGAATATCAATTTCATTTCAATTATTGAACCTGTTCACATGAACGACCAGCTTCTGGGTGGCCTTTACCTGGAAATTAGTCTGTATACACTCTACCAGCAGATTCTATTGCAAATTGTTATCACAATAGTTGCTGCAATTGCCGCACTGATTATCGCGCATCTGCTATTGCAGCAACTCAATAAATCGGTACTGAATCCACTCAATCAACTTTCTGGTGTTATCGAACATGTTTCGCATAATGCAAACTATTCGGTCAGAACAGTGCCAAGCAATATTCTTGAGCTGAATACGCTGGCTAATGGATTTAATAGCATGCTTGATGTGATCCAAGAGCGCGATGCAAAATTAGCGAATCATTTGGATCATTTGGAAGAAGAAGTTGCTATTCGAACAGAAGAACTGGTGATTGCGAAAGAAGCGGCTGAATCGTCCAGTAAAGCCAAAAGTGAATTTCTTGCAACCATGAGTCACGAAATCCGTACACCGATGAACGGAATTCTTGGCATGATCGATTTACTTTTGGGTAGTCGGTTGAATACAGATCAGAGGCATTTTGCTGAAACAGTACAACGCTCAGGCCAACATTTGTTGGGGATAATAAACGATATTCTCGACTTCTCAAAAATAGAATCCGGTCATTTGCAGCTAGAGACGATTGATTTTTCACTGATAAAGCTAATTGAAGATACAATGCTAATGTTCTCACAGCAGGCCGATGAAAAAAAGCTTGAACTGGCGGTTCAATTTATGCCGCCAGACAACGCTTTCCAGTTTAAAGGAGATTCTTTCCGATTACGCCAGGTCATTGTGAATCTGCTGAGCAATGCCATTAAATTTACAGCAGAGGGAGAGATCGTTGTTCGTGCCCGAGTAGAGAATGAGGCCGAATCCGACGCTACAATCAGTATCAGTGTTGAGGATACAGGGTTGGGTATAGATTCCCATCAACAAGAAAATATTTTCAAACATTTTACTCAAGCAGATGGTTCTACAACGCGTCAATACGGAGGAACAGGTCTTGGTCTGAGTATTTGTAAAAGTTTGATTGAATTAATGGGTGGCACAATTTCAGTTGAAAGTTCGTTGGGCCATGGTTCAAAATTTAGGATTGATCTTCAACTGAAAAAGGCCAATTTTGAACAAAATAGCCTGCAAGAAAATACGTTAGAAAATATGAATGTCCTGGTGGTTGACGACAATAAAACCAACAGAGAGATCCTGGAAGCTTATCTTAAGAACTGGCGGATGAACGCTTCTTGTGCTGACGGCGCTGAGCAGGCGCTCGAACTTATGAATCGAGCATTTGATAATGGGAATCCCTATCAATTCGCCATTTTGGATCTGAATATGCCGGGAATGAACGGGTTGCAGTTGGCGGAAAAAATTCATACGGACACCAATTTGTCTAAAACGCGTGTATTGCTGTTGACTTCAAGTTATTGCCATGTTGACGAGGTCGAAGCGCTGCGACAGAGACTCGGTAATTTGCATTGCGTCAATAAACCCATACGTCAACAAGAATTATTTGAATTAATTTCGAGTGCTATCAATAATTCGCCTGATTTTTCTACTTCAAATCCTCCATCGCGACAAGATTCGCTCGAACAAATTATCTTAAACTCCCGTGGCAAGGTTTTACTTGCTGAAGACAATCCAGTTAACCAGGATGTGGCCTTGGCGATGTTGGCCAAACTCGGTATGGAAGTTGAACTTGCCAAAAATGGCAAGGAAGCGCTGGAGCTTGCTTCCAGAACGCAATACGATATTATCTTGATGGATTGTCAGATGCCAATTATGGATGGTTTCGAGGCAACTTCACTCATTCGTAAAGAATGCGAAAATAATGTGCATACTCCGATTATCGCTGTTACTGCGAATGCTACGACAGACGATCGCGAAAATTGCATCAACATGGGAATGAATGATTTTATTTCAAAACCTTATACGCTTGAACAATTGCAACATGTAATCTCGCATTGGATATCTGCAGAAGCGGTTAAATCAAATAACACTGAAAAAGCAGGCAAGGCGATCGCAAATCTCCAAACAGAGAATACTTCAGTCATAAATTTTAAACAGCTTGATCAAATTCGAGAGCTTGATGCGTCACATGGCAATGAATTGGTGCATAAGATTCTTAGTACCTTTCTTGAAAATACTGAAAGTCTGGTTCGTCAGATTGGACACTCAATCTTATATGGCGATGCTGAGGGGTTACGGCGGACGGCGCATGCCTTAAAATCAAGTTCGGCCAATATTGGTGCTGAAGGATTATCAAATATGGCCAAGGAATTGGAATCCTTTGGCCGTGTAGGGGAACTTGAGCCCGCCACGAAACTGCAAGAAAGTTTAGAGCAACAATACAGTCAAGTCATCGACGAAATAAAAAAGATATTGAGAAATGATGAAAGCAGTGTCATTTAAAGTTCTGGTGGCTGATGATGATGCAACCATCAGACTGCTGATGCAGACTGCATTAGAGAATGCAGGGTTCAGTGTTTCGTTGGCGAGTAATGGCGAGGATGCCATACGTTTGTTTGAAGAACTGCCACATGATTTGGTTATGCTGGATGTGGATATGCCGATTATGGACGGCTATAAAGTTTGTTTGCATCTTCGAAAACTAAAGGGTAATGAACTTCCTATCATCATGGTGACAGGTAACGATGATATGGAGTCTGTCAATCATGCTTTCGAAGTCGGTGCAACGGATTTTATTGCAAAGCCTATAAACTGGAGTTTGATCGGTTATCGTGTACAGTACTTAAAACGTGCTTATTTGAATCTGCTCGAACTAAAAACAGTCAATGCGCGCAATACGGCAATTTTTAGTACTATTCCCGATGCGATGTTTATTCTTAATGACAGCGGTTATGTTGTCAATGTATGTGTCTGTCCTGAACATTCCATATGGCAAACACTAAACTGTGGAGAGTCAATTGATCAGTTTTTTCCAGAAGATATCGCAAAAGTTTTTTTAAATAGCATATTCCGTGCACGTGAGGACGGCAATGTTGCGCATTTTGAGTTTGATTTGCAAATAGAGAATGAGAGAACAAGGAGCTATGAAACCCGGGTTGTAACTATAAAATCTCATGAAACACTTTGTTTAATCCGTGATATTACCGATCGCAAGGAGTCAGAAAATAAAATATTCCGCCTCGCCAATTTTAATTTTCTTACGGGATTGCCCAACCGCAAATTTTTAAAGGAACGGTTAAAAAGAGAAATAAACCGTACTAAGGATGTAGGCAGCATACATGCGGTATTTCATATGGATATTGACGGATTCAAAAGTATTAATGAAGCTATGGGGCATCATACCGGGGATGAAATTCTTCGAAATATCGCAAAACGCCTTCAACGCTGTGCTGATGACCTTGGATCAATACAAAATAATCAACATGCCTCATCCTTTGAGATTGAGTTTGCCCATCTTGGAGGAGACGAGTTTGCAGCGGTCATTCCTAATTTACATCGTGTTGAAGATGCCTTGATTGTCGCAAATCGATTGCATGAGATCATGCGCAATCCTTTTCATCTGGACAGCCTGGATGTTGTGCTGACAATGAGTGTGGGTATTGCTTTGTATCCTATTGATGGTAATGATACTGAAACTTTATTTAATCATGCTGATACCGCCATGCATCACGCGAAGAGTAAAGGAAGAAATAACAGCCAATTCTATAGTAATTCCTTGACGCGACATGCTGAACACAGACTCAATCTGGAGAATGATTTACGCAATGCTTTGCAGAATAATGAGTTCTTTCTTGCCTATCAACCACAACTCAATATTGCCAGTGGAAGGATTCAATCCGTTGAAGCGTTGATCCGTTGGCAGCACCCGGAACGCGGCTTGATTTCTCCGAACGAATTCATTCCCATGGCTGAAGAAAACGGATTGATTATTCCTATCGGAGAATGGGTTTTGCGCACAGCATGTGCTGAAGCGGTACAATGGGATAAAGATGGTGTCAGTTTACGGATGGCGGTTAATCTTTCTCCGGTGCAATTTAAAGACCCTGAGCTAGTCAAATGTGTACTTGGAATTTTAGCTGAGACCGGGTTATCACCCAGCAGGCTTACTCTAGAAGTGACCGAGAGCGCTGTAATGAACTGCGTTGATGAAACACAGAAAACACTCAATGTATTGCGTAATTGCGGAGTACATGTCGCACTTGACGATTTTGGAACAGGCTACTCTTCCATGAATTATTTAAAGCAGCTACCAGTTAACAACATTAAGGTGGATAGAAGCTTTATCAATGAAATGATAGAAGATAAAAATTGCCTTGCCATAGTTCGATCAATTATTACTTTATCCAAGAATTTAAATTTTAGCGTTACAGCAGAAGGGATTGAGAAGATAACTCAAGCAGAAATTTTAAAAGATTTAGGATGTGATTATTTGCAGGGAAATTACTTCAGTCAACCTGTTAATTCTAGAGAAGAAGTGATCTTTCTTGCAAAAAGATACTGGCCAATACATGTGACCCAACGCGATGTAATAGAAAATGAAATTTGTTGACATTGACCTTGACCTTCTAAAACTAAACGCACTGTTACCGACGCCAAGTGGAGTGGCGCTTGGGATAATGGAGATTTGTCAGCGAGATGACGCTTCTGTCAGTGAAATGGCTAAACTCATTAAGACCGATCCGGCACTTTCCAGTCGTTTGATCAAAAAAGCGAATATGTCGCATCAAGGCTCACGTGCCATTTTATCTGTTTCAGATGCGGTTTCATATCTTGGAATGAATGTGGTTAAGCAGCTGGCTCTCGGATTTTCATTGATTGATCAAAATCTGAGTGGTGCGTGCAAGGGTTTTGATTTCCAACAATTCTGGTCGCATTCATTGCTCATGGCGATTGCGGCCCAAAATCTGGGGAAGTCTATTCAGATTTGCCCTGTGGACGAATTGTTTACATGTGGTTTGATGGCGCGAATCGGTTGCTTAACCCTGGCCACCGTTTATCCTGAGAAATATTCCGATTTGTTAGAGAAACAAAGCTCGGATAGTTCTTTTGTCGAGCAAGAAAAAAATTATTTCCAAACCGATCACAATGAATTAACGGCTGCATTGATGATCAATTTTGGTATTCCTCAAATAATGGTGGAGGCGATTTATTATCACGAAATCCCTGCAGACTCAGGTTATTTGGAAGAATCTCGCCCGTATCAAATACTGAACTTATTTAATATTGCAAAACAAATTGCAGATTTTGGGATTAGTACTCAATCGGAACGTGACAACCAGATATCCGAGCTGATTCTGCTTGGTGGAAAAATAAGTCTGGATTCGAAATTATTCGGTGAATTTATCGATGAAGTCATGGCCGAGTGGTTAGTCTGGAGTGAATTGCTCAAGATACCGACAATAAAACTTCCACCATTTGACACAATGATCAAGGTTTCTGTGTCGCGAACAGATAATGCATCGAATCCTGCTTTACTTCGCGTGCTTGCAGTAGATGACGATCCGTCCAGTTTGATCTTTATTGAAGGATTGCTGTCGGATGCGCTCGGTCATACTGTCTTTAAAGCAAATAATGGTGAACAGGCACTGTCATTAGCAATGGAAGTCATGCCTCATATCGTGATTACTGATTGGTTGATGCCGGTAATGGATGGCCTTGTACTGACGAAATCCCTGCGTTCCACAGACTGGGGACAGAATATCTATATCATTATGCTGACAGGGATTGAAGAAGAAGATGAAATTATTGAAGCATTTAATGCAGGTGTAGACGATTATATCGTTAAGCCGATAAATGTAAGGGCATTTCGCGCCAGATTACGTGCTGCCTGGCATTATCGGAAGTTACAAGAATCATGGGAGCGTGATCGCGAGTATCTCAAACGTTTTGCTGCCGAGTTGGCTGTTTCAAATCGAAAACTAGAGTACCTGGCGCTGACTGACATGCTAACGGAGTTGCCCAACCGGCGTGCGGGAACTGAAGCATTAGAAAAAGCATGGAGTGAAGCAAGTCGTTCCGGACAGGCGCTTTACCTGATGTTAATCGATATTGATTTTTTCAAAAAAATTAATGATACCTATGGTCATGCAGCAGGCGATCAAGTACTTAGAACAATAGCAGCAGCACTTAAGTCGTCAGCACGCAATAGCGATACGTTTTACCGGGTTGGCGGTGAAGAATTTATGGTCATCTCTCGGAATACTGATCAAGACGCAAAATCCATTGTTTTTTTTGCTGAAAGACTCCGTCGCCATATATCATCGCTAAAAATTGATATCAATACATC
Organism: Nitrosomonas sp.; assembly: GCA_031316255.1. Classification (NCBI taxonomy): domain Bacteria; kingdom Pseudomonadati; phylum Pseudomonadota; class Betaproteobacteria; order Nitrosomonadales; family Nitrosomonadaceae; genus Nitrosomonas; species Nitrosomonas sp. The sequence goes on along the minus strand of JALDQW010000001.1, from coordinate 3,557,545 downwards.
TCAAATTCAAGTTACGGTCAGCATCGGTGTGGCTAAAAAAGACACGAAGTTGAAAACTGAGGATGAACTGATGAGCGTTGCAGATAAGGCATTATATGCGGCAAAAAATTCAGGTAGAAATAAGACTTGTTTGTACTTTCAGGACAAGATACTAAACTGCAACTTGTGACAAGAAGAATAAGACCAAAATCAATCACGCTAATGCCTTACGTTCAACAACGTTTCCGGAAAAAAACAGTTGGGATCAGAACAAAACTAACCAGGATACTCATCAGTATGTTGCTGAGCGTAGCGCCTTTTTTTCAGCTGCACGCATCTCCAGTCATTGAATCCCAGGTCAATGAATATGGTGTCAAAGCTGCATTCATATTTAATTTTATTGCGTTTACTCATTGGCCTGACAGTAGCGATCAGGAACTTAATCTATGTATCTATGGAAATGATTATTTTGGACAGGAGATCGATCAATTACAAAAAAAGCCTGTTAACAACTCCGCTATCAAGACATTGCGACTAACCGATATTGAAAAAATTGAAGCGTGTCAGGTTCTTTTTATTTCCAAGTCAGCAATCGGCGGTCTGCCCGCTATTTTAAAGAAAATATATAACAAACCTATTCTAACAATTGCAGATAGCCAGGATGCGGCAAGTCAAGGTGTCATCATCAACATGATGTTGATTGAAAATAAAATCAAATTTGAGATCAACTTGAAATCGGCGCGCGATGCCGATTTGCAGATTAGCTCAAAGTTATTGCAACTGGCGACGAAGGTTTATCAGTAATGATAGTGCGTTCAACATTCATTACATTGATGATTTACCTCATCGCGATCATGATGACGATGAGATGTGCTGCAGAAAGTACGTATGCAGCCAAATATTCCACCGATAGTGTTCAAAACAATATGAATAGACTCATGGATATGAGTATAGAGGAATTGATGAACATTGAGGTGACCACGGTTACCCGGCATGCGCAAAAACTGTCAAAGGTTTCATCCGCTGTTTTTGTTATTACACAGGACGACATAAAGCGCTCCGGCGTTACCAGTATACCGGAAGCGCTGAGGATGGCTCCAGGCGTGCAAGTCGCACGTATTGGAGCTGATAAATGGTCGATCAGTGTGCGCGGTTTCAACGGCCGTTTTGCCAACAAACTGCAGGTTCTTATGGATGGACGCAGTGTCTACAATCCGCTTTTTGCGGGTATCTTGTGGGACCAGCAAGATACGCTCATGGAAGATATTGAACGCATTGAAGTCATACGTGGCCCGAGTGCGGCTATGTGGGGCGCCAATGCGGTCAATGGTGTCATCAACATCATCACCAAAAAAGCATCAGACACCCAGGGCACTTTGCTAACCGCAGGCGGCGGCAGTTTTGAACAGGGGTTCGTGGGCGCCCGTTACGGTGGGAAAATCGATGACAACACACCTTTCCGTTTTTATGCAAAGGGATTCACGCGTGATCACTTAAACTCAACTCGAGGCGGCAGCGCCAATGATGCCTGGCATAGTGCCCGGGGTGGCTTCAGGATGGATCATGTTCGTGGAATAGATCAATTTACCCTGCAGAGCGACATTTTTTACAATGCACAAGGCGACAGACTGGACAAATCTCTTTTGATTGCGCCCATTATTCAGGCTGAATCAGTAAGAGGGAACAGCAAAGGGGGTAATATACGCTTTCGCTGGGACCGCGCCTTTTCGGAAAAATCATCGCTGAGTCTGCAAACTTACTATGACATTATCGATTTCAGGATGGCAACCTGGTCCAATGTCAGAGCGGAAAGTTTTGATATCGATTTTCAGCATCGTTTTCCTTTGTTTGACCGCCATGATATTACCTGGGGCGCTAATTACAGGTTGTATCACAACAAGGTGTTTGATACCGAGCTAATCTCACTGAATCCTCGTGAACAAACCAATCATCTTGCCAGCGCATTTCTTCGCGATGAAATCACATTAATCCCTGAAAAACTTAAATTAACACTGGGTTCGCGGTTCGGTTACAATGATTTTACCGGCATGGAAATTCAGCCTAATGCACGCTTAATGTGGATGCCAAGCATGCAGAATTCGGTTTGGATGTCCGTTTCCCGGGCCGTACGCATACCGTCCAGAGCCGAGAATGACATACTTCTGAATGCCCAAACACTGAGTGAAATTCCAGGTGGTTCCAATCTGATATCATTTCCGGTTCTTACTCAAATCCTGGGGACGCCAAGTTTCAATTCAGAAAAATTGCTGGCTTATGAACTAGGCTTCCGGCATCAGTTTCCTTTTCAGGCGTCTGTTGATATCGCTACATTTTTTAATGACTACAGTCAGTTACGTGATCTTTCAGCAGGCATTCCTTCTTTTCTTGCCAATCCTATACCGCATCTGGTATTGCCAGTCAGTTTAACAAACAAGGCTTCCGGGCATACCTATGGCGTTGAAATATCGGCTGATTCACGTCCGCTTGAGAATTGGCGCCTGCAACTCAGTTATAGTTATCTGAATATGCATATCAGTTCCGATTCAATACTCAAGCAGCTTGATCCAACGACGGGCAGTGCCGCCAAAGTAAACCCCCAGCATCAAGTTTCATTGCGGTCAAACTACGATCTGTCGGATAAAATACAATTTAATCTATGGTTGCGGTATGTCAGTAGTGTTGATTTTTTCAATATCCCCAGTTACGTGACCATGGATGCCAAACTCGCATTCAAACCTGTCAGGAATGTCGAGTTATTTTTGGTTGGACAAAATTTACTCAAACAGAATCACAATGAATCGGTATCTGCCTTTATTCCATTAGTTCCGTCATCTATTCCGCGCGGGATTTATGTGGGCGCAGAATGGCGTTTTTAAAGTATCCTTAATATCAGTACTTTAAGTTCGGCATGTGTGGGTATGAACATGGCGTTTTTGATATGTCGCATTGCCTTTGTTGATCTGGCGAAAAAAATCTGGTTTTATTGGTAATGCAACTATATTGGTGATACCAGGGATCTTATACAACTGTGTGCAATGAGTCGTTTTTTTGATTTTTGAGTGTTAACTGGAAATCCAATTTTAGTCATACGGGATTTTGAAAACAGGGAATTCAACCTCACCTCAAAAATCAGTTAGAATATGACTTTTTACTGATCTTTTCGGGGAGTCTCTGGATGTCAATGTCTGATCGTGATGGCGTTATCTGGTATGACGGCGAAATGGTTCCCTGGCGGGATGCCAATACGCACATACTGACGCATACGCTTCACTATGGATTGGGGGTGTTTGAAGGGTTGCGCGCCTATGAAACAGCGCAGGGTCCGGCTATATTCCGGTTAAAGGAACATACCGACCGGCTTTTTAATTCGGCGCATATCTTTATGATGAGAATGCCGTTCGACAAGGCTACTGTGCTGCAAGCGCAATGCGATGTCGTCAAACAGAATAATCTGGCCTCAGGTTATATCCGCCCCATTGTATTTTATGGCTCTGAAGCCATGGGTCTTTCGGCGACAACGCTATCGGTGCATGTTGCAATTGCTGCGTGGTCATGGGGTACCTATCTGGGCGCTGAAAGTCTGGATGAAGGCATTCGTGTTAAAACTTCATCGTTTACGCGGCATCATGTCAACATTAATATGTGCCGGGCGAAATCGGTGACAACCTATGCCAATTCCATATTGGCGCATCAGGAAGTGGCTCAGAATGGTTATAACGAAGCGTTGCTGCTGGATATGGAAGGTTATGTCGCTGAGGGGTCTGGGGAGAATATATTCGTCGTCAAGCAGGGGAAAATTTATACCCCCGACCTTACGTCGTGCCTGGAAGGGATAACCCGGGCTTCAGTCATGGAGTTGGCGGCAGAATTAGGTATTCCCGTCATTGAAAAACGCATTACGCGCGACGAAATTTATTGTGCAGACGAAGCGTTTTTTACGGGCACTGCAGCAGAAGTGACCCCAATTCGTGAACTGGATAACCGTATGATCGGTAGCGGGAAGCGCGGGCCGATTACAACGCAATTGCAGGCCCTGTTCTTTGACTGTGTAAAAGGCAGGAATGATAATCATAGCGACTGGCTTACCTTCGTAAAATAAGTCGTATTGGAGCGTGTTTTTTATGAATGAACAAACCGACAATAAAACAAGAGAAATCGAAATTACAACCGACGACCTGCCGCTGCATTGTCCAACACCCGAAATGAAACTCTGGAATACGCATCCAAGAGTTTATTTGCCGATAGAGCAAACAGGCGAGGCCTTGTGTCCCTATTGCGGCACGCATTATACCCTCAAGGGTGGCGCCATTGCCGGACACCACTGACAGAGCGCTAAAATTCGCCAAAAATTTGTATTAACCAGTCAACCAATAATTTTTTAAATGAACGATATAAAACAATCTGTTCCACGCGAAATTTTTAAGGCCTATGATATTCGTGGTGTTGTCGATAAAACGTTAACGATCGCGCATGTTGAGGCAATTGGCCATGCAATCGGTTCTGAAGCGCGCGAACGCGGGCTGACGTCAATTGCAGTGGGACGGGACGGCAGATTGTCCGGGCCGTCGCTTTCAGAAGCGCTGACAAGGGGTATTCTCAAAAGTGGCGTTAATGTCGTGGATGTCGGGATGGTGGCGACACCCATGCTTTATTTTGCTGCGCATGAGCATTGTAATTACTCCGGTGTGATGGTAACGGGGAGCCATAATCCGCCGGAATACAACGGGTTTAAAATTGTGATGGGTGGTGAAACACTGGCGGCTGAATCCATACAGGCACTGCGCATCCGTATTGATAACAACGATCTGATGCATGGTGATGGCCGCTATTCTCAGCTTGACATTTGCGACAGTTATATCGATCGTATTGTTGATGATGTCAAACTCGATCGCCCAATGAAAATTGTCGTGGATTGCGGTAATGGTGTGGCCGGTGCGTTTGCGCCTGCACTGTATCAAAAACTGGGTTGTGAAGTGACCGAATTATTTTGCGATGTGGATGGGACTTTCCCGAATCACCACCCTGATCCATCGGTGCCCGCTAATCTGCGGGATGTGGTTCATGCGCTTGCTAACACAGATGCTGAAATCGGCCTTGCTTTTGACGGCGATGGCGACCGGCTGGGTATAGTCACCAAAAAGGGCAATATTATTTTTCCGGATCGTCAGTTGATGCTGTTCGCTGCCGATGTGTTGTCCAGAAATCCGAAAGGTCAGATTATTTTCGATGTGAAATGCACGCGTAACCTTGCGCCCTGGATTGAGCAGCATAACGGAGTGCCCATCATGTGGAAAACCGGTCATTCATTTATTAAAGCCAAACTGAGAGAAACGAATGCATTACTGGCTGGTGAAATGAGTGGCCACTTCTTTTTCAAGGAACGCTGGTATGGTTTTGATGACGGCTTGTATGCCGGAGCGAGATTGCTGGAATTGCTTAGTCACAGGGAAAATATAGACAGCGTCTTGAACAACCTTCCGGACTCGATCAATACGCCCGAACTGCAAATCAGGGTTGAGGAGGGCGAAAACCACATATTGATCGCTGCGTTACAAAAAAATGCCCGGTTTGACAGTGCGCAGCGGGTGGTTACCATCGACGGTCTGCGGGTTGAATACGATGATGGATTCGGTTTGGCGCGTGCATCCAATACCACGCCAGTCATAGTGCTACGGTTTGAAGCGGAGAATGAAGCCGCACTGAAACGTATCCAGCAGGATTTTCGCGTCAATATTCAACGGGTAAAGCCGGATGCCGAACTGCCTTTTTAGCTGAAATTAGTTTTTTGTATTCATGAAAATTGCCATAGCTCAGATCAATGTTGCCGTTGGTGATATAGCCGGTAATGCTAAAAAAATAATCGACGCTGCCGAGCAAGCGAAGAAATCCGGCGCTGAATTGATGGTTACTCCTGAACTGGCGTTGTCGGGTTATCCACCTGTTGATTTGCTACTGCGCGAAACATTCTATGCGGCCTGCGCCGATGCGCTGCATGATCTGGTGCAAAAAATTTCCGGTATTACACTGGTTGTCGGTCATCCGGATTTCCGGGACGGTAAACTCTACAATGCGGCTTCGGTTATCCAGGATGGGCAAATTATTGCCAATCATCAAAAGCATATTCTGAACAGGGCTCCTTTTTTTAATGAATATTACTATTTTGATAAAGGTGTCGAACCTTGCCGGTTTGAAGTGGCTGGTATCCGGTTTGGTATACTGATTTGCGCCGATTTCTGGCAGGTACATACAGCAGCCGACACGGTTCTGTTTGATTCGAATGTTGATCAGATGCTGGTGCTCAGTGCTTCGGCATATCATATCGACAAACAGGTTTCCCGTTACCAACTGACCCAGCAATTTATCAAAGAGACGGCAATCGGGGTCATTCATGCCAATCTTGTGGGTGGTCAGGATGAACTGGTTTTTGACGGTGCGTCGTTTGTGATGGATCGGCAAGGCGTGTTGACACACCAGTTTGCTGAATTCAAGGAAGAAGTGGGTCTGGTTGAAATCGAAGATAATGTCCCGGTTAATGGGCATATCGAACCGCATCTGCCGACAGTGGCCTGTATTTATCAAGCGCTATGCATGGGCGTCAGGGATTATATCGATAAAAACAATTTTCCCGGTGTGCTGATTGGCCTGTCCGGTGGTATTGATTCAGCATTAGTTCTGGCTGTTGCAGTGGATGCGCTGGGTGCGGATCGGGTTCAGACAATCATGATGCCAACACAATATACGTCGGGCATCAGTCTCGATGATGCGCACAAGATGGCCCAAACACTGGGCGTCAAGCACCGCCAGAGCTTGATCAAACCCTTGCTCGATCATTTTTTATTGACGCTGGAAAACGATTTTCAGATTTCGCCAGAAAACAGCTATGTCAGTACTGTGCCGGAGAATCTGCAAGCACGCATACGCGGCACTTTGTTGATGGCATTATCGAATCAGACGGGTTATATCGTACTGACTACGGGAAATAAATCGGAAATAGCTGTCGGATACTGCACCTTATACGGGGACATGGTTGGCGGTTTTGGTGTTCTTAAAGACATCAGTAAAACAATGGTTTATCAGCTTTGCAAATACCGCAATCAGATTGCCGAAGTCATTCCTCAACGTATTATAGAGCGTGCGCCTTCAGCAGAGCTGCGTTTTAACCAGACCGACCAGGATAGCCTGCCGCCGTATGAAGTGCTCGATTCGGTCATGGAAGCCTATGTGGAAAATAACCTGACGCCTGCAGAAATTATTGAAAAAGGGTTCAGTGAAACCGATGTTCACCGCGTTATACACCTGATCAAGGTTAACGAATATAAACGCCGTCAGTCACCGCCGGGCATTCGTGTCACGCAATGTGATTTTGGCACCACCTGGCGGCATCCGATTACCAACGGGTTTGATGAATGAATCCGGTGCTCAACCGGTTCTGAAAACGTTTGAATATCGGGTTTCCCGATTTTGTAGCAAAAACAGTTAGATACTGCGTTTTCGGAATTGCTCTCAAAAGTATACAAGTGCAAATAATGATCTCAGATTAAGTTTAAGCTTGTCGTGCAAATAATCTTTCAAATATGCTTTTTCAACGTCGATTGACACAGGGGTTTTCATTCTTGAAATGGCGACATGAAACCAAATTTTCTTTCGCCTATAACCAGATGAAAAGAAAGCTATTATTTAACTTATGATTTTAGTTTACGACCGAAATTCCAGATGAAATCGATAATTATAGATAGCCAAACAATACCCAGGGTACAACGATTTTTATATTTTTTGGCTTTTTGTTTGCTGGCAAATATTAGTTTTGCAACACAAGATGTTTCATTGGATTCCAAGATAATGGATATGTCGCTTGAGGATTTAATGAATGTTACCATAACTACGGTATCGCGAAAACCTCAAAACCAGCGTGATACGGCGGCTGCTGTATTTGTCATTTCTCAGGAAGACATTCGCCGCTCCACTGCAAACAGTATTCCCGAGTTATTACGTATGGCGCCCGGATTGAATGTTGCGCGTATTGATGCCAGTAAATGGTCGGTCACATCACGTGGTTTTAGCGGGCGGTTTTCAGATGATCTGTTGGTAATGATTGATGGTCGGACAGTTTTTTCCCCTTTGTTTGCCGGTACTTTTTGGGAGTCGTTGGATCTTCCGCTTGAAGATATTGAACGCATAGAGGTTGTACGGGGCCCAAGTGGCACGATTTGGGGTGCAAACGCCGCCAACGGCGCGATACATATTATTACCAAAAAGTCAAACGACACACAAGGCACTCTGGTTTCAGGCGGCGGTGGCAGCGAAGAGCGCGGTTTTACCACGCTTCGTCATGGCGGAAAAATCGGTGAAGATTTTCATTACCGTGTTTTTGCCAAAGGCTTTGTGCGAGACAATAGTCATAGTCAAGCAGGCGCGCATGACAGTTGGCGCATGGGAACCTTGGGCATGCGAGCTGACTGGTATATTAATAACCAAAACGAAGTTACATTCCAAGGACAATACCATAGTGGCAAGGCTGGTCAAAAAACCAGTTTAGTGTACCAAACGGTTCCAGGTACACTGGTTACTCAGACAGAAGATGTTAATCTGGCGGGCGGTCATGCTCTCATGCGCTGGAATCGCATCACTGGTAAAAATTCCAACATGACCCTGCAAGCGTATTATGATCATAACCGACGAAATGAATTATCTTTTCGCGAGCGCCGGCATACCTTTGATATCGATTTTCAACACCGGTTTCCATTGACGCTGCCGTTTCGTCAGGAGTTTTTGTGGGGTGTCGGTTACCGTTGGACCAGAGATCATTTAAACGCTGGTCTACCGATTTCTTTTGAACCGACCAGTCGCATCATACAAACCACCAATATCTTCGCTCAAACTGAAATTCCATTTATCGAAGACCATCTAAAAGTAGTCGCCGGTCTTAAATTTTTGGATAACACCTTTGCACATGATAATTTTCTCCCCACTTTCCGGGTACTATGGACGCCCAATATCAAGCAAACAATTTGGGCTTCAATAATACGCGCCGTACGATTACCCTCGCGTTTCGAGCGTGATGGTAATCGTTTTATCCGGAATGGCGCAGAGTTTCTCAGACTGATTGGCAATCCCGATCTTGTCGCTGAAACGTTATGGGGATTTGAGACCGGATACAAACATCAACTGACATCGAATCTTTCCGTTGAAATTTCAGGATTTTTCAATGATTACAATCATTCGATCAGTGAGTTCGAAACCTCATCGGAAACTGCGCAATTATTCAGTCAACGAGATACCGAGATATTCGGCTTCGAAATTTACGGTAGATGGGACGCATCCAGAAGATTAAGATTTATGCCAAGCTATAGTCATTTGCAGATTAGAAATCAAGCCCCTCTGGGCCATGAAGTAGAATCGGGTAAAGACCCCAGACATCAGTTCACACTTCGATCACAACTGGATATTACCCACAATATTGAACTGGATGCGTTCTTTCGCCATATCGACAAATTACCCGGGCTGAATGTTGATAGTTACCAAACACTTGATTTACGACTAGCATGGCATCCAGTAGCTGGTTTGGAATTATCATTGATCGGTCAGAATTTGTTGCAATCGCACCATCTTGAGTATATGCCCGAGATTATACAAACCGTGCCGGCGCAAATTCAACGCAGTCTCTATGGCCGGATTATTTGGCGCTTCTAACAATCCTGTCAGTATATATGCCATTTAATACGTGCAAAAATAATAGTGCAAAAAAGCCATTACGGGTGAAATGCTGGCTTTTGCTTGTCAGTATAATGCTGTTTTTACCGACAAAGACATATTCCTCGCAGCCTGATGAATATACGCTGAAATCCGCTTTTTTGTATAACTTTTCCGTATTTACAACCTGGCCCGATCAAAGTTTTGCCACTTTTAACTTATGTATTTATGGTAACGATCCTTTTGGCAAAAAACTGGATTTTTTACTGCAGCAAAAAACAATCTATGACCGGGCGATTGTAGTTCATAGAGTCGATCAACGGGAGAAACTGATTCCGTGCCAATTTGTTTTTATCACACAGTCCGAGGCGCACCATTTCGCCGATATCGTGAACAGCCTGGCAAATTATCCGATCCTGACCGTCGCTGACAGTCCCGGCGCCAGTTTTCATGGTGTCATGCTCAATATGAATGTTAATGACGGCAGAATTACATTTGAGGCTAATCTTACGCAGGCCAAGAAAGTTGGCCTGGTTTTAAGTGCACAATTATTGCGTTTGGCGACCGAAGTGTATTAGGGGCTGTTGACAAAATACTCAAGGGTTATTTGTACGGCTGGTCAGTTTTATCATATCATTCATGACGCCATCCAGCCCGCCATATACATTCAGCGTACTGATTTGCCCGGTAATTCTTTCCAGACTTTCCAGTTCTTTCAATCGCAGCAGAATCGGGTTGTTTTCCATCACTTTCGCTGTGTTATGCAATGAACGGGTTGCCTGCGTTTCTTCGCGGCGTTTGATTAAATTCGCTTCAGCCAGTTTCTCGGCTTCAACCACCTGGGCCAGAATCGATTTCATTTCACCGGGCAGCACAATGTCGCGGGCGCCAACTGTTTTAACACTGATGCCATATTCTTGCGCTTTGGCTGAAACCAAAGCCTTTATCTGACTGTTCAACAGGTTTTTATCCGCGAGTAACTGGTCTAGTGTTTGTGTCGACACAACGGTGCGCAAGGCCAGTTGCATTTCCCGGTACAGATAATCGGTGTGATCCGTCAATGACTGTCGCACCAGATCGGCATTGGCGATTTGCCAGATGGCCGATAAATTGATACGCAGGCTGACTTTGTCTTTGGTCAGTATTTCCTGGCCGTTAACTTCCATATTTTGCAGGCGCATATCAAACAGCTTGACATTCAGCACGCGGCTGAACTTCCACCAGGCATAAGTACCAGTACTTAATGTACGAGTCACTTTGCCATCGATTTCCAGAAAACCGACATGATCTTCCGGTACGGTGGCCGCAAAGATGGTCTTGCTGGCCGATTGACGCAACGGTGCGCTTTCAGCGCCGAGCATCAACGCAGCCATGCGTTGAGAAATGCTGAAATCGTTGCCGATATTGATTTTATCTATACGGGTTTTACGGACGCCTTTCCAATAGGCGCCATGCTGGCCAGGCAGCTTGATGTCTCTGAGCACATTTTGCTCATAAACCAGGCCGATCTCTTCTGCACCGGTTTCCCAGAGATCCACGTGGCGGGAAAATTCGGCGGGATGCGATTCAATGACCGATAATACTTCTTCACTGGTAATCTCCCGGTTTGCAGCGATTGTGCCAACAAGTGTTAATTCATAGTCTTTGTCGACAGACCAGAAGCGGTATTTTCCGGCGTCCAGTACCTTGATGAATTTTTTATCCTTGTACAGCAATCCTTTCTGGTTTTCAGCAACCATGTATTTTTGTTGAAATAACATTTCTTTCTCCAATGAGTATACGGTGCTTTCCTAACTTCGAGTGTGGCATGGCTCATTGTGCACTTTGGGGAATTTGTTTTGCCATCGAACAATCTCCGCAACTTACAAACCCTCAGCCATGGCAAACCCGAAGCCGATTGCGTCAGACCGGAGCATGAAAATAGTAAACAACCTATCAGCATGTCCGGCTTGCCGCATTCGCAGGAAAGCACCTGGGTATTACATCAATATGTTGGATTCGAACCAACTCGCTATCGCTAGCTTTTCCACTTTAAACACCGTTACAGGGTGGTTTCACGGGCGGATTCGAACCGCCGACTCACGGATATCGCATATCCGCAGCTCTCCCAGACTGAGCTATAGTCGCTTTACTTGGTGGTTATCAACACCGATACACCTATTTAAAAAACATAAACTGTGTCAGGCTGGCTTTTTTGAACCAGCGCCGCGAGTGGTGAAAACCGGCCAAATACTTGTCTCCGGAACATTGAATGTCCGGCATATTCATGTCTGTTTATCCTTTTACACAAACAACTTGCTTTAAAGTATGCACAATTTCGACCAGATCGGATTGCGCCGCCATTACCTTGTCGATATCTTTGTAAGCTGCCGGTGTTTCATCGATTACGCTGCTGTCCTTGCGGCATTCAACGCCTTCGGTAGCGGTCAAGTGTTCCTCCAGAGATACGCGGCGCTTGGCTTCTTCGCGCGACATTACCCGGCCAGCGCCGTGGCTGCAGCTGCAAAAACTTTCGGCATTGCCAATGCCGCGCACAATGAATGATCTTGCGCCCATGCTGCCTGGAATGATGCCCATCTCACCCAGCTTTGCAGAAACCGCGCCTTTGCGTGTTATCCAGACATCGCTGCCAAAATGGTGCTCGCGGCTAATATAATTGTGGTGACAATTAACCGCTTCCTGTTCTGCAGAAAAGGGTTTGTCGATGATTTTTTGCAATGCGGCCAGTGTGCGGTTCATCATCACTTGACGGTTTACCCGGGCGAAATTCTGCGCCCATGAAACCGCGGCGATATAGTCGTTAAAATGTTGGCTTCCTTCGGGAATATAAGCCAGATCCCTGTCCGGTAAATGAACAAACCACCGTTCCATATCTTTCTTGGCTTTTGCGATAAACTCGGAGCCGATACGATTGCCGACGCCGCGCGATCCGCTATGCAGCATCACCCAGACATTGTCTGATTCGTCCAGGCATAATTCAATAAAGTGGTTTCCGGTTCCGAGCGTCCCAAGGTGCTGTATGTTATTGGTATTCTTCAACACGGGATGTTTTTCGCACAATCGCTCAAAATCGTCGCTCAGCGACAACCAGGCCTGTACAACGTCGTCAGGCAGGTTGTTCCAGCTGCCTTTGTCCCGTCCGCGCTTTAAATTTGTCGAACGCCCGTGCGGCACGTTTTTTTCTATTTCATGGCGCAGATGTGTCAATGAATCCGGCAAGTCTGTTGCAACCAGGCTGGTTTTGACTGCCATCATTCCGCAACCCAAATCTACGCCGACAGCAGCAGGAATTACCGCACCTATGGTCGGAATAACGCTGCCTATGGTCGCACCTTTTCCCAAATGCACGTCCGGCATGATCGCGATATGTTTATGAATAAAAGGCATGGCCGCAAGATTTTTCACCTGTTCCCGGGCATTGTCGTCAAATGTAACGCCCCGCGTCCATGATTTGATTACTGCACGATTTTGTTCAGCCATGACTTCGTATGTTGTCTTCATTGTGTCTCCTTCTAAACTTTACCCGGATAACAGATTCAATTGCGATTCCGTATCGCCGGCTGGTTGCCGGGGTATTTTTTCAGTGAGTCTGTGCCACTCCGGTTGCTTTTAATATTCGCAATTACTATGCCAGCATTTTAGAAGCGAATTAAAATTTATGTAACATAATGTTTTAATAAAGAAATATATTTTTCATTAAAAATGATAGGATTTGTGGCCGTTACAATTTTGTAATCTAAATTATTTTTTAAGATAGTAAATTATTATTTTGGATAATATTGTAATTGGTATTCTGGGTTCGCGGCTGGATCATGGCGGACTGGGAAAGGGCAGGTTTGGCCGGTGGCGGCCAACGGTATCCGTTGCGATGCAAAAGGATTTTCCACTTGCGCGGCTGGAACTCATTCACCATGTTCACGAGCAGGCGTTGGCCGAATTGACTGCGGCAGATATTCGCGCGCTTTCGCCGGGCATGCAAGTCAATTTATATGCCGTCGATTATGACGATCCCTGGGATTTTGAAACGGTCTACAGCCAGCTGCATGCATTTGCCGAGGCTTATCCCTTTGACCCGGAACGCGAAAACTATTTTGTCCATATCACCACCGGTACGCATGTTGCCCAGATTTGCCTGTTTCTGCTGACAGAAGCGCGATTTATTCCGGCAAAACTGTTGCAGTCTTCTCCGGGCAAGCAAGGCGATCCGAACGCATTGTATGGTTCCATACAAATTATTGATCTGGATTTGTCCAAATATGATCAGATTGCTTCACGTTTTGCTAATGACGCGAACGAGGCGAACAAATATCTTAAAGGCGGCGTCGAAACCCGAAATGCAGCATTTAATCGAATGATTGAACAAATCGAGCAAGTCGCGTTACGTTCAACCGCGCCTATCCTGTTGACCGGCCCGACCGGCGCTGGCAAATCACGGTTGGCCAAGAGAATCTATACGCTGAAACAGCAGCGCATGCATTTAAGCGGCCGCCTGGTCGAAGTGAATTGCGCCACCTTGCGTGGCGACAACGCCATGTCCGCATTGTTCGGTCATGTGAAAGGGGCGTTTACCGGCGCGCAAAATGAGCGCACTGGCTTATTGCGCGAGGCGAATAACGGGCTGCTGTTTTTGGACGAAATCGGGGAATTGGGTCTGGATGAGCAGGCCATGCTGTTACGCGCCCTGGAAGACAAGGTGTTCATGCCGTTCGGTGGCGACAAGGAAGTCAGCAGTGATTTTCAGTTGATCGCGGGCACCAATCGCAAGCTGCATGAACAGGTCAAAAATGGAAGGTTCAGAGAAGATTTATTAGCGCGCATCAACCTCTGGACGTATGAATTGCCGTCTCTTAAAGACAGAATCGAGGATCTTGAGCCCAATCTTCATTACGAACTCAAAAAAGCCACGCAACTGATCGGATATAAAGTCAGCTTCAATCAACTGGCGTTAAAGCGGTATCTGGATTTTGGCATGGCGCCAAATGCAGTCTGGCATGCAAACTTCAGGGATCTCAATGCAAGCGTGATGCGAATGGCCATTCTGGCGGATGGCGGGCGAATCACCGAAGAAATTGTGAACAATGAAATCAGTCGATTGCAGACCGACTGGAAAAGCCTGGCGGCGGATGACGGCAATCATTCACACAACGCATTAGAAAAATATCTGAGCGAGGAAGCCATTGAGCAGCTGGATTTGTTCGAGCGGCTGCAACTGGCCGAAGTTATTCAGGTTTGCAAAAACTGCAAGACCATGGCAGAAGCGGGCCGCATCCTGTTCAATGTTTCAAGACGCCAGAAAAACAGCAGCAACGATACTAACCGTCTAAAAGTTTATCTCAAACGATTTGGTTTGATATTTTCTGAATTACGGTGATTCTATGGATAGAATGCCGGGCTGGTTTTTCAGAAAAAATCTGTGGTTAGTTGGTCAGAGATTAACAACACGGAATCACGTGTCAGAATGACGCCCGTTTGTTATTTTGGACCTGGTTTGGTTCAACTGCCCAACGATCTAATTGGACGGTTGGACAAAAAAACTGCATTTATGTGGGTTTATGGGTTTAACTGAATGATGTTGGATGTTGAAATGGGGTGGCGGGAATCGAACCCGCATACATTTCTGTAGTATCAGTCATTTAGGTTAACCTCTGTTATTTTAGTGTCAATTTAGCGCATTTATACGTGTTTTAAGTAATTTTATAAGCATTTAGTCTAAGCCTATTTAATGAAACTTACAAGATAGGGGACATCAAACAGAAACGATACTTTTCTGTACTTTAATACAATGTTTCATATTTATATAATTCGGTAAAGCAAAAGCAGGCTCAACATTCACCAGAGGACATTTTATTGACCCTGCCGCCCTCTGAATCCATGTATCGCCTATTTTCTGCGAAGGCGACACATGGCTCCAGAGGACAACAGGTTTAAAGGGATATAGATGCTGAATATTGCCAGCTTCTATTAAGGCATAACTGCTATTTTTCTTTGATAAACAATGAGATAAAAGATATAGTAACAAACTATATTCTATAGATATGTATTTGTCGCCCCCCGTGTTACCATTCTATGTATGTTTTTCCTCACCTTTATAGTCAGTAAGAAAACCAATCATGATAATAACAATACCCATTGCGATATAAAAATTTTTCGCGACATCTTCATTTGCAAAACCAAAAATAAAAGGTAAGGCAACTAGCGAAGGTCCGACCAGACGCTCAATCCAGCCATGAATGGTAAATGGAATTAGCTTAAATATGCCAAAGGGAAAATTAGTAGTTAGTGTAACAATCAAATGAACGACAGCCAAGGTATATGCAAGCATGGCCGGTACCTGACTTAAACTCAATAGTGTTGGTGCAAGTAGAAATAGAGCGACTGTAAGAAAATCCAGATAACCGTGTGTGCGAGATGAAATTACTTTTTTCATGGATGTGCTCCTGTATTAAGTTGATGGCGACCCCGATGGTCCATCAGTGCACAGAACTTTAATACAGCTCAAACACAATGTCTGTTAGCTACAGAACAATACTGCTCAAAGTTAAGTTTGTTTACAAAGTCTAGTGAGTGCAACATCATTAATACAAATCTGATCACGCGTATAGTCAAGCATTCCACGGTTTCTGAAATCATTCAAAATTGTGCTTACCACCGAACGACTTGCTCCAGCCAAATCTGCCACTTCTTGTTGAGTTAGATGAATTTCCAATGCATACCCATGAGTACACTCTATTCCAAACATCTCAGCTAATTCTAATAAAGTAGCTATAACACGCATCTCAACTGGTTGTGTCAGGGTAGTTCGTAACTTACGTTCGACTTTCTGCTTTCGGGTATATATCTTCTCAAAAACATACCATGCCAATTCTGGTTGACGAGACATCAGAGCCTTGAAATCGTTGTATGCTATGCTATACACATTAACTTCACCAAGTGCTTGTGCACTCTCTTCTATTTCTTGGAACACAGAATTATTCTGCAAACAACCAATGACATCTCCCTTCTCAAAAATAGCAATGGTAATTTCGGTTCCCTGCTCTGTTAAATGAGAGAGCTTGCCGATACCACTTTTTATCCAGAACAACTCGGAGCGGTGATCACCTTGATGGTAAAGAAAAGCTTTGTTCGAAATATTGATTTCCCGGATGGATGGGTAATCCTTCTGTAATTCTCTCAAATCACACTCGAAAAAATCGTCAATTAATTTTGATTTAGTGTTGTTCATTATTGGCTGCATTTATAATTCTGTCGCATCTATGGGGTCACACGCATCCGCATCTATGGGGGTCAGACTCGATTGGTTTCATAAACACGATACTTATTTGGCTTGTATCCTATGCAATGCTCCTTGTGATCTAAGCCACTTTAAAATTAACACAAAGGGGTCGAATTAACACAAAGGGGTCGCGTTTTGCAATGCCACATTCAATCTTCAAGTGCACCACAAGCTAACCTAAACATTTCGTAGGGAGTTTTGTAATTTAAACATTTTCTAAGGCGATTGTTGAGTAGTTTTTCAATACGATTAATTTCAGCAGCTGTAACTTTATTAAAGTTAGTGCCTTTCGGTAAAAACCCAAGAGGAAAGTGAGTGGTTTTAATGCCCTAAATTCGCTAAACTGTAGACGGTTTGATGCAATTGAACATGTCATTGATCTGAAGTTCTGCAACGGAATTGATCAGTTCGATAACTTCGGTATTTATTCCCAGGTTTTCCCATACATCTGGTTTGCATAAGGACTGTATTTCATCGTGTTTGATGCTATGGCCTTGATGTTTTTGTTTATGACTCGCAATTTTAACCGCTGAATGCAAGATATATGCATCGGTTTTGAATTGCTCTGCATTGGCTGGGTCAAGTTGAGATGCAACAATTTTCCAGATACTTTCCGGCAGACTCCATTCGTTCAAAAAAGCTGCACTGAGTTCGGCATAGGTAAAACCAAAAACCTGCTGTTCGGCAATGATAACGGATTCCTCATCCTGGTTGCTGCTCAAGATTTTACTTGATTCGTCTGGGAATTGACTAAACAAGATTAATTTTCCTATGCTATGTAAAAGTCCGGCGATGAAAATACGTTCACGGCAATTGATATCATATGCCATTAAACGGGCAATGACCCCCGTGCTGACACTATGGTGCCAGAATGATTCCATGTCTACCAGGTCTGAAGGGATGCCTTTAAAAACAGATGTCACTGACGAGGCGATGGCAAGATTGCGCAGTTCCCTGTGCCCAATGAGGGCGATCGCATTTGATACGGTTTCAATTTTTTTGGGAAACCCAAAATAAGCGCTATTCGCAAATTTCAGCAGTTTGGCCGTTAACGCCGGGTCATTCAGAATGGTTTGTTCCAATTCACTATTGGTGGTATCTCCTGAATTGATGAGTTCGTTGATTTTTAAAACAACCTCGGGTAATGAAAAAATTGATTTTACGCTTGTCGCGACAGCATGTGGTTCCATAAAAACCTCGGATATATAAATGTTTGAATATTTTAAAAGATTGAGATTGTTTTGAATTTTGAAATTAAGTTAGACTTTTTATTCTGTTTTTTGAATAAGGTAAAAAAATGATCGAACAAACCGATTGGGAAAACCCTCAAATGTTGCAGTGGTGTCAAAATATGTTAGATAGTTATGCCCACTGGATTAAACACGAATTAATACCAAGAACAGGTTCTTCCTGCGACCAGGCAGAAAACTTGTTTAACTGCTCTTTTGTTGTTGTTTCCCATGCGCTACAGGATGATCCGGTGCTAAATTATGGTAATCGGGTGGCGTTAAATCTGTGGGAGATGGACTGGCACCAATTTACACAGACACCTTCTCGTTTAACTGCCGAACCTGTAAATCGAGAAGAACGCGCCAGAATGTTGTTGCAGGCAAAAGAACAAGGCTATATCTCAGATTATCGTGGCGTAAGAATATCCCGTACTGGAAAACGGTTTTTTGTTGATCATGCCATTATCTGGAACGTCATTAATCCCGATAGAGCGGTTATTGGTCAGGCTGCAACATTTTCAACATGGCGATTCTTGTAATGCGCAGAAAATAGCGCTAATAAATGATGACAACTTCAGGCTTTATCCTAATTAAGATATCAAGTATTTTCGAGCTTGTTTTCTCGACTGTTGGATAAATGATGTCAGTGTTTAAGCCTAATTGTTTCCAAACCTCAATATCATATTTTGACTTCATGTCAGTATAATCCCGGGCTTGCAGGGACGTTGGCTCCATATTGCAGGCTATTTTTAGAGCGACATAAAGCAGGCTGGTGTCAATTTTTGAGGCTTCCCGATTTAACGGATCAAACTGGAATTTAACAGGCTGCCATATACTTGCGGGCAATTGCCAATGATTAAGCAATTCTGCGCCCAACTCGGCATAAGTAAAACCGAAGATTCTGCGTTCTGCGGTAATAACGGTGTCTTCGCCCAATTCGCTGATGCGCAGTACTTCGGAAGACTCATCCGGGTATTGAGAAAGCAATGCAAATTTGCCGATGGCGTGCAACAGCCCGGCAATAAAAAAACGTTCTTTTTCTTTACGATGCATTTTGATGGCAAGTATTTGTGCGATAACACCGCATGCGATGCTGCGATACCAAAGCGACTCCATGTGTGCATGTTCTTGGGAAATATCCGGGTTAGCATGAAAACCCGCTGTAGCTGAAACGAGTGCGAGAAGCTTTTTTTTACCAATAATTGAAATTGCGCGAGATACAGTATCAATTTTTCGTGAAAAACCGTAATCAGAACTATTGGCCAACCGCAAAATTTGTACAGTTAATGCCGGGTCACAAAGAATCAGTGTTGTTAATTCTGCGTTACTGTATTTTTCAGAGTATATTATTTGTTTAATCTTTAATGTAACTTCTGGTGATGAATAAACGACGCGGATATTTTTTACAATTGTTTTTGGTCTCATTGGTACATTTATATATACGTTAAATGTTCAATCTATAACGGCATATTGGTTGTCTACTTCAAGATTCTTTTACAGGATGCTGAGAGGTTATTTGTGTTCTTGCTCAGTTAAAAACAGGCCTGGATTGCACATCTATTATGCGTAAACTTTGCTTTTTTCTGTTTTTGCCGGCCGGAGGTAGTTACGAGAACGATTTACAACAGCCTGATAAAGCCTGGCAAAGTTGATGCAGGCAACAATTTCTTTTTGAGGGTACCTCTTCAGCGTTTTAAACAAGACGAGGCGAGAACAAAAAATATTGACGCAGCATATTATTGATAAGTAAGGAAATGTTTTTTGTGAACAACGACGTGTTGTGACGAAACGGGGTAAGCAGGCAATCCGCGATCCGGATGCTCGCAAATATGGATTTATAGAGATGCCCTTGAGTTGTTTCAAAAATACAGGACTACATTCTCGACAGGTACTGCGATGTTGATCACAAGATGAAAAACCAGTTTTCACCCGCTCATTTGATTCTTTTTCTTGTTCTGCTGGTATTTCTATCGATTTTAATCCAGCTGGAATTACTTGTTTTTGCATTTGAAAGGCTAAATGTACCGCCTCTGCTGGGCCTGATGATATTGGTGTTTTCACTGTTTGGAAGCGTGGTCAACTTGCCCGTTTGCCGCATCAGATCAGATGCCTTTCCCTCGCCAATAGTGCAGCAGAAGCATTGGGGAATTTTTAGAATACCGCCACAGCCATTCCAGAATGAAACACTGATTTCAGTGAACCTGGGTGGTTGTCTGATACCGACAGCACTTTCTGTTTATCTTTTTGAAAATAGTGAGTTAACTTTGATTACTGCCTTGACCGGTATTTCGATTATCGCAGTTATCAGTTATTTCTTCAGCCGTCCCATTCCAGGAGTCGGAATAGGCATGCCCATACTGATTGCGCCGATCAGTGCAGCACTGGTGGGCATTTTTCTGGAGCCCGAACTCAGTGCTCCACTGGCCTACATCAGTGGGACGCTGGGCGTACTGATAGGTGCGGATTTGCTGCATTTGAAATCAATCCCCCGGTTAGGTGCGCCGCATGCATCCATCGGCGGGGCAGGCACTTTTGACGGCATTTTTATTACCGGCATTGTGGCGGCGATATTGGCCTGATGATGAGAAACAATTTGGTCTTTTTGTAATGTTGCATAAATTGCCGCTATACTGCCTGTATGATGAATCAATATCCTAATCATTGTGTTGATTTCTATGCGTCGCATGTGCTGCACAGGTTATATGAAATTCAGCATACCGAGCGCCACATTTCGGCCGAATCAATGACGCGGGTTGCCAATGAATTCAAGATGTCGGCCAGTCAGGTTGCTTCGGTTGTCAGTTTTTATGCATTTTTTTACCCGGAACCCGTTGGTTTTTATCATATCCTGTTCAGCAATTGCACGAGTTGTGGATACCAGGTCGGTCAGCTCAATCTGTTGGAAAAAATTTGCCGGCTATTATCGGTTGTAGCCGGAAAAACACGCGGAGATGGATGGGTAAGTGTCGGTGAGACTTCCTGTATCGGCATGTGCGATCATGGCCCATCCATGCTGATTAATGGCATGCCGCTGGTCTGGCTTGATGACGAAAGGATAACGCAGATTTCCTGTTTGATCTCGGAACAAAAACCACTTGAACAATGGCCGGTTGAATGGTTCCGGGTTGAATCCAGCATCCGAAAACATGGATTGTTGCTCAGCGAAACGGTACAACCTGGAAGCAGTTTAAAAAAAGTACTGGCCAGTGCGCCACAACAAATACTCAATCACATTATTGATTCCGGTTTGCGCGGACGGGGCGGCGCTGGATTCGATACCGGCAAGAAGTGGCAGTTTTGCCGCGACTCGGCGGGAGAAGCGCGCTATGTTGTTTGTAACGCAGACGAAGGGGAGCCCGGCACGTTCAAGGATCGTGTTTTGCTGGAAAACAATGCAGATGCACTGTTTGAGGGTATGGCCATATGCGCCTATGTCATTGGGGCCAAAAAGGGATATCTTTATTTGCGGGGGGAATACCGTTATTTGCTGGATCATCTGCAAAATGTGCTTAAACGCCGGTATGCGAAGAGCCTGTTAGGGCAATCCATAGTCGGGCAGGCCGGATTCGATTTCGATATTGAAATTGTGGTCGGTGCGGGCGCGTATATCTGCGGCGAAGAATCCGCGCTGATCGAATCACTGGAAGGCAAACCGGGGATTCCCCGTATTCGTCCCCCATTTCCGGTAACCCGGGGTTATCTGGGCCAGCCTACGGTTGTCAACAATGTCGAGACACTCATTGCCGCAGCGCATATCGCAAAAAACGGTCGCGACTGGTTCAAGTCCATGGGCACGGAAGAATCAACCGGGAGCAAGATTCTGAGTGTCAGCGGTGATTGCCGGAAACCCGGTGTTTATGAGTATCCATACGGTGTCAGTATTCAACAAGTGCTGGATGATTGTGAGGCAGACAATGTTCAGGCGGTGCAAATTGGCGGGCCTGCCGGAACAATGGTCGCCAGGAAAGATTTTTCCCGGCAAATCAGTTTTGAGGATTTATCGACCGGTGGTTCATTCCTGGTATTTGGAGAAAACTGTGATCTGTTGTCGGTGAATCAGAATTTCGCCCGTTTTTTTGCGCATGAGAGCTGCGGCTTCTGCACGCCCTGCCGGGTGGGCACCAGTCTGCTGACAAGCAGTTGGCAGAAAATAATGGATGGGCGTGCAACTTCACTGGATATACATGAGATTAAACAATTGAGCGCCCTCGTCAAGCGCTATTCGCATTGTGGTCTTGGGCATACGGCAGCCAACCATATCCTGGACAGTCTGCAGCAATTTTCTGAACGCGTTGAGAAACGGTTAACGCGAAAAACGTTTACGCCCCAGATTGACCTCGATGCGGCACTGGAGGCGGCGCGAAAAATGACGGAGCGTAATGATGCAGATGCGCATCTGGAGTAGTGCGGTAAGAGAGCAGATAGTAAGATGGCGAATAACGAGCATACAATTACTATAGACGGCACGGAAATTCATTTCAAAGCGGGTCAGACGATCATGGATGCGGCCTTGTCCGCAAAAATTTATATTCCGCATTTGTGTCATTATCCAGGGTTGACGCCTTCGGGAAACTGCCGGTTATGCGTTGTTGAATTAAATGGCAAACATGTTACCGCGTGTACGACGCAAGCTCAGTTCGGGCAACAGATTCGCAATCAGACGCCGGAACTGCATGCCGCCCGCATGGCGATAACTCAAATGTTGTTTGTCGAAGGGAATCACATTTGCCCGTCGTGTGAAAAATCAGGTAATTGCAAGCTTCAGGCCATGGGGTATTATCTCGGCATGCGTGATGAGCATTATCCACAATTTAACCCGCGCCGTGAAATGGATGCGTCGCACCCGGCTGTTTTGCTGGATCGCAGTCGCTGTATTTTATGCGATTTATGTGTCCGCGCCAGCCGCGAAGTCGACGGCAAAAACGTATTTGCAATTGCCGGGCGTGGAATTCATGCACACCTGATTGTCAATTCAGCCAGTGGCAAGCTGGGCGACAGCGATATTGCCGTTGATGATGTGGCGGCAAATATCTGCCCCGTAGGCGCGATACTGATCAAGGAAAAGGGATATGTGACGCCTATCGGCAGGCGAATTTACGATCAGCGTATGATCAGTGAAGTGGCTTTTGATGAACATGTTCCTGAGCACGAAGAACACGGCAATGACTGACCACAAAATCAAAATAGCCACAACTTCACTGGCTGGGTGTTTTGGTTGTCATATGTCTTTTCTGGATATGGATGAAAAGCTGGCGATATTGAGTGAATATATCGAATTCAATCGTTCGCCTTTTACCGATATCAAACACTGTGAACCCAGCGATATCGGTTTGATTGAAGGCGGTGTTTGTACTGCAGAGAACGTGCATGTGTTGCGAGAATTCCGCACCCATTGCAGAATCCTCGTTGCTGTCGGTGCATGCGCCATTACAGGCGGTGTGCCCGCGATGCGAAACTATTTTGATTTGCGTGACTGTCTCGAAGAAGCCTATCTTCATGGAGCGGGAATCACAAATCCACAAATTCCAAACGATACAGAACTACCGCTATTGCTGGATAAAGTCTACCCAGTCGGTGATGTGGTGAAAATCGATTATTTCCTACCCGGTTGTCCGCCACCGGCTGATGCGTTTTTACAGCTGCTGTTGCCATTACTGGATGGGAAAGCACCACAAATGACCGGTGAAAAACTGCATTACGATTAAGGCATCAGAATATGACGACAGGTCAATCATCGGAATCCGCTTCAAAGAAAGGTGTGCGGCGTATTGCCATTGATCCCGTAACGCGCGTTGAAGGGCATGGGAAAATCACGCTGCTGCTGGATAGCGACAATCATATCCGGGAAGCACGCTTTCATATTGTCGAGTTTCGCGGTTTTGAGAAATTTATCCAGGGACGGCCCTATTGGGAAGTGCCTTTTTTCGTGCAGCGTTTATGCGGCATTTGTCCCGTCAGTCATCAACTGGCGGCGGCCAAGGCAGTTGACCAACTGGCCGGTGTCGACCGGCTGACGCCAACGGCAACCAAATTGCGCCGCCTGCTGCATTTCGGTCAAATTCTGCAATCGCATGCACTGCATTTCTTTCATTTGACTTCGCCCGACTTTTTGTTTGGTTTCGGCAGCGATCCCGTGCGGCGCAATATCGTGGGTGTGCTGGAAAAGCATCCTGAAATAGCGCTGCAGGGCGTAAAGCTACGCAAATATGGCCAGCAGATTATTGAGGCGATTACAGGCAAGCGCGTTCATGGCACCGGGACACTGCCCGGCGGCATGAATAAACCGCTGACAACCGGCTGGCGTGATGCCTTACTGGCCGATATTGAAAATATACTGCTATGGAGCGGAAACGCCGTAAAACTGAACGAGCAGATTCATACAGCCAATCCCGAACATGCCGATTTTGCCACTTTCCCTTCCAATTATCTTAGTCTGACCGGTGAAAAAGGCGAACTGGAGCTTTACCACGGCGAGCTGCGTGCGCGTTATCCCGACGGCGCGTTTATTTTCGATCAGTTCGACTACTGCGATTATCAACAGATTTTGCGCGAAGAAGTGCGTTCCTGGAGTTACATGAAATTTCCATATTTGCATCAGCTTGGAAAAGATCACGGCTGGTACCGGGTTGGTCCGCTTGCACGCGTCAATAACTGTGACCGTATTTCCACACCGCGTGCAGAAGCTGAGCGCAAGCGTTTCAGGGCATATGGACATGACAAACCGATACACAGCACACTGGCCTATCACTGGGCGCGCATGATCGAGGCGTTGCACTGTGCCGAATCGATCCAGAACCTGCTTCACGATCCCGATATCAGCGGAACCGAACTGGTTGCCGAAAAAGGCGACAGGCGTCATGAAGGCATCGGTGTCATTGAAGCACCCAGAGGCACTTTATTCCACCACTATCAGGTCAACGACGAAGGCATTGTCACCCGTGCAAACCTGATCGTATCAACCACCAGTAACAACCAGGCAATGAATGAATCCATTCGCATCGTGGCTAACCGGTATCTCGACGGGCGCGAAATTACCGAAGGGCTGCTCAACCATCTCGAAGTTGCAGTGCGGGCCTACGACCCCTGCCTGTCGTGCGCAACGCATGCACTGGGTAAAATGCCGTTGCAGGTGGAACTGGTTGATGCAAGGGGTGCGTTGATTCATCGGTTGGTTAAGAATAGTGATGGTCAATATGAGCAATGTATTACAATTCAGGGCGGCAATTATTAAATATCTTGAGATATGTATGTTCCCTGAACGTGCTAATCGGGAGCGATGTGCTTCACTATCTTCATCGTGTCCTGCGGCCCCATGAATTCAGTGGCATGCCGTACTGCAGAATCCAATGTTAGACTCTGTTATGTATGTACTAGCGATTACCAGAATACTCGTTTTTTCGACCCTGAAACGAAATCAATTTTTATCTGATCATTTTTAGATGCTATTTCCTGTTTAAATGAAAAAAGCAACAAGCACGCAAATTCCGATTATTGGATGGAGAGAATGGCTGGCACTGCCAGACTTGAGAATTCCAAGAATAAAGGCAAAAGTGGATACCGGGGCTCGAACATCTGCACTGCATGCTTTTTGGATTGATGCGTATAAAAAAAACAATCAACCGTGGATCAGGTTTGCAATCCACCCCATCCAAAACAGTATTGAAACAGTTATTGAATGTGATGCGCTGGTGAAAGACAGGCGCATTGTGACAGATTCTGGCGGACATAAACAACGCCGCTATGTCATTGAAACGCCAGTATGCCTGGGTGCTTATGTTTATGCTGTGGAATTGACGTTGACCCAGCGTGATACAATGAAATTTCGTATGTTGCTTGGCCGTACCGCCATCAATAATCGTTTTCTGGTGGATCCCGCTGCATCCTTTCTGCTAGGGCGATTGTAATGGAGCTGCTGCGATTTCGCAGCAAGTCCAGTCAATTCGCCATTGATTTCAGTAATTCTGCGACACAAAACACCTCAAGTTTCGACTATTGTGCGCTCTTAAATAACAGAGGAGTAGGTCATGAAAATTGCAATTTTATCGCGTAACGCCAAGCTTTATTCTACCAGGAGGCTTATAGATGCAGCGACTGAGCGTGGCCATGACGTGCAAGTACTGGATGTCTTGCGGTGTTACATGAATATCACAGCGCATAATCCGAGAATCCATTATCGGGGGGAGATATTGGAAGGGTTTGATGCGGTGATACCCAGAATTGGCGCATCGGTTACTTTCTACGGCACCGCAGTATTACGGCAATTCGAAATGATGAATGTATTCCCATTGAACGAATCAGTCGCCGTGACGCGTTCAAGGGATAAATTAAGATCTTTACAGCTGCTGGCCAGGAAAGGCGTTGGCTTGCCGGTAACCGGTTTTGCGCATAATCCGGATGATATTGACGACCTGATATCCGCTGTCGGTGGCGCGCCGCTCGTAATCAAATTACTGGAAGGAACGCAAGGGATCGGTGTGGTGCTTGCCGAAACCCAGAAAGCGGCGGAAAGTGTCATTCAGGCATTTATGGGACTCAATGCAAATATTATGGTGCAGGAATTTATCAAAGAGGCGGGGGGGAGCGATATTCGCTGTTTTGTAGTGGGAGACAAAGTGGTTGCGGCAATGAAACGTCAGGCGATCGAGGGTGAATTTCGATCTAATTTACACCGTGGTGGACAGGCTTCTTTGGTGCGCCTAACGCCAGAAGAGCGCTCAACAGCCATAAGAGCAGCAAAAATAATGGGCCTGAATGTGTGTGGTGTTGATTTGTTGCGATCCAATCACGGGCCTGTCATTATGGAAGTCAATTCATCTCCCGGTCTGCAGGGGATCGAAAATGCCAGCGGTAAAGATATTGCCGCGCTGATTATTCAGTTCATTGAATCGAGAATCAAATCACTTGAAAACACATCGGAGCGATCCAAAACCCGTGGCAAAGGATAATTAGTCCAGAGCGAATGAGCTCCAGCAAAATCTATTTAATCGAATAAGCGAGGCTCCAAACGATGACACAGTATTCTTCTTGATTTCTTTTAATAAGACCGATCTGATTGCGCCGCCCCAACTTGGAACAATAAAAAAGCTGATAAAGCTCAACCGAACGATACGGCGTTATTCGCAGAACAACAGTAAATTACGCAAGGAAAATTCAATCTGATATGGTTTCAGAGCTTATTATCAATGACGAAACAGTCGCGCCTGGCTGTCGGGTCACAATTGATCTGCCGCTTCCCAGACTCTATACCCATACGCTGATGACGATGCCGGTTCATGTGATACGGGGTAAAAAACAGGGACCGAGATTATTTGTCAGTGCTGCCATTCACGGCGATGAGCTCAATGGGGTAGAAATTATACGGCGATTGCTGAAACAACCTGTGTTAAGCAAGTTGCGAGGTGACTTGATCGCTATTCCTATGGTGAACGTTTACGGTATCATTCATCATTCAAGATATTTGCCCGATCGGCGAGATTTGAACCGGTCTTTTCCTGGATCAAAAAAAGGCTCTCTAGCAGCGCGAATAGCTGATCTGTTCATGACAGAGATTGTAGAAAAATGCACACATGGAATTGACTTGCACACTGGAGCCATTCATCGTAGCAATCTGCCACAGGTTCGTGCAAACCTTGACGATGCGGAAACAATGCTTCTGGCAAAATCATTTCACGTTCCGGTTTTACTGAATGCAAATTTCCGCGATGGGTCATTAAGAGAAGCTGCTTCTGAATTCGGCATTCCAATGCTGTTATATGAAGCGGGTGAAGCCTTAAGGTTTGATGAAGTTTCTATCCGGGCAGGCCTTCGTGGAATATTAGGTGTTTTAAGGCATATGGGCATGCTGCCGCCCAGCAAAAACCGTAAATATTCTGGACAAGAACCTTTTGTGGCCCGATCCAGTCAATGGATAAGGGCGCCAAGGAGTGGCATTTTTAGGGTAGCCAAGTCTTTGGGAGAAAAAATAAAATTTAAAGATACGCTGGGTTCCATCAATGATCCGGTTTCAAATCTGGAAGTACCGGTAGTTTCTCCATGCAATGGCTTAATTATTGGTCGTTCCGAATTGCCATTGGTTCACGAAGGGGAAGCGATCTATCATATTGCCCAGTTTGAAGATAACCGTGAAGTGGCGGAACATATAGAAATATTTCAGGAAAGCATTACACCCGAATTAAAAGCAGAAGAAGAAAAAGGTCCTGCATAAAATATTGTGAAAATCATGAACGGATTCATTGATCATTATATTTCATAAAAAAGCCCTCCGGATTGGCCGGAGGGCAATGTGCGCCCCCTTAAGAGTTTGAATGGCAATACAGGATTTGGGGCAACATTGATTGCTAATATTGAACCTGACGTTTTTTCAGATATTTATCCGTCAATAACGCCATTAACAGGAATGCAATAATATAAGGCGTAATTGTAAAAAAAGTATCTGTTAGGCTTTTATATTGTACTTGTATTGGATATTCATAGTGCAAGGCTGGTACGCCTACGCCTGTAACAAAAAGTGTATATTGCCCTTTATCTAGGTTAAATTCACCTTTAATAATGCCATCCGAATGATCCGTTGAGTATATGGACGCAACTGTTTCGCTTATGGAATCGCCGATGCCGCGTACTATTTTTATATCAATCGGTCTATTGCGCAGGGCCTGATCAATGAGGTCCAGAACCCAGAACGTTTCACCTTCATTGGGAATCTCGGTGCAGTACTCGGCCTGCGGGTCATGTTGCGGCTGGTAGGTACTCAGATGGATCATGCTGCCCGCCATGTTGCGTACGCAAACATCTGTTTCAAGGGGAACATTTCCATGTGCCGCGACGAAACCAGAGTAAAATAGTGTAATAATTATCGTGCCTAAAGCCCCAAATTTTTTCAAATGCTCTAACATTTAACAACTCCTATAGTTATTGATCAATGATTTCTGGAGTTTTATTGTTGTCTGGACTATCCATGGCCGGGTTACACAAGCCATGGATAGCAGTAGTCGTTAAATTAAATTGAAATTAAGGAACAATCCTGTTGTTAAGGATTTCTTTGCTTTGACCATTCCAGATCACGTCTGTCAGGTTAGAGTAACGGGTCACAATCTGTGCCGCGATACCACCTGAGAACAAACCTGCCCAGCCCAGAATCACAAAACCCCAGTGCAATGGCGCGCTAAACAGCTCTTCCATGAACCAGAATGCATGACCCCACTCGTTCAATCCAACGTTCGGCAGAATCATCAACGGACCAGCAATCGCCATAACCAGCGGGAATGATGTGCCACGGCTATACAGTGGCAAACGGGTCATCGCGTACAGGTATGCCGCTACACCACATACAATGTACATCGGGAATGAACCATAGAACACAACTACGTGACTTGGCGTGAAACTCGTGTCACGAATAATCACCTGATGCCAGGATGCATCTTGCTCGGTGAAGAAGCTGCCGCCCCAGTAAACACCAAACAGATAGACACCCAACCACATCATCCAGTAAAAATAACGCTTAACTTCAAGCTTTGGATCCAGGTTGTCCAGTTGCTCCTTGGTGTCACGGGTCTTCAGAATCCAGCCCCAGGTTACCAACGCAAACAATGGCATCAGGGTCATGTGTACACGCCACAAGCCCATCCATACACGGTCAAATTCCGGCTCCATTGAGTCCATACCATGTGAATACGCAAATGTACGCTGATACCAAATCCAGAATATCGCTACCGCCAGCATAATGCCCATGCCCAGCTTGTAGTACTTGGAGTCGTACCACAATGACATGTCATAGTCAGCACTCGCTGCATGACTTGTTCCATATGTTGTTGCCATCATAAACCTCCATAATGCTTGAATTTTATTAAAAATAGGACCTTAAGGTTAATCAGCGTATCGATAGGAAATCAAGAAGATAATCCGAATAACCTTTTTTGAGCGATTAAGGATAGCGGATTACAATTTTTTTACAATGAGGGGATGCCCTCATTTTTACTGAAAGGGCGCTTCTAAAAATCCAGATTTTGTTACAATACGTCGTTGTTCACAAAAAATATTGTCTTACATATCAATTATATGCTGCGTCAAAATTTTTTGTTCTCGCCTCGTCTTGTTTAAAACTCTAAATTTTTAGAAATGCCCTCAAATTCAAGTTGAAAGTTTTAGGTTGTTTAGTGGAAAAGAAAACGAGCAATTAGCTGGAAGAAGAGGAGGGCAGATCATTCGAAAGAAAGCTGTCCGGATGATAGGCTTTTAGCTGCAAGGCAAAGTTAATCAAGCTGTTGGGGCCGCTGAGATCCAGCTTGCGCGAGATATTCATGCGGTGGTTTTCTATGGTTTTTTTGCTTAAAAAAAGCTTTTCCGCAATTTGGGGCGTGGTGAGCCCTTCTGATATTTTGTTGAGCACCTTGCGTTCCGCTTTGGTGAGCGTTGGCAGTTTTTCATATGCGGCTTCAATCAAAGGATCTTTTTCAGCGTTGTTTTTTCTTGCTTTGACAAGTTTTTCAGCCCTCGCCGTGATGCTGTTGATCAGTTCTTCTCGGGTAAACGGCTTGGTGAGATAATCGTCGGCGCCCATATTCATACCGGTACGGGTATCGGAACGGGTGGATTTTGCAGTCAAAAAGATAAAAGCGCTTGATGCACAGCCCGGAATCTGTTTTATCCGGGTGAAGACTTCATAACCGTCTATTCCCGGCAGCATAATGTCGCAAACGATAACGTCGGGAGAATACTCTGTTGCGCGCTCGAAGCCTTCTTCGCCTGTGGCGGCGGCAACCACGCGAAAACCGTAATGTGCAATGATTTCAGTGATGTTTTCGCGTAATGCTTTCTCGTCTTCAATAACCAGGATCTTGACATCGTTCATTACTGTTCATTTAAGCGCATTGTATGGTCACCGTGCAGCCGCTGCCGGCTTTACTTTCACAATTGATAGTGCCGCCATGCAACAGGATTAACCGTTTTGCAATCATCAGTCCGAGGCCGCTGCCCGGGAAATTTTTGGCATTTGACGCCCGGAAAAAGGATTGAAACAGAAAAGGCTGATCTTTTTCGGGAATGCCAATGCCGTAGTCTTTAATCCGTATGAAGTAGGCGTCGTCAGCGCAGTAAACGGTGAGTTCGGGCGCTTGTTTACCTTCGGAATATTTAAATGCGTTTGACACGATATTTCGCAAAACATTCCGCATCAAAATTTCGTCCATGCTGATAATTTTATCCGGCGCATTGAAGCGATAGTTCAGTTTTCTATACTGACCGCCGGGTTCGGCATTCGATTGGACAAAAGCGTCCATAAACGTTTTGAACGGAAGGTTTTTCTTGGCCAACTCGATTTTGCCTTCATCCATTCGCCCGATATCCAGAATATTCTCCATAAGCTCTGTCATGCGTATGGTTTCTTCCGTCATTATCGCCTTGTGCTTACGAAAGTAGTCGGCAAAGGAAGAAGAATGACCGGTCGACTCGATTTTAAGATCGAGCAGATCAATACTGGAACGGATGGTGGCGAGCGGCGTGCGGAACTGGTGTGACGCCAGATTGACAAACTGAGTTTTAAAGCGATTGAGTTCGCGTTCTTTTTCCATGGCCTGTTGCGATCGTTGCTCGGCCAGTTTGATCTGCGTAATGTCATTCTCAACCGCCACATAATTAATCAATTTTCCAGAATCATCGTGCACCGCGGCGATGTTCAGATAAAGCCAGATTCTGTCGCCGTTTTTGGTGTAATTCAGTATTTCGCCAGAAAAGGAGCCTGTACTTTTCAGTGAATCGGATATTTCACGAATTGTTTCGGCAGACGTGTCGGGGCCCTGAAGAAACTCGGCGGGATTGCGCCCGATCACCTCTTCGGTGCGGTAACCCAGAATTCTTTCAAAGCTGTTGTTGATCCATATTATTCTCCGTTCAGGATCGGTAATCATGACGATGCCACTGGTTTTTTCCGCAACATAGGCCATACGCTGCAACTCAAGCTCATATGCCTTGTTGGCGGTGATATCCAGGCCATATTCAATAAAATATTCCATATTCCCACTGTCATCCCTGAGCGGAAACAGCGTCATTAAATAAATCCGTTCATGACCTTCCGAATCGGGCTTTTTTTCTTCAAACGTGACCGGCTGCCGGAAAGCGATGCATTGTTTTATCGCCAGACTTCTTCTGGATTCAGCTGACCGGGTTGGACTGTTGATTTCTCGTGCAGCGGCAGCCTGATTCTTATAGACATGCTCACCTTCGGTATTCAGTACCGTGAGTGCTGCTGGCAATTGATCGAATATCCGGGGGTATAGCTCGCGGTCTTTCCTGTTTAGTTTCGCTGAAGAAACATTCTGCACAATGCCGTACAAACCGATAACTTCTCCGTTGTTGTCGAGTACCGGATGGATGGTCGTGGTGTGCCACTTTGATCTGCCGTCTTTCAAAACAATCACGAATTCTTCAGAGCGCGCTGCTTTTGTTGATACAACGTGTTCAATGAACGCATGCATTCTCTCTTTTTCCGATGGGCTATAAAAATCAACGCCGTCGAAAAGGGTTGCACAGTCGAAATCTCGATTGAGTTCGTAAAAATCATAGAGAGAGTCTGACCACGTCAGGATATTGCTCGAGAAATTGAGAAACCATTCCCCGATTTCGGCTTTTTTACCCAGAATACCCAGCCGTACCTTCAAAAATTCTGGCGAATCAAAATCGGACGAATTGATGTTTAACGTGGAAGACATAACAGGGCGACCAATGCAATCAGCGGTAAATAAATGAAATTTTGGTTTTAATAACAATGCGTTTAGACATGTCGGCTATTATTTAAGCATGATTAATCGATTTTGGGAATACGGATAACCATCAACTTAGAACAAAATCCTGTGCCGCTAAATTGGCAAGTGACCGTGCAATAGCCTTGCCAAAAGTGAGTTTTTCTTGCCACTAATAGCTTATGTTAAAATCAGTCGGTTTGTAACAATCTTTTCCAAAACCGGCTGTGTCAAATCATGAAATAATGGAAGAACAGAAGAAGAAAGATTTTTTTATAAGCCATTCAAGTATTGACAAGGAATATGCCGAATGGATTGCCTGGACGCTGGAAGAGGCGGGTTATTCGACGCTTATCGATAGCTGGGATTTTCCAAGTGGAAAAAGTTTTGTTAAATGCATGCAAGAAGGCCTGGTGTGCTCTGAGAGGATTGTTATTGTTGCATCCCCGGATTATTGGAAGGCAGATTTTACCCAAGCAGAATGGGAGTATTTTTATAAGCTTGATCCAAAAAGTGAAAATCAAGCAATCATTATCGTAAAAATTAAAACCTGTACGGTAGATGCGGTTTTAAGTACCAGAATAAATACTGGGCTAATTGATTCTACTGAAGAAGGTGAAGCTAAACATAAGTTATTGAACGGCTTGCCTGGAGATATTCAAAAAATTAACTCACAACAAAGAAACCCGCCAAAATCTAAACCACCTTTTCCACCCGCTCAGTTGAAAAAATCCTCACAAAATCATATCTGCGACAAAAAATTTCTTTACCGTCTTGGTAATTTGAACCAGATCGATCAACGCAATCATTTTATTGAACATGTGCCCTGGGAAGTTTGCCTGAGTAACGGTAAAACCCAGGGTTTTATTGTCGCAGGGCCGCAACAGGAACTCCCTGAAATTATCGTGTTTACGTTATCGCATATCCTAAGCGAATGGATGGCGGATGAATGTGTCGGTGAAACGCCGGAAATAACAAAATTAACTTCGGGAAATTGGAAAATGTATGAGAAAAGGCCTGAAGAATTTTTGTGGAAGCGGTTTAAACTGACTACTGATATTCAAAATGTAAAAAGCCTTGAAGATAGAAAGCACCAAATCAAGGCGGTGCTGGAAACCAAAACAACATGCCAGATTTTTTACCGGGAAATTCAAAGTGACGAGTCGAGAAATCAACAGTTTCTGCTGGATATGTTAATGGCATGGGCCGGTCTGGATCTGCAGGAAGATTCACCCAGTCATTTTTTGTTACTGATTTGTGAAACCGATTCAATCGGTGATGAACAGGAAAGTACGCTGTGGAAACAAAAGCTTAAAGTGCTGCTTGAACACAATGATCGTCATCAAGCAATGCTTCCCCCGCAGACATCGCCAACGATTCATGAAGACCTGCGCAACTGGATGAAGTTGTGGGATATCGATCTCGCGTATCGTGAAAGGATTATTGCCAGATTTGCCGGGAAAGCGAATATGCCATTTCTGCAATTAAAAAATGAACTGTGTGCCATTTTAAAAGATTATCCATTTGATGGAAATTTGAACCATGAATAATTCAATTGATGCCAAACCCTATACCGGCCGCGGCGACCCTGGAGAATTAGGACGCAGCGTGACAGAAGCTGATCTTATCCACCCCCGTTTTTATGTGGCGCCGCCAGGTTTGGTTGCTGCGGTCAACGTTGCGCGGGAGTTGGGCATGCCGTTATTGCTAACCGGAGAACCGGGTTGCGGCAAATCCCAATTGGCGCATAGCGTGGCCTGGGAATTTGGCTGGGGAGAACCGTTAACATTTACCGTCAAATCCGATACCCATGGACGGGACTTGTTTTACAGCTATGACACACTCGGGCGTTTTCATGCTGCGCATATCACGGATCAGCCGGACGATCCCTACCGTTTTCTGCACTTCAATGCGATGGGAAAAGCAATCTGTCGTGCTTTAGGGTCAGAGGAAATTTCCGAAGACGATGAAAAATTGGCGGCTTGCCTGGGAAAAGTCGAATTTGGTTCACCTCAGTCGGTGGTGTTGATCGATGAAATCGATAAAGCGCCGCGCGAAGTGCCCAATGACATTCTGAATGAAATCAATGAATACAGTTTCGAGATTCCGGAATTACCCTCGCATCCGAAGTTTTCATTGAAAAGAAACTTGCAGGGTGAACCGGAGCCCATGCAAGTCCTTAGAAAACCATTTGTTATCATGACCAGTAACCGTGAACGGGAACTGCCCGAGGCTTTTTTGCGCCGCTGTGTATATTACCATCTTGAATTGCCACCGTTTCGCAATACAGTTGACCGCAAAAATACGGATCATTCCGTGACCATTGAAGATATTATCCGAATGCGATTGGGCGTCGATATCTCGGCATCAGATGACAATACGGTTAACGCTAAAAAAAGCGTCTGGTCGGGCAGCGTTTCCTTTTTTGCCTATTTACGCAAGATGCGGCTGCAAAAAATTCCATCGACTGCCGAACTGTTAAGCTGGTTATGGCTGTTGCATAACCGCCATAGCCCAACAAAAAATTTGCATCAGGCAACAGTGGAAGATATCGGCGATTTCCTGCCCAGCGCCAAGGTTACCTTGTTCAAACATATGGAAGACCAAAAACGCGCTGACGCTTTGTTCGAGAAATGGCGGACGAGTAACAGCTAACCAGGCGGGTATCGGTGGATATCGAAAAATTTTACGCTGAGAACCTGCCCAGACTGGATAAGCTGTTGCGTGACGCAGCCATGTCCAGTAGCCCCGATGTATGGCTATTGGCCGTTCAATTGCTGGAACGATTAAAACAACAGAACAGGCTGCCTAAGCAGGAACGGGAATTGATGCCATTGTTGCGCCCGGTATTCTGTCGCACGCCCGAGGATCAGGCCCGTTTCCCACATCTATTCGAACAATGCCTGAATGATAAAAAGCCGGTTAGCATTGCTACCGTGAATCATCTTGTTTCCACCGAGCAAGGCGTATTCAATACCCTGCGCGACAGCGCCCGAAGGCTGGATAAATACTGGTGGCTGGCAGGAATACTGATTGTCGCCGCAGTATTTTGGTTTGTCATTGAATATCCAGCGGAAAAAAATGATCCAGAAATTAACGGTGGCGAGTCACCCGAAAAAATTGATGATCCGGGAACGGGAACTGCAAAACCGGAGCCTAAAGCTTCAACAGAACCACAAATACCCATCGTCGACCGGATTTTACCCCGAACGCAACCTGAACCAGAGGAACTTCCAAATGATATCCCGTGGCCGGTTATCGTGCTGCTTTATACCGTGCCATGGATACCTGTTGCAGTTTATTATTTCCGAAATTATTTCCGCAAGCTGAAATTCAGCCGTTCGACATCGACCGGCGATGAGCTGTTCAATCAATTTCATTTTGACCGCAATTTAATACCGGTATGGGGTGGCGCAAAGGCTGAGCGTGCGCTGCGGGATTTGCGCGCGGTGCAGTATCTGCCAACCCGCCGGATGGACATTGCAGCAACCGTGGAAGCTACGGCGCGCAGTGGCGGCTACTTTCAGCCGGTTTACCGCAACCGGCGCGAACCGCCGGAGCATGTGATGCTGGTGCGCAGCCTTGACCGCCACGATCAACACGCCGGTCTGGTGGAAGAGTTGGCCGGGCGGTTCAAGTCGCTCGGTTTGAACGTGCATGTTTATCGTTTCCGTGACAATCCGCGTTTATTGATACGCTGGGATGAAGAAACGGGCGATTCTTGTCGGCTTGAACAGGTTCTGGCACGGTATGGCAATGCACGGCTGATGGTATTCAGCGAAACCGATATCCTGTTTCATCCATACAGTGGCGAAGTTCGCCCCTGGTTAACCGATTTGAAGCCGTGGCAGCATAAAGTCTGGTTGCATCCGTTTGATGCACACGCAAACCATGCCCGATTACTGGCTGATCGCGAGTTTTTAATGCTGCCATTAACGCGTGACAGCCTGCCGCAGTTGGTCAGTCATCTGACGATGGGTCATACTCCCAAACTGAGAGAACAGCCGGTCGATCCTGAGCCGCTACCGGAGATGATCGCCGAGAATCCAGATGCCTGGCTCGATGAGCATCCACCGCAGGGCGTTGACCTTGTTGAATTGTTTAAACAACTAAAACATTATCTCGGTAATGAGGGTTTGCTGTTGTTACGGACCATCGCCGTGTATCCGAAACCGGGATGGGAATTGACCAAAGCACTGGACTTTCTGCTATGTGGTCATGCCGGTGATACGGATACCGCCGGGCAGCGAGAGCAACGGTTTTTCCGGTTGAGTCGGTTACCGTGGCTGACACATGGATTTTTACCCAATTGGCTGCGTGAAGTGTTGTTGCAGCACAGCAGTCCGGATGAAAAACAGCGCGTTGTTACGGTCT
Organism: Nitrosomonas sp.; assembly: GCA_031316255.1. Taxonomy (NCBI): domain Bacteria; kingdom Pseudomonadati; phylum Pseudomonadota; class Betaproteobacteria; order Nitrosomonadales; family Nitrosomonadaceae; genus Nitrosomonas; species Nitrosomonas sp. Next base: position 3,520,268 of record JALDQW010000001.1, on the reverse strand, counting down.
GGCAAAGTCTGTTCAGTCAACTGACCAGCGAGGACCAGCCCGGTGCATTGCAACTGGATTTCAGCACGCCATCCAAACGGCAATTCAAGCTGCGTTTTGACGAACAACGGATGATGCGGCAAAGCGATGCGCTGAACGATCCGATTTTTGCGCATATCCTGCTCGATGGCAAACTCGGGTTACTGGATTTTCACATGCCGCGGTTCCTGAACAAACTAATGCCCGGAGCCAATCAATGGATTATCCTTCGCCCGGCGCTGGTACTGTGGTTTTGTGTGGCGATTTTAGGTTCGTGGGGAATCACTCAATACGGCGTTCAAGCGTATACCACTATTCAACAACAACGAAATGAACTGCATTTTGCGCAATGGCACATCACTCTACAGTATCAATCAGATACACAAGCACTTGTTGACTTGTTGCAGCAGCGCCTGCTGCAAGATCAATTCCGGGTTATGCAGCCCGCTGAAATCAGCGATGCAGCGCTGAAAACCAATACCATCATTTATCCTGCCGGCGGAGAAAAAGCGGCTGCCAGAATCAAACTTCGCATGAAAGGGTTGGCGTATGGTGCGGAAGTGGTTTTACGTGAGTCGCCAGAATTGGAGCCCCATGCCATTCAGGCACACTGGGTAAATTCGTACGGTGCGGCATTCAACGATGAGTTGCGGATGCCAGCAGAACCGCGCTTGCCGTTTGAGCCTGAAATGGTGCGTATCCCGCCCGGAAAATTCCTGATGGGATCGCCGGATAATGAAGCTGGAAGATGGAGTGTAGAAAGCCCGCAACGTGAAGTGACGATTGCGTATGCGTTTGAAATGAGCAAATATGAAATCACGTTTGACGAATACGATGCGTTTGCCAAGGCGACCAACCGTAAATTGCCGAGTGATAATGGCTGGGGGCGCGGCAAACGACCGGTAATCAATGTTTCCTGGGATGATGCGCAGGCGTATGTAAAATGGTTGTCCGATAAAACCGGCAAAAAATACCGCCTGCCGACCGAAGCCGAATGGGAGTACGCCGCGCGGGCGGGGTCACAAACCCGCTACTGGTGGGGCGACGATATCGGCATAAATAATGCGGTGTGTTACGACTGCGGCAGCCAATGGGATGGCAAACAAACCGCGCCGGTGGGTTCGTTCAACGCGAATGCATTTGGATTGTACGACACCGCTGGTAACGTGTGGGAATGGGTTAAGGATTGCTGGCATGAGAATTACAATAATGCGCCAGTTGACGGTTCCGCGTGGCTGGAAGCTGCTGGCGGTGAGTGTAATCGCCGGGTGGTTCGGGGCGGGTCGTGGTACAACAATCCACATATCCTGCGGTCGGCGAACCGTGTCAGGATCAACACCGTTAATGCGGTCATCAACGTCGGCTTTCGTATCGCCAGGGCTTTTTGATATTTGATCTTTGTGCTTTTGCCCTTTGCGGGGTTTCGGCACATCCTACGTGATACAACATAATCCAACTTGCGGAGAGTCATGATGAAACAACAAACCACTATGCCGAGAGCTGTGGAAGACTGTCATGAGTTGCTGGCATGGATGATTCCGAAACTCGATCAGTTTCCGCGCAACCGCCGTTTTACCCTAGGCGAGCGTATCGAAAACGGTTTGCTGATGGTACTGGAAAATCTGATACAGGCCACATACCAGAAACCGCATGCGGCCTATCTGCAGGCTGCTAATGTGCAACTCGATGTGGTGCGCCATTTGTGGCGGCTGAGTCATACCCTGCAATCGGTATCGCATCAAAATTATGGCAAGGGCGCGGAGCGGCTAACCGGGTTGGGGCGGCAGATCGGTGGTTGGCGCAAATCTTCGGATAAATGAATGAAAACGTGAAGATGGCATGAATCCCTTGAAAGCTATCTGGCAATCCATTCTCGATTGGGAAAATCTGTTGCTGGCGTACCGCAAGGCACGGCGCGGCAAGCGCGCCCAGATTGAAGTCCAGAAGTTTGGTTTTGATCTGGAATATGAACTGAGCGATATTCGCGAGCAGTTGCAGCAGAAAACCTACCGGCCAGGTAAATTCCGGCAATTTCAGGTGCAGGACAGGAAGGTGCGGTTGATTTCAGCCGCGCCGTTTCGCGACCGGGTGGTGCAGCATGCGCTCATGAACCAGGTGGAGCCGGAACTGGATCGCCAATTCATTACCGACAGTTACGCGAGCCGCAAAAACAAGGGTGTACATGCGGCTGTCCGGCAATACCGTGAATGGGCGAATTGTTACCCGTATGCGTTGAAAATCGACATCAGTCGTTATTTTGACAGCATCGATCACCGCATCCTCAAGCAAAAAATCGCCCGGTTGATTGCCGATCCTGACGTGTTGTGGCTGTTCGATGTGATTATCGATTCCAGCCCGTGGCCGCAGCGGCCTGCGGTTGTCAGAGCGCCCGATGACACGCTGCTGGATTTGATGGAGCGCAACGTCGGTCTGCCGCTGGGTAATCTGACCAGTCAGTTTTTGGGGAATGTGTACCTGAACGATCTGGATCACACCGTCAAGGAAGTACTGCAAATTCCCGCCTATCTGCGCTATGTGGATGACATGATCATCCTCGGTGACAGCAAACAACAGCTTTGGCAATGGTGCGCAGCCATCGAGCAATTTCTGACACAAGAACGTATTGGCATTCATCCGCGCAAGAAAATACTGGTGCCGGTTTCCTGTGGCCTGGATGTGTTGGGTTATCGCGTATTTCCACAAGTGACACGGCTTGGACGCGGCAGTGGTTACCGCTTTCGCCGCAAGTTGAAACATCTGGCCAAAGCATATGGTGAGCATCGCATGACGCTGGCAGAAATCAAACCGCATGTCGCCGGCTGGCTCGGGCATGCCCGTCAGGCGGACAGCAAAGGACTGTGCAAAGCAATCCTTGGACAGGTATACTTTGGTAAAGGGGATACCGCTGGACGATCGCCGGGTGGTTCGGGGCGGGTCGTGGAACAACAATCCACAAAACCTGCGGTCGGCGAACCGTAACAGGAACAACACCGATAATGCGAACAACAACGTCGGCTTTCGTATCGCCAGTACGCTCGCAAATGCCGGAACCGGATGATTCAAGGATCATCCGGGCGCGCAAGCGGGTGCCCATACGCGGCATCTCCTGGCTGCGCCGGTACGGGCAGCCAAAGATCAATCGATGGATGAGTAGTGGCAGGGCAATGGACATGCGTAGGGGTAGGATGTGCCGGAAGGCGCATCAAATCGGGAACGATGCGCCTCCGGGTGTCGGCACATCCTACGTGCTTTGTGATGGGTAGGGCAATGGAATAAGAATATGGGGTTATGCAGCAAAACTATAAATTCATCATGATGTTGACTGCCGGTTTGTTATGCGGGCCGTTGTTGGCCGGTGACGTGAATGAACGGCGCATTGCAGAACCGCTCGGTGAGCGCACGGAACAAGGCCGGAAAGCGTCGCAGGCGTTGGCGCAAACCTGCCGCACCGGGCCGGAACAGGCACCGACGATGGTTGCGATTCGTCCGGGACGGTTTCTGATGGGATCGCCTGACAATGAAACCGGCCGTTTTGATGCCGAAGGTCCGCAACATGAAGTGACCATTTCCAAACCGTTTGCGATCAGCCGATGCGAAGTTACCGTCGGCCAGTTCCGACAGTTTGTCGAGGATACGGATTATCATCAGGGGGAACCATACATGACGACTGTAGAACAGAGTGGCAAGGGCTGTTATGCTTGGGTTAATAATAACTGGCAGCAGCAGCCGGAGCATCATTGGAAAAATCCGGGCTTTGATCAAACCGACAATCATCCGGTGGTGTGCGTATCGTGGGACGATGCACAAGCGTATGTACAATGGCTGTCGCGCCGTACCGGCGCACAATACCGCCTGCCAACTGAAGCCGAATGGGAGTACGCCGCGCGCGCGGATACCGTCACGGCACGGTTTTACCGGGACGATTTGCAATGCGATTATGCCAATGGCCTAGGCCAGGAAGGCAAGATGATTGCCGATTCCGGGTGGACTCTGGCCGAGTGCAACGATGTGCATGTGTATACCGCACCGATGGGCAGTTTCGGGGAAAACCATTTCGGGCTGTTCGATATGCTTGGTAATGCCTGGGAATGGACGCAGGACTGCTGGCATGAAAACTACAATAACGCACCGCGTGACGGTTCCGTCTGGCTGGAGGCCGATGGCGGCGATTGTGATCGCCGGGTGGTTCGGGGCGGGTCGTGGAGCAACGATCCACAGTTCCTGCGGTCGGCGTACCGTTACAGGAGCGGCACCGATAATGCGGACGTCAGCGTCGGCTTTCGTATCGCCAGGGCTTTTTGATCTTTGATCTTTGCGCTTTTGCCCTTTGCGGGGTGCAGGGGCGCAGCTCCTGCTGTTTTCTGTTTGGGGTGAATGTTACGGCACACTATTTTTAAACCAACTTTGGTGTATTTGGCTATACTACTTTTATGGTAATGGTGTTGAAATTTATAACCAGGGGTTAATGATTTCAATACCGCAACCATTAAAATCCTTGACGTTACGGGTGGCAATTGCAGCTTGATGGGTTTTTGCTATGGCTGCGATCATCAAATCTACCGCATCTGTGTTGATACCTTGCATTTCACATTGTGCAGCGATTTGGCCATAGTGATAAGCGGCTTCTTCGTCAAATGGAAAAATTCTGCCATTAAACGCTTCTGTAAGGAATGCCTCGAAACTGGTAGTCAACTGTGTGCGGCGTTTACCTGTTGGCAGGCGCATCAGTCCTCTTTGGATTTCTGCGACGGTAGCCGTTGAGATGCCCAGATGGATTGAGTTTTGTTTGCTAATCCAGTGTTTGACTTTTATTTCCGGTTGCTCGCGCATCAGCTCGGAGATGATGTTGGTATCCAGGATAATCACTCGATAAAATCAATGGATGAACGCCGTGTCTTGCGTTCAGGTAATGCGAGTTCAATACCGTATCTGGCGCCGAAATACTTCTCTGCAATTTGTGCAATGTCGACTGTTTCACCTTCAGGAGTCAATGATGCTTTTTGCAGAATATGGCAAATATAAGCTTCTAACGAAATACCGGCATGTTCTGCGCGAATGCGCAATAATTCCTCGGTTTTATCGGGTAAGTCACGAATTGTAAGATGGGCCATCGGGAGTTTTTCGGGTTGATTGAATTTATAAAATAGCTAATATAATCAATATGGTATAAATATGCAACTTTATGATGATTCTGTGTAGAGAACAAATAAACTGTCCGGGTATGTAGCAAATGATTTGTCCGGATTATCTTAGTCCCAGGAGGGACAAGGATGAAACGGACAGAATGGCTACAGGAGACACGGAAGATGAGATTTGAGGAAGCCTATGGGAATTATAAAAGTGGGAGTATCACGCAAGACGAAGCAGCAAAGCTGCTTGGTGTATGTGATCGCACATTTCGGCGCTACATGAACAAATACGACGAAGGTGGTCTGGATGCGTTATTGGACAAGCGGCTGACCCAGGCATCGCACCGCTGTGCGCCAGTGGATGAAGTGATGCGTTTAACGGAACAGTATCGCAACCGTTATTCTGGCTGGAATGCCAGGCATTTTCATGCATGGTATTGCAAGGACGGTGGCACACGCAGTTATACGTGGGTTAAGAGCCGGTTACAAGAAGCTGGGTTGATCAAACGTACATCAAAGCGTGGCGCGCATCGAAAACGTCGTGAACGCTCACCACTGACCGGAATGATGATTCATCAGGATGGCAGCACCCATGAATGGGTAGCCAATCAGAAATGGGATTTAATCGTCACTATGGACGATGCAACCAGTGAACATTACTCGATGTTTTTTGTTCAGGAAGAAGGCACTGCCAGCAGCTTCAGAGGCGTTCAGGCGGTGATAGAGAAGCAAGGATTGTTCTGTTCCTTTTATTCAGACCGAGGCAGTCACTACTGGCATACACCAGAGGCTGGTGGCAAAGTAGACAAACATAATCTTACGCAGTTTGGACAAGCCATGAAGCGGCTCGGAATTGAAATGATCGCGGCCTACTCGCCACAGGCGCGTGGACGCAGTGAGCGCATGTTCCGCACCCATCAAGAACGTTTACCCAAGGAACTGGCGCTGGCAGGCATCGCCGACATGGAAACGGCAAACCGTTATCTGCAGGAAGTCTATATGCCTGCTTTTAACGATGAATTCAAGCAGCCTGCTGCGGTAGATGGATCAGCATTTGTACCCTGGATCGGTGGAGAAATTGAGGATTTCCTGTGCGAGCGTCATGAGCGTGTCGTGGGTCATGACAATTGCGTCAGCTTCAACAACTTGAAGCTGCAAATTCCTGCCAATCAACATCGGTGTCATTACGTGAAGGCCAAGGTGACAGTACTGCGCTATCCCGACGGCAAGTTAGCGATCTTGCATGGGCCGCGGAAAATTGCCCAGTACGATAAAGCAGGCCAGGAAATAAAACATGATGAAAAGCTGTTGCGTAAATCCGCCGCCACAGCTTCGCAATGAACATCGAGAGGAGTTCACTGCGTTTAATTGCAAAGCGGACAGTTTATTTGCTATAAAACCGGACAATTCTATTTGTTGACAACACTTTATGATGATTCTGTGTGATCGGGGCGGGTGTAACAGCGTCGCGCCGTTCATCAAAACAATTGTTATTCTGCCGGTTCACTTTGCAATCGGTTTGTCAGCGGCGCAGGAAGAATCATGTAAGGTTGCTGCGGCTCATTTGCGTATCCAGAACCACAGCAATACCGACAAAACAATTGAGATCAATAGCCCTGTCATCAGCGGGAAATAGAAGGTAAAATTTTCCCGTTCGATAACAATATCGCCCGGCAGGCGGCCGAACGGGAATTTGGACAGCAGCGGCCAGGCCAAGCCCAGAATGAGTAAAATGATTCCCAATAGGATGAGCAGTTTTTGCATGGTATTTCCTGGAAAAAAACGATTGTATCCTATCAAACGCTTTTCGACGGCTCAACCGTGTGCACTGATCTCATGAACTGATGGCGAAAATACTTCTGTTTGGTTATGGTAATCCGGGGCGCGGTGATGATGCGTTGGGGCCGTTGCTGGTGGAGCGGTTCCGGCAGCCGGAGCGGGCGCATGTCCGTGTGCAGGCGGATATGCAGTTGCTGATTGAGCATGTTACCGATCTGCAGGGCTGCGGGCAGGTGGTATTTGCCGATGCCGATGTCAGTTGCGCCGAGCCGTTTCATTTTTCTGCGATTCAGGCGCAACAGGATGACAGCTATACCAGTCATGCGTTGACGCCAGCCGCATTGCTGCATGTTTACCGACAGGTTTATCGATGCGATGCGCCGGCTGCTTTTTTATTGCGCATTCGCGGTTATAATTTTGCGTTGGGCGATCCGCTCAGTAATCAGGCGGCTGATAATTTGAATGCCGCAGTCCGGTTTATTAACCAACGGATTATGTAGTCTTGAAACTTTTCAAAACGACGCGAAGCATAGGTCTGGCAATCGTATATTGGATTTACCTAAATTACATGACGTCAAACGTGATCAATGGCGCGTGATAATTGTTTGACGCTGCAGAAAGGTATGGCGTGTCTGCGGTGTGGATTAACAGGAAGTAGATATGCATGAACTGTCGCTTGTGGAGAATATGGTGCGGATTATTGAAGACGCGGCAGTGGCGCAAGGTTTTTCCCGTGTCAAAACCGTGTGGATGGAAGTCGGGCAATTATCCTGTGTGGAGAAGGACGCGTTGCAGTTTTGTTTCTCCACCGTTGTGGACGGCACCATTGCGCAGCAGGCAACGCTCGTAATCATTGATATTGCCGGGTGTGGGTGGTGCGAGCAGTGTCATTGCGAGATTGCCATTACTACGCGTTATGATGGGTGCCCAATCTGCGGTAATCATGCGATAACGGTAATCCGCGGCGAGGAAATGCAGATCAAGGAACTCGAAGTGGAATAAGGTGAAATAAAAATGTGTACGACATGCGGCTGCGGAACGGATCAGGTTCATATGGATGGCAAAATACTGCATCATCACGATCACGGTGATGCGGTGGACAGTCATGCGTATTCACATGTCCGTGGCCATGCGCCGGATCATGTGTCGGGTGTGAGCGCGTCGCGCAGGGTCAGGATAGAGCAGGATATTCTGGCGAAAAATAACCGTTATGCGGACGATAACCGGCGTTACCTGACCGGTCATGGGATTTTTATGTTGAATCTGGTTTCCAGTCCCGGCTCGGGAAAAACCACGCTGCTGATTGAGACGATTAATGCATTGAACGCATTGCAGCAAAGCCCGTCGATTGCAGTGATAGAAGGCGACCAGCAGACTGATCAGGACGCGCTGCGAATCCGTGCCACCGGCGTGCCCGCGATACAGATCAATACCGGTAAGGGCTGCCATCTGGATGCGCATATGGTGGGCCATGCCATGGAAAAACTGGACTTGCAGGATAACAGTGTGCTGTTCGTCGAGAATGTCGGCAATCTGGTCTGTCCCGCCGGTTTCGACCTTGGCGAAGCGCATAAGGTTGTCATCCTGTCGGTCACTGAAGGCGAGGACAAACCGTTGAAGTATCCCGACATGTTTCATGCCGCCGATCTGATGCTGTTAAACAAATGCGATTTACTGCCTTATCTGTCATTCGATGTCGAGCGGACGATTGAGTATGCGCAGCGTATCAACCCGGCGCTGCAAATATTCCAGATATCGGCCACTCAGGGAACAGGCATGCAGGACTGGATAGACTGGATTAAAGCCGGTCACCATCGCACGGTTACGACGCAAAAGGCGATATCGCAGCCGCTGCATTCCAGTGGCTGAAATTGCGCCATCCGCCATCACCCAAATCGATCTGCCTGCATGCGGGCCGGCCGTGCTGGCCTGCGGCGCATGGCTGAAAAACACCATTTGTTTGACGCAAGGCAATAAAGCGTATCTCTCGCCCGTTATCGGCGACCTGGACAATGCCGAAGCCCGGCGCAGACTGGACGATACGGTTGCCGCCATGTGTCATAGGCTGAAAATCGAGCCTGAAATTGCGGTGCATGATTTGCATCCGGATTTTTACAGCACCGAGTTTGCGTGTGCCTTTGCTGCGCAAATGGGTATTCCGGTGATGGCAGTGCAGCATCATCACGCGCATATTGCGGCGGTCTGCGCCGAACATCAGGTTGCCGCTCCGGTGTTGGGACTGGCGCTCGATGGGGTAGGGCTTGGAACGGACAATACGTCTTGGGGCGGAGAACTGTTGCGGGTGGACGGTTGCGAATTTCAGCGCATCGGCCATCTGGCGCCGCTGGCATTGCCCGGTGGCGACCGTGCGGCAAGGGAGCCGTGGCGGATGGCCGCGGCTGCGATGGCAAAGCTGGGACGCATTGACGAAATTGTGCAACGTTTTCACGGGCAGCCTGCTGCACAGTCTGTTGCGGCCATGCTGCAAAACAATATCAACTGTCCGCAAACCTCGAGTATGGGGCGATTATTCGATGCGGCAGCCGGTTTGCTCGGTGTGTGTCTGGTTCAGTCGCATGAGGCGCAGGCAGCGATTGCGCTGCAACAGCTGGCCGAAAAAAATGGCCCTGCAGATGCGCTCATGAATGGATATCGGATAACAGACGATAACCTGCTGGATTTCTCGCCGCTGTTGGGTGTCATAGTTAACGAACCGGATTTTGTTCGGGATGTCGCGAAAGCTGCGGCAGTGTTTCACGCGACCTTAAGCGCTGGACTGGCAGCGTGGGCGAGGCGCGCCGCCCAGTACTATGGCGTTACCCGGCTTGCGCTTGGCGGTGGCTGCTTTCATAATGGAATCCTGCTTAAAGAACTAAAAAACCGGCTTGAAGGGTGTTCCATCAGCCTCCTGTCCGCAGAAAAATTACCGCCTGATGACAGCGCGATTGCATTAGGGCAGGCATGGATTGCGCTTCAAACGCTGCAGAAAACATGAAATAATGAAAGTTATGAATAATTACGTACAACGCTTTTTACTTGAGAATCTGGATATCCGTGGCGCAGTGGTGCGCGTGGAAAGTGTCTGGCAGCAGATGCTGAAAGACCGGCAGTATCCCGAACCCGTGGTGCAATTGCTCGGAGAACTGAGCGCTACTGCACTATTGCTGGGGGATAATCTTAAACAATCCGGCCGCCTGACTGTGCAGTTGAAAGGCGACGGGCCGGTTTCGATGCTGGTTATTGACTGTGATGACAGTCTGCAGTTAAGAGGTATGGCGAAATACGCTGCAGAAGTGGCCGCACAGCCGGTGCCGAGTCTATTAGGGCATGGCCAATTGGTATTGACGCTGGATATGCATTCCATGCGCGAGGCTTACCAGAGCATCGTGCCGCTCGATGGCGATACCATCGGTGAAATTTTTGAGCATTATTTCAAACAATCCGAGCAGTTGCCGTCCCGCCTTTTTTTGACGGCATCGGATAATGCCCTTTTTGGCATTCTGCTGCAAAAACTGCCTTCGGCCGATCAGTGCGATCCCGATGGCTGGACACGTATTGAAGCGCTGGCAGCAACTACGCACGATCAGGATTTATTCAAACTGACCGCCGAGGAAATCCTGACACGGTTATTTTTTGAAGAAACCATTCGCATTTTCGATGCGCAATCCGTCAGCTATGGATGCCGTGAAGATGCGTCGAAAATCTATGACTTGCTGCAATCGCTCGGCCGCGAAGAGGTGGATGCGATTTTGAGCGAACGCGGAGAAATTGTTGTGCATGACGACATCTGCAACCGCGAGTACCGTTTCGATGCGTTGGCCATAGACGCTATTTTCCGTGAAGCCGGGCCGACAATTCACTGACGGACACCTCTAAAAATTCATCGGCATAATACGCAATTCATCAGTATAGCCTGCCCGCCTTGTTTTAAATCGCTGAATTTTTGCGATCCCCTTAAAAAATCCGGTAATGTTCGATCACGTTAGATTGGTACGATTAATCCGATTTTAGTATCCGATAAGTTTCCGGTATCGGTTTGTGAATGGTAACCGCGCGTAATGTCCCAGCATTACGGGTGCAGCGTTATTTTGCTGCGCAAAGTTTAGCCAAATTTTCATTCACAATCAGTATAAAAAGAATATCAAAGCACTTTTTTTCATGACTTTATAGTGCGATCTCTTCCTATACCATGCCTGTCTGAAAAAATTCTTCTTCTCAAACTAAAATTACCCGGTCAGTCTGAAAAAAAAGCATGGTTTTAAATAACAATCATACAAATCGAACAAATGTCAAGTCATTGTTCTTTCTTGTTATTTGTTGCTTTATGCCTATTGCCGGTGCAGCCGGAAAAAATATTGAAAATCAATTGCTCGGGCTCAGTATCGAGGAGTTGATGAATATTGAGGTGATTACGGCGTCAAGACATTCACAGAAATTGAATGACGTCGCCGCAGCCGTTTTTGTCATTACGCAGGACGATATCAAGCGTTCCGGTGCGACCAGCATCCCCGATGCATTGCGTATGGCGCCTGGCGTTCAGGTTGAACGGGTATCCACGGATAAATGGGCGATCAGCATCCGGGGATTTAATGGCGTTTTTGCGAATAAGCTCCAGGTGCTCATGGATGGCCGCAGTGTCTATCATCCAATGTTCGCCGGGGTACAATGGGAACAGCAGGATACGCTGCTTGAGGATGTCGAGCGTATCGAAGTTATCCGCGGTCCGGCAGCTGCAGTATGGGGCGCAAATGCGGTCAACGGCGTCATCAATATCATCACCAAAAAAGCGGCTGACACACAAGGGGCATTGCTCACTGCGGGAGGCGGCAGCTTCGAGCACGGTTTCTTTGGCGCACGTTACGGCGGCAAAATAAACGATGCAACGCCTTATCGGTTTTATGCCAAGGGATTTACACGCGATCATTTGACATCGACTGCGGGCGATAATATTCACAACCAGTGGCATTCAGCCCGAGGCGGCTTCCGCCTTGATCATGCACGCGGTATTGATCAATTTACCCTGCAAGGTGATATTTTCTACAATGCCAACGGCGATACGGTGGATCGCAGTCAGCTCAATCTGCCCGGAATGCCTCAGAACGAATCGCGCGGTTACAACACCGGGGGGAATATCCGTTTGCGCTGGGACCGGGTTTATTCCGAACAATCCGCTGTTATGCTGCAAATGTATTACGACCGTGTTCGCTTTGAGCTGGAGCCTATCGGAAGCACAGATGCAGAGAGTTTTGATGTTGATTTTCAGCAACGTTTTGGTTTATTTGAAAAACACAATGTCACCTGGGGACTCAACTATCGGCTTTATCACAATACGAGTTTTGACTCCGTTATAACTAAATTCACGCCCCGCAAACAGACCAATCATCAGTTTGGCGTTTTTGTGCGTGACGAAATTTCATTGCTGCCCGAACGCCTGGTGCTCACCTTAGGCACGCGTCTGGATCATAACGATTTCACCGGCCTCGAGGTACAGCCCAATGCGCGTCTCATATGGACGCCCAATTCCTCAAATTCTGCATGGATGTCCGTATCCCGTGCCGTACGCATACCATCACGGGGTGAAAATGATGTTACCGCTGTCGTCCGGCAGCTTCAGGGGCTGCCTGGATTGCCAATTTTTTCCGGCTCGATCCTGACGGCTATACAGGGTTCGAGTAATTTTAACTCGGAAAAGCTGATTGCCTATGAGGTGGGTTATCGCCATCAGATAAGCCCGCAGGCGTCGGTCGATATTACCGGTTTTTATAACGACTATACACAACTGCGTGATTCCAATTTCGGTACATTTGCAACCAATTCAGATTTTCCCGGGCAATTTGTTTTACCTGTCGTTCTTGGCAACAGTGCGTCAGCGCATACCTTTGGGGTTGAAGCATCCGCTGACTGGAAGCCGTCGAATCAATGGCGCTTGCAGGCCAGCTACAGTTATTTGGATATGCATATTCATGCGAACGAATTTCTGAAGCAACTTGATCCGACAACGGGTGGCGCAGCCAGTGTAACCCCGCAGCATCGCGTATCATTTCGCTCGAATTACGACTTTACCGAGAAACTGCAACTCAATCTTTGGCTGCGTTATGTCAGCAATATTGCGTTTTATGACATTCCCGATTATGTCACGATGGATGCAAATCTGACATTCAAGCCGACCAAAAATGTTGAGTTGTTTCTCGTTGGCCAGAATTTGCTCAGTGAAAATCACCGGGAATTTGTTTCCGACACCATCCCTACATTACAAGGTGTTATTCCGAGGGGAATCTATGTGGGGGCGCGATGGCAGTTCTGACGGCAAGTCGCAGCGCCAGGTGTATGTTTGGTGGGTTAATCACACGGACACAAATGTGTCTGCACGCCGGAAAGGGGCGTTTAAATACACTGTGCCATAGATTATTTTCTTGCGTCGTATTGTGCTGTATTGCCATTCATGCGGTTGCCAGTCCTGCGTTTGGTGATAATCCGTTCCTGAAGTTCACGATCGAGGAATTGATGGATGTCAGGGTTGTCAACGTGTCTTCTGTATCCCGGAACAAACAAAAGCTTAATGAAGTGGCGTCAGCTATTTTTGTGATTACCCAGGACGATATCCGCCGGTCAGGCGTAACCAGCATACCGGAAGCGCTGCGCATGGCGCCGGGTGTGCAGGTTGGACGAATCAGCACGGATAAATGGGCGGTCAGTATCCGTGGTTTTAACGGTTTTTCATCCAGCAAGGTCCAGGTGCTGGTCGACGGACGCAGCGATTATTCGCCACTATTTGCCGGAACACTGTGGGCGCAACAAGATACTTTGATGGAAGATATCGAACGTATCGAAGTCATTCGCGGTCCTGCAGCTTCGGTGTGGGGAACCAATGCAGTCAATGGTGTGATTAACATTATCACTAAAAGCGCCAGCAACACACAAGGAACATTTTTGACCGCCGGTGGCGGAAGTTTTGAACGCGGTTTTATGAGCGCGCGTCACGGTGGCAAGTTTAATGAAAAAACACCATTCAGGATTTTTGCAAAAGGATTTTCAAGAGACAGTACACGCAGTTTGTCTGGCGCCGACAACCATGAACAATGGCATTCTGCCAGAGCGGGATTCCGTGTTGACCACAACCGCGGTAGCGATCAGTTTACGTTGCAAGGCGAACTCTTTTATAACGCGCTGGGTCAAACCATAGATAAAAACACCCTCGATTTACCCACAATTACGGGCGAGGCGCAACGCAATAACCAAAAAGGCGGTTACCTGCGTTTTCGCTGGGACAGAACGTTTTCTGACAAGTCTTCTCTTTGGTTACAGGCGGCTTACGACCGCAACCATTATCAACTGTTACCGATTTCAAAGTATGAAGCTGAAAGTGTTGATGTTGATTTTCAACACAATTTTCCATTGCTGGACAAACATAACTTTACATGGGGCGCGCATTACCGAGCGAACCGAAACAAGGTTGTCGATTCAGAAGCGATCACTTTTGATCCGCGGCAAGCGACCAATCATTTCTTCAGCGGTTTTGTCCGTAGTGATATCGTGCTGATTCCCGATCGGCTTTTGTTTGCTATCGGAACCCGGGTGGATCACAATGAGTTCAGCGGCTTGGAAGTTCAACCCAACGCGCGGTTAACCTGGATCCCAGATAATAAAAACTCCGTATGGATGGCTGTATCCCGCGCGATTCGTACGCCCTCCCGCAGTGAACATGATGCACATATCAATCTTGGTCTTAAAACCGGTTTGCCGGGTAACTCCAGTTTCCCGATTTCGTCTTTAAGCTTCATCGATAGCAATGGTAAATTCGGATCGGAAAAACTGCTCGCCTACGAACTGGGATATCGTCATCAGTTTTCATCACAGGCATCTATAGATGTTGCTGGTTTTGTCAATGACTATAGTGACTTAAGAGATTTTAGTTTTGGCGCATTATCGTTCAGCACAGGATTGCCGCAGCATCTTATTGTACCCGTAACTGTCAACAATAAAGCATCCGCGCTTACTTACGGATTCGAAGTGTCCACTGACTGGAATCCACTCGATCGCTTGCGCTTTCAGGGCAGTTATAGCTACCTTAAAATGGACGTTTCATCGAATGAAGCATTTAAAACATTCGATCCATTAACGGGCGGTGCAGATAAAGTCAGTCCTCAGCATCAATTATCAGTACGTTCAAGTTACGATATCTCGAATAGATTACAGCTTAATCTGTGGTTGCGTTATACCAGCAGAGTGGAGTTTTATAATATACCTGATTACGTCACAATGGACGCCAAGTTGGCGTTCAAACCGGTGCGAAATATTGAGTTATTTCTTGTCGGCCAGAATTTGTTTAGTGAGAACCACAGGGAATACGTATCCGATATTATCCCATCTACAGCAGCGCGTCTTCCGCGCGGCATTTACGTGGGAGCGCAGTGGCGCTTTTAATGGCAAACGCAGATATGAATTTTTTTAACCGCTTCATCCAACCATTGAGCATGCGCTTGAAAAGAGGTGTTGTGCATGCTGTGTGTGTTGTATGTCTTGGTTTTGTACTGCCATATGCACAATCTGATGCTTTTGCCGAGGAAATCATCGAATACAAGGTAAAGGCTGCCTTTATATATAACTTTCTGATATTTACGCAATGGCCGGAAGAAACAGGCGAGACGCTAAATCTCTGTATTTATGGACGGGATTATTTTGACGGTGAAATTGATTTGTTGGAAAGCAAGCCGGTGAATGGTCGACAAATTCAGGTGAAGCGTATTAGCGTTACAGATCAGTTTAATGACTGCCAGGCTATATTTTTCTCCAAATCGATCAGCAATGAACTATCAACGCTGTTGGATAAAATTTCAGACAAGCCCATCCTGACGCTCGCTGATAGTTCAACTGCGGTCACTCATGGTGTTGCAATCAACATGGATTTATCGAATGAAAGAATAATTTTTGAAATTAATCTGCGTAATGCGCGCGATGCAGGTCTTAATATCAGTTCAAGATTATTGCAATTGGCGGTTAAGGTGCATCAATAGATGCTTATCAATCAGAAAAGTATATGGTTTTAGTCCGTTTTATTTCGTTTATGAATCATTAATAATGCAAGTATGCTTGCTATTGCAATATCCTTTTCAGCGGGCTAATCAACACGCGTGCTCAAGTACTTATCCAACAATAGAAGAGAGGTTTCATGGTATGAAGTTAAATTCTAAAAACTTTTTTCAAGCAATTCTGGCGGCGATTTTATTTACGCAAATACAGTTAACCTTTGCAGATACCGCTGATGATACTGCGACAGTGCTTAACTGGGCTGAAAACAAATTTCCGGAAGTTTTTCCTGGTCATCGCGCAACACAAAATATCAGTCCATGGTTGTTTAGGTTTTACCCTGAAACCGCTGTTTACGTAGGCGTCAATACTAATGATAATAATGTTTATGTTTTGGGCGGCCCCTGGGGCGACACGCCAACACGGGTTGATTCGCTCGCTAACCTGGTGAATCTGGTGAGAAAATCAGGTGGCGGCGGCATCAGTGCCTGTAATACGGAAAATGTGCCCAGTGGTATTAATTATAGTCAGAGCGGCAACGTCGTGACGGTCACAACCAACGGTCAATGCGTGCCTGCACCAAATATATCCGATCCGACCAATAGCAATCTCTGCGTAATACCGCAGCAACAAAATGCGAGTGGTATTTCCGTGCTGAGTAGTAATACGGTTACTGCTTCGAGTCTAGAGGGCATTACCATAACTACCCCTGGATTGCCCAATCCGTTTCAGGCCATTGTCGATGCGAATGCAAGTGTCAAACATTGTACAATCAATGCCGCAACCGGAACGGCGGATCTGATTGTTAATTCTGACCTGTGTTTTGATATTACAGAAACACTTTCCGAACTGTTGGCCAGTTTTCCGTTGGAAGGCGTGCAGGTAACGCCGCCCGTTACCTATGCTTCGGCCGGAACCTATGCGAGCCAGGTCGTGCCAGATTGCTTTGCAACGGACGCCGCAACTGTGACCGACGCATTTACCGGGGAAGTATGGATTAACCAAAACGGCGATTTTGTTAAGCTCGGTAATTAAACTGATTTGAGATTGGGTGAATTGTTGCAGAAGCTACTGTAAGCGGGTATTGCAGTAGCTTTTTTATATGTGTTGTATACAAAAAACAGCTCGCGAAGCGGATGCCTGCAAATAGGGATTTTTCAAGAGTCGCTAAAGCGATTCCGGCAATCTTGCGTATTATTGTGCTGCGGCGCGCACCGCTTCCAGTAACGTGCTATCAAGATATCCATCCGCAATGCGTTGCGTTCTGTGCTGAAAAATGCTGATGGCTTTCCGGGTTTGCGGTCCCATGACGCCATCGACACCGCCGGGATCAATGCCGAGTGCATGCAGATCACTTTGTAATTGACGGACTTGTTCGCGCGAGATTTTGATGCCATCTGCGGGCGGTTGCCGGGACAATTCAGGCTCGCCGTATATGCGATCAGCCAGATGGCCTACAGACAGCGCGTAATATTCAGAACGGTTCCAGCGCATGATGACCTGGAAATTCTGGGTAACGAGAAAAGCAGGGCCTCGATGACCCGCCGGTACCAGTAAAGCGGCTTTTTGACCGGTTGGCAATAAACTGGGGCCCGATACGGGGGTTACCCCGAGTGCCGCCCAGTCACTCAATGTTCGTTGGTGATTACTACCGGCCAGTGAATAATCGAAATCTGACGGCAGTTTGACTTCCTGTCCCCATTCGAGATCAGGATTCCAGCCCATTTTGCGCAAGAAATTGGCGGCCGACGCCATCGCATCTTCAATACTGCCCCATAGGTCCCGGCGTCCATCGCCATCAGCGTCTTTGGCGTAATTTAAAAAGGTGGACGGCATGAACTGCATATGTCCCATTGCGCCTGCCCATGAACCGACCATACGTTCAGGTGTGATGTCGCCTGCATCGATGATACGCAGTGCGTTGAATAATTCCTGTGTAAAAAATGCGCTGCGGCGTTGATCACAGGCTAGCGTGGTCAATGAATCCGGTACGGACCAGTCTCCAAAATATCCGCCGAAATTGCTTTCCAGTCCCCAGAAAGAAACCAGATATTTGGCTGGAATTCCGGTTTCCAGTTCTATTTTGTTCAATAATTCACGATGCGCTTCCAGCAGCCGGCGTCCATTTCTAATTCTTTCATTGGTTATACGCGCATTAAAATAACCGGCAAAGGTTTGAGTAAATTCGGGTTGGCGGCGATCCAGTTCGATAACGCGGGCAAGATGCTTGACTTTTCCCAGAACCGTGTTAATCGTATTGTCCGATATGCCTTGCTGACGCGCTTTGGATTTCAGTTCGGAGACACACTGACTAAACTGCTGGCTTGCGACGATTGCCGGACTCAGAAGCAGTGCGCCGGCCAATAAAAGGATTTGGCAATATTTTTTTGAGTTCGTGTGTTTTGCTATGATCGAGCGCGGCATGGTTATTACTCAGTCAATAAAGTGGTAACGCATTTATTTGCGGTGCGGGCATTCATTGCGCATGCAATCGGCATACAACGATAGTGAATGCTCCTGCAATTTAAATCCGCGATCTTTCGCGATGGCCAGTTGGCGTTTTTCGATTTCGGCGTCGTAGAATTCTTCCACGCGGCCACATTGCAGGCAAACCAGGTGGTCGTGATGGCCGTCGCTTTTGAGTTCGAACACGGCTTTGCCGCTTTCAAAATGATGCCGCTCGAGTAATCCGGCTTGTTCAAATTGCGTTAACACCCGATAAACAGTGGCCAGGCCAATATCTTCATTCTCATTGATCAATTCTTTATATACATCTTCGGCCGATAAATGACGCACAGAACTATTTTCAAACAAATTCAATATCTTGAGTCTTGGCAGTGTGGTTTTTAAACCGATCGTTTTAAGATCGATGCTTTTGAGGTCTCCAGAATTGCTCATGGTAATTTCTGTCAAGTAAATTATTTACTGTATCATATTGTGCTCAATCATGCTGAGTCTACACTACAAACATAACATATCAATACATATCAACAAAATGGTTGTAAAAATAATCACGATGCTGGTTTTTTTTAATTTGACGGGGTGCTTTCTGGTTCCGCATGTGCTTTACAAAATCGATGTACAGCAGGGCAATGTTGTGACCGATGAAATGCTCGACAAATTGAAACCGGGTATGACCAAATCCCAAGTGCGGTTCGTGCTGGGTTCGCCGCTTGTCGTCGATGTGTTTCGAGATAACCGCTGGGATTATGTCTATATCCAGCGCATAAAAGGCGATCTGGTTGAACAAAAAAGGCTGACAGTTTATTTTAATGACGATCGGTTGATGCGAACTGAAAATGAGCAGTTGTTTTCATTGCATCCAATGAAACCGGAAATATCGCAACCAGAAGATGCAATTGATGAAACTGTGAAGGCAACGACCGAAGACGAAGGCAGATAACCCTACATACTTTTGATAACTTAACAGGAATAACATGACGATTCAAAAAATTGCCATTGCAGGCAGTGGCGGCCGAATGGGCCGCGCCTTGCTTGAAGCGATCACGCAGTCAGATGACATGCAGTTATCGGCTGCACTGGAGCAAAAAAACAGTCCGTATCTGGGCAAGGATGCCGGGGAATTGATCGGTTCAAGTAACGGTGTTCATATCACGAGCGATTTTGTAACTGCCTTGACCGGCAGCAATCAGTTGATTGACTTTACCCGTCCCGAGGGCACGCTGGCGCATCTGGCAGTTTGCCGCGAAGCCGGGGTGAAAATGATTATTGGCACCACTGGATTCTCGGCTGAAGAAAAGGAAAAACTCAAGGAGGCTTCAAACGATATCGCCATTGTTTTTGCGCCAAATATGAGCGTGGGGGTCAATGTAACGTTCAAACTGCTTGAGATAGCCGCCAGGGTATTGAACCAGGGTTATGATATCGAAATTATTGAAGCGCATCACCGTCATAAAATTGACGCGCCATCCGGAACCGCTTTGCGGATGGGCGAAGTGATTGCCGATGCTTTAGATCGCGATTTAAAAAAAGTGGCTATTTATGGCCGGGAAGGCGTAACGGGTGAACGCAACGATGAAACCATCGGATTTTCAACGATACGCGCGGGTGATATTGTTGGGGAGCATACCGCCATGTTTGCCGGTATCGGCGAGCGCGTCGAAATTGTGCATAAAGCGAGCAGCCGGATGACGTTTGCCATGGGCGCGGTGCGCGCTGTTCGTTTTCTTCAGAATAAAACGAGAGGCCTGTTTGATATGCAGGATGTACTCGGGTTGCGTTAATTGTGACATTCGATTACACGTTTCTGGTTTTGGCCCACGTTTTTGGTGCGTTTATTTTCTGCAAAACGACAAAAAATACTTCATATGGCAATCTACGCAATCGGTGATATCCAGGGCTGCTACTCGTCGTTTAGGAAACTGCTTGACGTGATTGAGTTTGATGACTCGAACGACAAGTTGTGGCTGGTCGGTGATATTGTCAATCGCGGCCCGGAATCATTGGAAATGCTGCGTTTTGTTAAGCAGTCGGGAGATACGGTCGTCACGGTGTTGGGTAATCACGATTTGCACTTGCTCATGGTTGATGCCGGGATAGCCCGCTGCCAAAAAGGCGATACCATTCAACCGATTTTGGATGCGTCAGATCGTGAAGAATTGTTGAGCTGGTTGCGGCAGCAACGGTTGTTTTATTATGAGGACAACTATGCACTGGTGCATGCCGGCTTGCTGCCGGACTGGTCTGTTTCTAAAGCTGCGGTGCTGGCCAGTGAAGTGGAAGCAGCGTTGCGTCATGATGATTATCGGGTGATTTTCTCGCAATTATACGGTAACGAACCGGACTACTGGCAGGATGGCTGGATAGGTGCGGAACGTTTGCGCGTTATTATCAATGCGATGACGCGCATGCGCATCTGCAGCAAGGATGGACGTATGAATTTTTCGTATAAAGGCACTTTTCAGGATATTCCATCCGGTTTTTTTCCATGGTTTGATGTGCCAGAACGCGTCAGTCAAGAAAAAACGATTATCTGTGGACATTGGTCTGCACTGGGTTTGTATGTGACGGATAAGCTTGTTGCGCTGGACAGCGGTTGCGTCTGGAACGGCCGGTTATCCACTATGCGTTTGGAAGATAGGAGGGTTTTTCAGATTCCTTGTGATAGGAAGACAGCGACAGGCTGTTAGCAATAGCCTGTTCGGACAGGCGCGCCAGTTCGCGCCGGTTTTTGCCTTCGCTATGAATGGCATCGTTGCTGTTTAAAACAGCATCAATACGGGTTTGGCTTAAAATCTTTTTTAATGAGGTGATGAGTGATATGTCCGTATAGGCGGCGTCGCGGCATAAGTTGCCTGTGTCATCCAGATAACGGATTGCGACAGGATATATCAGCGCGTTGGCGTTTACGGCGGACTGCAACAGGGAAGCGTGAAAATGTTGAATCTGCATGCCGTCGCTGGTTGCACCTTCCGGAAAAATACAAACGCGCTCGCCGGTCATTAAAACATTGCCGATCACCTGGTTGATCCGCGCGGTATCGCTGCGTTTGGCGCGCTCTATAAATAGCGTGCCCACTCTTCTGCATAAAAAACCAATGACCGGCCATCTGCGGATTTCTGATTTGGCGACAAACTGTGTCGGACAAATTGCCATTAACAGACAAATGTCCAGCCATGAGACATGATTGGCGACCAGTAAAGCCTGTTGATCATTCTTGTCAGGAAACTTGCCGGTATGGTGCAGTCTGATATTCAAAATTTTTAATACTTTCATCGCCCAGTTTTTCATCATGTGATGCTGGGTGGCACGGGAAACATGAGGGTAGGCAATAGATTGCAGAATGCCTGACACTACATGCAGTATCAGCCGGGCAAAACGGATAAAACGAATGGCAACAGGCGTTGTCTTTTTCATAATCATGCGGGAAAAGTTGAGTCAACAGGATAATTTTACCTTGGCTGATGCTGGTAGATGAAAAAGTTTTACTCATGGAAAAAGCTGACGCTGTTTCTCATGCATAGTTTATGTAATAATTTAGGGTTGGATAATTAAACTCATTTCAATAAATTAAATTTGCAAAATGCAAACGTTATACGACAAACTCTGGGCGCAACATGTGGTTGATACGGGTTCGAACGGTGCTGACAGCATGGCATTGCTGTATATCGATCGCCATCTTGTTCATGAGGTCACTAGTCCCCAGGCATTCGAAAGTTTGAAAATTGCCGGGCGCAAGCCTTGGCGTATCAGCTCGATTCTTGCAGTAGCTGATCATAATGTGCCAACAACCGGGCGTGATCAGGGCATTAGTGATCCAACGTCACGCTTGCAGGTTGAAACACTCGATCAAAATTGCGATGAACTGGGTATCACCGAGTTTAAGATGAATGATCAGCGTCAGGGCATTGTTCATGTCATTGGACCGGAACAAGGTGCGACGTTACCCGGAATGACAGTCGTTTGCGGTGATTCGCATACCAGTACCCACGGTGCATTTGGATGTCTTGCTTTTGGTATCGGTACATCCGAAGTTGAGCATGTGTTGGCGACGCAATGTCTACTGGCCAAGAAGTCCAAGTCGATGCGGATTGTTGTAGAAGGCAGGCTTGGATTGGGTGTAACCGCCAAGGATATTGCCCTGGCAATTATTGGCAAGATAGGCACTGCTGGTGGAACAGGCTATGCGATTGAATTTGCAGGCAGCGCAATACGAGCCTTGACCATGGAAGGCCGTATGACGTTATGCAACATGGCGATAGAAGCCGGTGCGCGTGCTGGAATGGTCGCTGTGGACGAAACAACGATTCAATATATCCAGGGTAGGCCGTTCGCGCCGCAAGGCGAGCTGTGGAATAAGGCGGTTGCTTATTGGCGGACACTGCACAGCGATCCGGATGCCGTTTTTGATCAAACGGTCAATCTGGAAGCGGCCAGTATCCGGCCGCAGGTTACTTGGGGGACTTCTCCGGAAATGGTGACAACGGTGGATGGTGTTGTGCCTGATCCGAACGATGTTATGGAAGACATTAAACGTCAGGATATGGAACAGGCCCTGAAGTATATGGGGCTGCAACCCAGTACGCCGATACAGTCGATAACACTTGATAAAGTATTTATTGGTTCCTGCACCAACTCGCGGATTGAAGATTTGCGTGCAGCCGCTGAAGTGGTCAAAGGAAAACACGTTGCTTCGACAATTAAATTGGCATTGGTGGTGCCCGGATCGGGCTTGGTTAAGTATCAGGCCGAACAGGAAGGGCTGGATAAAATTTTTCAGGCTGCAGGCTTTGAATGGCGTGAACCCGGTTGTTCGATGTGTCTGGCAATGAATGACGATCGATTGTCTAAAGGAGAGCGATGTGCTTCAACGTCCAATCGTAATTTTGAAGGCCGGCAGGGTCCCGGTGGTCGTACGCATCTGGTTAGTCCGGCTATGGCTGCGGCTGCGGCTATAGCCGGACATTTTGTCGATGTGAGTCAGTTGAGTCTATCTTGAACACGCTGTCCCTTGAACAATTTGTTTATTTTTTGTGGAGGAGAAAATCATGAAACCAATGACAGTAATCATTACATTAATTGCAATTTTCAGTCTGACCGCATGTAACACTATGGCCGGTTTCGGCAAGGATATTCAGCAAGGCGGTGAAGCTATAGAGCGTTCTGCACAATAATTCACAACATGGAAAAATTTCGGACATTTACGGGTGTCGTCGCACCCCTTGATCGGGCTAATGTCGATACGGATGCTATTATTCCAAAGCAATTCCTGAAATCGATCAAACGTTCGGGTTTTGGGCGCAATCTGTTCGATGAGTGGCGTTATCTGGATCACGGCGAACCTGAGATGGATGTTACACAACGCCAGTTAAATCCGGATTTTATTCTGAATAGACCGCGCTACACATCCGCCCAGATATTGCTGGCGCGGGACAACTTCGGGTGCGGTTCGAGTCGAGAGCATGCGCCTTGGGCGCTTCAAGATTATGGATTCAAAGTAATTCTTGCGCCAAGTTTTGCAGATATATTTTTTAATAACTGTTTCAAAATTGGATTGTTACCGATTGTTCAGGAAGGAAAGATTATCGACCAGCTATTTCATGAGGTGAATGAAACCGAAGGGTATGCATTAGCGGTGGATTTGGAAAAGCAAATCTTGATCACGCCAAGCAATGCGCATTTCTCATTTGAAGTGGATGCGTTTCGCAAACATTGTTTGTTAAATGGTCTGGATGAAATTGGTTTGACACTGCAACATGCCGAAAAAATAAAACAATTTGAACAGAAACGGCGTGAAGAACAACCCTGGTTGTTCTCATGAGCATAATCCAAAAATGACGACTATGAAAATTGCAATTCTGGCGGGTGATGGTATTGGTCCTGAAATCGTTGCCCAGGCCGTACGTGTATTAGATGTGTTGAAGACCGATGGGCTCGGGATAGCGCTTGAACACGGGCTGATTGGTGGTTGTGCAGTTGATGCAACCGGTGAGCCATATCCCGAGGCAACGCATAAACTGGCCGCGCATGCCGATGCGATGTTGCTGGGGGCTGTGGGCGGCCCCAAATATGATAGTCTTCCGCGTGCTCAGAGACCCGAGCGTGGATTGCTGGCGATACGTAAAGCGTTAAACTTATTCGCAAACTTGCGGCCCGCGATGCTTTATCCGGAACTTGCCGATGCGTCCAGTCTAAAGCCTGAAGTGGTTGCCGGTCTTGATATTTTGATCGTGCGCGAATTAACCGGTGATATTTATTTTGGTGAGCCCCGTGGTATCGAAGAACGTAATGGTCAGCGTGTTGGTTTTAACACCATGATCTATAATGAGAGTGAAATTCAACGTATTGCACATGTGGCTTTTCAGGCCGCGCAAAAAAGAAACCGCAAGCTATGTTCGATTGACAAAATGAATGTCTTGGAATGCACCCAGTTATGGCGTGATGTGGTTGAGGAAGTTGGCCAGGAGTATCCCGATGTAACGCTCTCGCATATGCTGGTCGATAACGCGGCCATGCAGCTGGTGCGTGACCCCAAGCAATTTGATGTAGTTGTAACCGGAAACATGTTTGGTGATATTTTATCGGACGAGGCGTCCATGCTCACTGGCTCTATCGGAATGCTGCCTTCCGCATCGCTTGATAGCAACAACAAAGGATTGTATGAACCAATTCATGGTTCAGCGCCGGATATTGCCGGTAAAAATATCGCAAATCCCCTGGCGACTATTCTTTCGGTTGCCATGATGATGCGCTATACATTCAATCAGGAAAGTGCGGCGCAACGCATAGAAAATGCGGTTAAAAAAGTTTTGACACAGGGTTTTCGAACAAGCGATATTGCAAGTCCAGGTATGCGAATAATTGGAACCCGTGAAATGGGCGATGCGGTACTGTCAAACATGTAAAACCGTTGATAGTACGGATTGTTTTTATGTTTAAATACAAGATGTGTTTTTTTATTTAGGACTATAGGCAAGAAATGAAACAGGTCGGTTTTGTTGGTTGGCGAGGTATGGTGGGTTCTGTGTTGATGCAGCGTATGCGAGAAGAAAATGATTTTTCTTTGATTGATCCTGTATTTTTTTCTACCTCTCAGAAAGGGGCAAAAGGACCGGATATCGGTAAGGAAATTCCTCCACTTAAAGACGCTTATGATTTAACAGCGCTGGCTGAGATGGATGTGATCATCACCTGTCAGGGCGGTGATTATACCAATAGCATTGCCAAGGAACTGAGAAAAAACGGATGGCAGGGATACTGGATTGATGCCGCATCAGCATTGCGGATGGATGATGATGCTGTCATTATCCTTGATCCGGTGAACATGCCGGTCATACAACAGGCCTTGCACAAGGGTGTAAAGAACTATATTGGTGGCAATTGTACCGTTAGTTTGATGCTGATGGCTGTTGGTGGACTTATAGAAAAAGGCTTGGTTGAGTGGGTAAACGTTATGACCTATCAGGCGGCATCAGGTGCTGGCGCCCGTAATATGCGAGAACTGCTGCAACAAATGGGTGAGGCGCATCGTGTCGCTAAAGACTTGTTGGATGACCCGGCTTCCAGTATTTTGGATATTGATCGGGAAGTCGCTGGGACTTTGCGAGACAAAAATTTTCCGGTTTCAAATTTTGGTGTACCGCTTGCCGGAAGCCTGATTCCCTGGATTGATAAAGCTGTAAACAATGGTCAAAGCCGTGAAGAATGGAAAGGGCTGGTAGAAACCAACAAAATTATGGGTAGAACAAGTCAACCGGTTCCGGTTGACGGTACTTGCGTACGCGTCGGCGCCATGCGTTGTCACAGCCAGGCGCTCACCATGAAGCTCAAAAAGGATATACCATTGGACGAAGTGGAAGATATTATTGCCAAATCCAATGAATGGGTTCAGGTTGTGCCAAACGAGAGAGAAGCGACCACTGAAAAATTAACCCCTGCTGCTGTGACCGGCTCTTTGTCCATACCGATAGGGCGTATACGTAAACTGGCTATGGGAAATGAATATCTGTCTGCATTTACCGTGGGCGATCAACTGCTATGGGGGGCTGCCGAGCCGTTACGCAGAATGCTCAGAATTATAGTACAACATTAAATCTATACAATTATTGACTGATTATTAAGACAAATGATATTGTCTTATTTGAAAGCTAACATTTTTTTTTCTGGAATTAGCATATAATTCAAGGAATATTCAACGCTTTCACTATCAAAGTTCGTGCTAGTCTAGGTCTATTTTCTTTTTGAAAACAAGAGAGGGGTCCTCGGTGTTTACTTCTATAATTAGAGCATGCTTATTATTAGTCGGTTTGGTTTTTTCCTTAACTGTTCACGCTGCAGGGCTTGGTAAACTAACAATCAATTCGTCTTTGGGTCAGCCGCTCAATGCAGAGATTGATCTTGTCTCCGTCAGTGATGAGGAATTTTCTACATTAAAAGCTGTTTTTGCCTCACGTGAAGCATTCTCTCAAGCGGGTATACGCTACGAAAATTATTATGACACTTTCAGTATCTCCATAGAATCACGTATCAACGGTGATCCTTATGTGAAAATTATTTCTCCACAAGCGGTTAATGAGCCATTTCTGAATATGCTGGTGGAAATAAGCTGGGCTTCTGGGCGATTGTTACGTGAATATACCGTATTGCTTGACCCGGTAGATGCAAGAAGACCGGAACCGATTGCACCGATTGTACCTGCCATTGAGGAAAAAACTGCATCTGCAAATGCAGCGGAAGTAGAAGCGGCGCCTCTGGCTCAAGATAGCACTCAACCGACAACAATTGCTTCAGCTGAGGAAAGGACTGTAGAGACGCTACGGCCAGCATCTCAAGCTTCGGTTCAGACTCCGGGTACATATGGACCGATTTTAGAAGGCGATACATTGTCTTCGATAGCCAGGCAGGTTAAACCCGAAGCGGTTAATATCAACCAGATGCTGGTTGCGTTATTCAGAGCCAATCGCGAAGCTTTCATTGCAGACAACATGAATTTGCTGCGAACCGGCGTCATTCTGAAAATTCCGAATTTGCAGGAATTGGCTGAGATTAGTGAAAGAGAAGCCAATATTGAGGTCAGAGTACAGGTTAACGACTGGCATAAATATCGCCAGAATTTGGCTTCGTCGACTCAAGAGCCGCATGATCTTGATGCCTTGAATCAGCAAGCTTCAGGGCAAATTACAACAGCGGTCGATAATGCTGCTGTTTCGCGCAGTGAACCGCCCGAAGAAGTGTTGCGGCTTTCAAGTGGTGAGCGTTTACTAGATTCTCAAGATCCCTATTCAGAGATCAGTACGCAAGAACGTCTGCGTATGATGGAAGAAGATGCGATTGCACGTAATCTCGCTTTGAAAGAAGCGAATGAACGTGTTGCCATGTTGGAAAAGAATATTGAGAACTTGCAAAAATTATTGGCGTTGCAAAGTCCTGAATTGGCACAGGCGCAAATTAATGCTGAAACTCAAGCAGCAGTTGAAGCAGAACAGCCGCAAGCTGAAATTGAATCCATTGAAGTTATCTCATCAGAATCTGTTCCTGCAACAGGAACTGAATTTGATTTCATTCAGGAATCTGAGACCATTGCAGTACAAACACCGAATGATGAAGACAATATAGCAAGCGAGCCTGTTGTGCCGGCTACTCAAGTTGCAGCGGTTGCATCCATGTCGAATCCAGTGTTGCTGCCTGAGTCAGAGGAAGCTTCAATCCTCGATCAAATGATGGACAATATGACCTATATTGGCGCGGCTTTTGCAATTCTTTTGCTCTCGATGTTTGCTGTCATTTATCGTCGTAAAAGAAAAGCTGCGGAGGAAGAGGCGCTAGCGGAAGAATCCAGATATGAAGAACTATCTTCGGCGTTGCGAAATAAAACAGCTGCGGCAGTTGCTGCAGCCCATGCAACGGATGGCAAGGATGAAGATATCGATGAATTTGATCAAACAAATCAATTTTTTCCGGATGAAAATCCAGAGGAAAAAGTAGATGCCGCAAAACTGGATTCTGCATTTTCAGCTGAAGAACAGGCTCACGACGGGGAAGAAGAGCCATTTGATTCGGAGCAACCAATTGAATTGGATTTTTCCAAGGAAAATGAAAAGGCGGAAAATGAATTGGATAATCCACTAGATGAACTTGAGATGGATGCCTTTGACGAGAACCAGCCTGAGAGTGGGTCGCTTGACGACTCTATCGAGGGAGACGACGGAAATAGTCTCGATTTCGAAGCTGATTTTGATGTGAATGAACAGTCCGCAAGCGTACAGGTTTCTGATGAAAAATTGGATATTGATCAAGAACAAATTCTGGATTTTCCACATGAGGAGGAACCAACTTCTTCGGACAGTGAATCAGACTATGAATTGAAGATTGACTTTGATGAACCGGGTGAAGCTGAAGAAAGTGATGCGTTAAAATTGGATTTGGCTGACCAAGAACCAGAATCAGAGCTCGTGCAAAGGGAATCAGACTTAAATAATGAGAATACACTTGATTTCTCATTGGATTCATCGACATTCGAGCTGTCGGACGAAAGTGGCAAGCGTGAAGAGCAGACTCCTGTACAGGAGTCATCATCAGATGACGAGATGAATACGCTTGACATGGCGGAGACAGGAGGCGCAACTGACGATGCTATGAATTCTTCTGCAGGTTCAGGGGAACAAATATCGGATATTGATTTTTCAGATATTGATTTGGATATCGAAAAGGAAAACTTACCTGACGTTTCAGAGAATCCGGTAACAGAAGAACATGTAGATACAATCGAGTCAGCAGCGCCTGAAACAGAAACAAAAAGCGAGCAATGGCATGAAATAGAAACCAAAATAGATCTGGCCAAAGCTTATCTGGAAATGGAAGATCTAGAAGGCGCGCGGGAAATGCTTGAGGAAGTTGTTCAGGAAGGCGATGAGAATCAACAAAAAGCCGCGCGGGAATTACTGGAAAAACTGTAATGTTCTTGTTTGAGTGTATTTGTAATCACAATGTGGACGTTTAACTGGATAGTATAGTTGATCGCTATGATATTGTGAGAATTGCACTCATTCTTGAATACAATGGAAGCAATTATTGCGGCTGGCAGAGCCAGCCGGACGGCTGCTCAATACAAGATAAACTCGAATTTGCGTTGACTCAGGTTGCTTGTGAAAAAATTCGAGTTGTCACAGCCGGAAGAACCGATGCAGGTGTGCATGCGTTGTACCAGGTTGTACATTTTGATACGTCAGCTGTACGACCATTGACGGCCTGGATACGTGGTGTTAATGCATTTCTACCAAAAGATATCGCAGTACTCTGGGCAAATCAAATGTCTGAGCAGTTTCACGCGCGTTTTAGTGCGCGTGAACGGTGTTATCGATATTTTCTGCTTAATCATCCTGTTCGGCCAGGTATTCATTCCAAAATATTGGGTTGGTTCCATCAACCACTTGACCTGAAGAAAATGCAAATCGGCGCCAGAAGTTTGATCGGTGAGCATGATTTTTCCGCTTTTCGAGCCGCTGAATGCCAAGCAAAGTCGCCCGTACGCATACTCACACGACTGGACATATCCTGTCATGGTAATATTATTGCTTTTGATTTATGTGCCAATGCTTTTTTACAGCATATGGTACGGAATATAGTCGGATGTCTTGTCTACATTGGTAAGGGAAAATATCCTCCGGAATGGGTACAATCCGTACTAGAAAATTGTGATAGAGCATTTGCTCCACCAACATTTTCAGCGTCGGGATTGTATCTGACAGGTATTTTGTATGATCCTAAATGGAATATTCCTCAATTAGAAGGGAGATCAAATTTTTTTGATTGCCCGAAAATTTAGTAATTATCGTTTCGTTCAATTCAATTGTTATGGCAGTACGTGTAAAAATTTGTGGTATCACACGCGTTGAAGATGCCATGTCAGCAGTCAACTTAGGTGCGGACGCCATTGGTTTTGTTTTCTGGCCGGAAAGTGTGCGCTATGTGACGCCCCAGAAAGCAAGTGAAATTTCAAGTAAAATACCTGCGTTTATCAATACTGTCGGGGTTTATGTGAATCCTGAGCGTGACTGGGTTTTAGAAACTGCTTCAATAGTGAAACTGAGTCTATTGCAATTCCATGGCGATGAGGAACCGGAGTTTTGTGAACAGTTTTCACTGCCGTATATTAAAGCAATTCGCGTCAAGGATGGTGTAGATTTGTTACAATACGCCAACCGGTATAACACTGCCAAAGGATTATTACTGGATACTTATGCAAAAAATATGCCTGGTGGTACTGGACATGTGTTTGATTGGGGTTTGATTCCTCGTTATTTACCGCTGCCGGTAATTTTATCCGGTGGATTAAGTGCCGAAAATGTTGCGGCCGCCATCCAGCAGGTTCGACCCTGGGCAGTAGATGTTTCAAGTGGTGTTGAAGCAGTAAAAGGTATTAAAGATCAGGGAAAAATTTCTGCTTTCATGCAAGGAGTTCGAATAGAGTGAATGTTTATGACTTGCCAAATAAGAGTGGCCATTTTGGGCCCTATGGCGGTGTGTTTGTTGCCGAAACGCTGATTTCGGCATTGGATGAATTGCGTGAGCGGTATGAGCACTATCGGAATGATTCCGAGTTCCAGCAAGAATTTGCCCACGAACTAAAGCATTACGTTGGTCGCCCAAGCCCTATTTATCATGCCAGGCGTTGGTCGGAACATCTCGGCGGTGCTCAGATACTTTTGAAGCGGGAAGATTTAAATCATACTGGAGCGCACAAGGTTAATAATACTATTGGGCAGGCCTTGTTGGCCCGCCGTATGGGGAAAAACCGGGTTATTGCAGAAACGGGCGCCGGGCAGCATGGGGTGGCTACAGCAACGGTAGCTGCCCGTTACGGTATGCAGTGTGTCGTTTATATGGGCGCTGAAGATGTCAGACGCCAAGCGACCAATGTGTATCGAATGAAATTGTTGGGTGCTGAGGTTATTCCCGTTGAGTCAGGTTCGCGTACGCTGAAAGATGCGCTTAATGAAGCCATGCGAGACTGGGTGACCCATGTTGAAGATACCTTTTATATCATCGGTACAGTTGCAGGTCCACATCCTTATCCAGTGATGGTTCGTGATTTTCAAACGGTTATTGGTAATGAAGCCAAAGTTCAGATGTTAGAAACCTACGGAAGACAACCTGATGTGTTAATTGCTTGTGTGGGTGGCGGATCCAATGCGATAGGATTGTTTTATCCGTATATCGACGACAAGACTGTGCAAATGATTGGCGTTGAAGCGGCCGGTAAGGGCTTGGATACAAATCAGCATGCAGCTACATTAATTAAGGGAAAGCCAGGCGTGCTGCACGGGAATCGTACTTATTTAATTCAAGATGAAAATGGTCAGATTATTGAAACACATTCCATTTCAGCTGGTTTGGACTACCCGGGCGTCGGTCCGGAGCATGCCTGGTTGAAAGATATTCACCGCGCTGAATATGTCGGGATAACAGACAACGAAGCGCTGGAGGCATTTCATGCGTTATGCCGTTTTGAAGGTATCATGCCTGCACTTGAGTCAAGCCATGCTCTGGCCTATGCGGCCAAGCTTGCTCCGACACTCGCTAAAGACAAGCTGCTGTTGGTTAATCTTTCCGGGCGTGGCGATAAAGATATGGCGACAGTCGCGCAGATGTCTGGAATATCACTTTGATAATTCTGGCCACCCAGTTTTTAGCATTCAAACTTGAAACATACAGACTAAACATTTTTGGCTTACCTTCCAAATTAAAAGACTTTTATAAATAGTATGAATCGCATTGCGCAAACATTTGCTGTCTTGCAGTCTAATCGTAAAAAAGCACTCATCCCGTTTATTACAGCGGGGGATCCTGATCCTGCATTAACTGTCGATTTAATGCACTGTCTGGTTGAATCGGGTTCGGATATCATTGAACTTGGTGTACCGTTTTCGGATCCGATGGCCGACGGACCAACGATACAACGTTCTTCCGAGCGTGCCTTAAAACACCACGTGGGTCTGAACAATGTGATCGAGTTGGTTTCTGAATTTAGGCGACGCAATACTCAAACGCCTGTGGTTTTAATGGGTTATGCAAATCCTGTAGAGGCAATGGGCTATGAGCGCTTCGCTGTAAAAGCAAAAGATGCCGGAATTGATGGCGTGCTGACAGTTGATTATCCACCGGAAGAATGCGAGGATTGGGTCAAGTGTCTTGAGCAACAGGGTATCGACGCAATTTTCTTGTTGTCGCCCACGACCTCCCAATCACGCATTCAGCAGGTTGCAAGACTGGCTAAAGGATACATATATTATGTTTCGTTAAAAGGCGTGACAGGTGCATCCCATCTTGATCTGAAGAATGTTGAGTCCATGCTGGCAAAATTGCGCGCATCTGTATCGATTCCAATTGGCGTTGGTTTCGGTATACGTGATGGATCAACTGCAAGCGCGGTTGCGGGATTGGCCGATGCTGTTGTTATTGGCAGTCGGATCATTGAAGAAATTGAGCATTCATCTCAGTCGGAAGTGTTGGATAATGTTGGGCGCTTAGTCGCGAGCATGCGCGAAGCCATAGACACAAAACCCAGTCAGAACTAATTTTGCAGAGTAGAGAACGCATTTATGAGTTGGTTCCAGAATATAATACCCCCTAAAATAAAGCGCAAAGAAAACGGGGAAAAGAAAATTGTTCCAGAAGGACTCTGGAGCAAATGCAGTTCCTGTGAAGCCGTGCTTTATTATACCGATTTGGTGAAGAATCTGAATGTTTGTCCCCGTTGTGATTATCATAACCGTATTTCAGCAAGGACACGGATTGATTATTTGCTCGATGAACACAATCGGCAAGAGATTGGTATTGAAGTACAGCCGACCGATCCCTTAAAATTCAAAGATAGTAAACGCTATGTGGATCGTTTATCTCAGGCTAAATCCAGCGTCGAAGAAGACGATTCATTAATTGTCATGAAGGGCAGCATTCTGTCAATTCCACTGGTTGTTGCGGTATTTGAATTTGGATTCATGGGCGGCTCTATGGGTTCAGTCGTTGGCGAACGTTTTGTCCGCGGCGTCAATACCTGTATTGATCAACATGTGCCATTTGTTTGTTTTAGTGCAAGTGGTGGCGCAAGAATGCAGGAAGGCTTATTTTCGCTGATGCAAATGGCTAAAACTTCTGCGGCATTAACACGCTTAAGCCGTGAGAAATTACCATTTATCTCAGTGCTTACCGACCCGACAATGGGTGGTGTGTCGGCAAGTTTTGCTTTTATTGGTGATGTTGTGGTAGCTGAACCGGGTGCCTTAATTGGTTTTGCGGGCCCACGTGTTATAGAACAAACAGTACGACAGAAATTACCGGAAGGGTTCCAACGTGCTGAATTTTTGTTAGAACATGGTGCGGTCGATATGATCATTGATCGCAGGAATTTGCGTGAAAAAATAGCAAATTTATGCACATTGTTGATGCGTAACCCTATGCCTGTCTCGACGTCTGCATAGATAAGGTTGTAAATGGTCATTGTTTCCGTTTATTTGCAATGACATCGGTCATTTATGTCAATAGGATGACGAATTGAGCAATTTATGCGCTCTGATCTAAATTGCAATTCGCTGGCAGGATGGTTGGCGTATCTCGAACAACTTCATCCTAAAACAATTGATATGGGGCTTGAGCGTGTCGGCCAGGTTCGTGATGAATTGGTATTAAGGCCTGTGTTTCCAGTAATAATTGTGGGCGGAACCAACGGGAAGGGTTCTGTTTGCGCAATTCTCGAATCAATTCTGACAGCTGCGGGATATCGTGTTGGATGTTATACCTCGCCACACCTGGTTTGCTATAACGAGCGTATTCGCATTGAGCAAAAAGAAGTTTCCGACCAGCAATTACTCCTGGCGCTAATGTCAATTGATCAGGCGAGAATAAAATGTGACGTCTCATTAACATATTTTGAATTCGGCACATTGGCTGCAATGTATTTATTTATTACCGAGCATGTTGATGTTGCCATACTTGAAGTGGGACTGGGTGGGCGTTTGGATGCTGTGAATATTTTTGATGCCGATTGCGCTATTCTTACCAGTGTAGACCTGGATCATCAGAACTATCTGGGTGATACCCGTGAAGCGATTGGTTACGAAAAAGCGGGAATTTTCAGGAAGAACAAACCGGCTGTTTGTGCCGAAGAAGATTTGCCATACAGCATAGAGCACTATGTGAAGACAATACAAACGCAGCTGATTATGATCAATCGGGACTTCGGGTTTACTCGGAAAAATGATCAATGGGATTTCTGGAGTCATAAAGGCAAACGCTATACACTGCCGTTCCCCGCATTGCGTGGATACAAACAGCTTGAAAATGCCTGCACCAGCCTTGTGGCATTGGAAACGCTTGGCGAACAATTGCCAGTTGACATGCATGCAATTCGAAAGGGATTGATCACAGTTTTTCTACCGGGAAGATTCCAGGTGTTATCAAGTCAACCCATGACTATTTTAGATGTTGCCCATAATCCTGCAGCAGCTGTTACATTTACAAAGAATCTTGAAATGACTCAGTCTTCAGGGAAAACCTATGCAATTTTTGCGATGCTGGAAGACAAGGATATTTCGGGGGTAATCCAGAAATTGGAGCGCCATATCGATGTCTGGTTATTATCACCGATTGATGCACCTAGAGGTGCGAGTGTCAAAGTATTACTGCATCATTTTTACAAGCTGGACATTACCCGGGAAAATCGCATCATTCATGAATTTGAAGATATTGTTTTGGCCTATGGATTTGCCTGTGAACATGCAGACAAAAATGATAGAATTTGCGTATTGGGTTCATTCTATACGGTTGGTGCAGTGTTGCAACATCATGAAAAAGTAAATCATCAGTAATACTTGGATATTTATAATGAATAAAAATATCACCGAAGAAGAGCTATTACTTAGAAAGCGCGCCAGACGTCGTCTACTGGGTGCTATCGTCTTGGTTATCGCATCAATAATCATTTTGCCCATGATTTTTGATGAGCCCAAGCCGGATACGGAAACGCATGAAATAGACATTCATCTTTTCCCGGAAGAAGATATTACCGAAATACCCCCGTTAGTGTTACCGTCAGAAGATTTTCCGCAAAACAACGATGTTGATCAAGCTATCGATCAGTCAGAATTGTCAACTGATTTTTCTCATATACTTCGATCGTTAGATCAAATGAGTGAATCAGAAGAACAGGATGAAAGTACGAAAAAGAATCACATTCCAATCCCCGGCATTAAACCGCGATTAGCCATTGTTCAGGCAGAAAATATTAACCAGCCGGGCCAAACTTCGGAAGAGTTTGTTGTGCAGTTAGGTGCGTTTTCCGATCAATCGAAAGCGCAACAGCAGCTAAACAATCTTAAATCAAACGGGATTAATGCTTATACAGAGACACATACACACAATGGCAATGTAATGACACGTGTTCGTATCGGTCCTTTTTTAAGTCGCATGGCTGCTGAAAATGAGCTGGAGAAACTCAGAAAACAGGGACTGGATGGTGTTGTCACACCAAAATAAGAAAACTATAAATGTTCAATTGCTTTTTGATAGCGTTGGACTAAATAGTAAGTTTATTGAGTACGATTTTCTTCGCGATGACCATTTTTGACTATGTTGTTCTTGGGATATTTTTTATTTCAATTATTCTAAGTATTGTAAGGGGTTTAGTACGTGAAGTTTTATCAATTGCAGGATGGGTAATCGCCTTTATCGCAGCAAGTACTTTTGCATACGATTTTGAGCCTTATATACCACCTGAACTCAGCGGAGAATCGTTGCGGATTATTGCGGCATTTATTCTGGTTTTTATTGCGACGTTAATTATTTCCGTAATGATTACCATGCTGCTAAATGCACTGATTAAGAACGTGGGCCTGGGGTTCATAGATCGAATTCTGGGCGCTTTTTTCGGATTCACCCGTGCACTGGTTGTTGTCATGGTTTTGGTTTTGATTGCCGGCCTGACCGCTTTGCCACAACAGTCTTTATGGCGGCAAGCAGTGTTAAGCCCAACACTGGAAATGATGGCTTTGCAGGTCTTGCCTTGGCTACCTAATGATTTGTCTAAACATATCAGTTATGAAAAAAAAGAGGAAATCTTGCAACACAAGCGCTAAGACTGTGTTGCCGTTGTTATCGAATAAATTCTGTTTTTTTGTGCCATTTATTGGATTGATGGAGTAGGCGTATGTGCGGAATACTCGGTATTGTCGCAAAATCACCGGCGAATCAATTGCTTTATGACGGTTTGCTGATGTTGCAGCATCGTGGTCAAGATGCGGCGGGAATTGTAACGGCCCAAGGAAACACGTTTCATATGCACAAAGGAATGGGGTTGGTTCGCGATGTGTTTCGCACCCGGAATATGCGAGCATTTCACGGCAATATGGGTATTGGACATGTGCGTTATCCGACGGCCGGGTCGTCTCAATCACCTGCCGAAGCGCAGCCTTTTTATGTGAACTCGCCGTTTGGGATTGTGTTGGGACATAATGGCAATCTCACAAATGCAGAACAATTGAATCAGGAATTGTTTCGTACAGATTTACGTCATGTGAATACGCAATCAGACTCGGAAGTTTTATTGAATGTACTGGCGCATGAATTGCAGGAAAGTACGGGTAATTGCCATCTTGACCCAGATACTATTTTTGCGGCAGTCAGTGGTGTTTATAGGCGTTGCGAAGGTGCTTATGCCGTTGTTGCAATGATTGCCGGTTATGGTCTTCTGGCTTTTCGTGATCCTTTTGGAATACGTCCGTTGGTTTTTGGTTCGATAAAAACAGAACAAGGAAGTGAATATCTCGTCGCTTCGGAAAGCGTTGCGTTGGATACGCTTGGATTTAAACTGGAACGCGATATAGCACCGGGAGAAGCCATCTTTATAGATGAAGCGGGAAATTTCCATAGCAAGCAGTGCGTTGAAGGCACCACGCTAAATCCCTGCATTTTTGAATATGTTTACCTGGCACGGCCGGATTCGGTAATTGATGGTGTTTCAGTATATGAAACCCGTTTGAATATGGGCAGATCTCTTGCTCAGAAAATTAAGCATTCTATGCAGCATCTTGATATCGATGTGGTTATTCCAATACCCGATTCCAGTCGGCCAAGCGCCTTGCAACTGGCCAATCAGCTGGGTGTGGACTTTCGTGAAGGTTTTATTAAGAATCGCTATGTCGGGAGAACATTTATTATGCCGGGGCAGCAACTGCGCAAAAAATCGGTGCGACAGAAATTAAATGCCATGAGTATCGAGTTTAAGGGTAAAAATGTTTTGCTTGTTGATGACTCGATTGTGCGCGGTACTACTAGCCGAGAAATTGTGCAAATGGCGCGTGATGCGGGAGCCAACAAAATTTATTTTGCGTCTGCATCACCGCCTGTGCGTTTTCCAAATGTGTATGGAATAGATATGCCCACCCGGCAGGAATTGATTGCAACCGATCGCGATACAGAAGAAATCTGTCATGAGATTGGTGCTGATTATCTGATTTTTCAGGATCTGGATGCTTTGACTCGGACGGTTTCAAAAGTCAATCCGATTTTGACGAGTTTCGAGACATCCTGCTTCAATGGGGACTATATAACAGGTAGTGTAACCCCTGAATATTTAGATGCGCTAGAGGTCAAAAGAAATTTCGAGCAAGGTGCGTCGCGATCAACCGCAAAGACGCAGCTTGATTTAAGTCTGTCTGTATCTGAATAGTTCGTATCATGCGCATAACAATTGTCATTTATTTATAAAGTGTCCGGGAGTAATTTTTAGCATGCCTGACCCACTCAAGCCTGAAACCCTCGCGCTGCGAACGGGTATAAATCGTAGTCAATTTAATGAGCATTCAGAGCCGATTTACTTAACATCGAGTTTTGTTTTTGATAATGCTGCACAGGCAGCTGCCCGATTTTCAGGTGAAGAATCCGGTAATATCTATTCACGATTCACCAATCCAACAGTTACCGCTTTGGAAGAGCGGCTTGCCGCAATGGAAGGTGCTGAAACCTGTGTTGCAACTTCAACCGGAATGTCCGCGATCCTGTCATGTGTGATGGGTTTGCTTTCCGCAGGAGATCATATTGTTGCTTCGCAAAGCCTGTTTGGTGCTACGGTTAACTTGTTTAATAATATTCTGAAAAAATTTAATGTTGAAACGACTTTTGTTTCGGCAACTGATATCAGCGCCTGGGAAGCTGCGGTTAAACCGAATACCAAACTTTTTTTTCTTGAAACACCTTCCAATCCGTTAACAGAAGTTTCAGAAATTTCCGCGTTAGCGCATGTTGCCAAGAAATCTGGTGCATGGCTTGTGGTGGATAACTGTTTTTGTACGCCAATTTTGCAAAAGCCACTTGATTTGGGTGCGGATATTGTTATTCATTCAGCGACCAAATATTTGGATGGGCAAGGCAGGGTATTGGGTGGCGCTGTTTTGGGGCGTCGTGATCTCATGATGGAAGGTGGCGTTTATGGGTTTTTGCGTACTGCAGGACCGACTTTAAGCGCATTCAATGCCTGGGTTATCTTGAAAGGATTGGAAACCCTTAAAGTGCGTATGGATGCGCATTCAAGAAACGCAATGCAAATGGCTCAATGGCTAGAGGCGCATCCTAATATTGAGCGGATTTTTTATCCTGGCTTGCCCTCTCATCCACAATATGAGCTGGCTAAACGGCAACAAAATACAGGCGGCGGTATCGTATCGTTCGAAGTAAAGGGCGGTAAAGAAGCTGCCTGGCGGGTTATTGATAATACAAAACTTGTTTCGATCACAGCCAATCTCGGAGATGCCAAAACAACACTGACACATCCGGCAACGACAACGCATGGCCGCATCAGCCAGGAAGCACGTGATGCGGCCGGTATAACCGATGGACTGTTACGTATTGCTGTTGGCCTGGAAGCTGTTGAAGATATTCAGAATGATCTGGCACGAGGACTGGGTTAAAGCAATTCTTGTGGTATTAAATGCTTCAGTGATTTCGTCCGCATACAACTGAATTTTTTCGGTGTGGGTGTTCTGCCTAAATGATTTCAGCTTTCTGGATGACGACATCATCGAGCGGAACATTCTGGTGACCGTTGCGGTCGCCCGTTTTGACTTTCTTGATTTGATCGACCACATCCTGGCCTTCAATGACTTTGCCAAAAACGCAGTAACCGAACCCCTGTATGGTTGGTTCCTTGTAATTCAGAAACCCATTGCTGGCAACATTAATGAAAAATTGCGATGTCGCTGAATGGGCATCTGCAGTTCTTGCCATGGCAATGGTATAGACATCATTTTTCAGGCTATTGGCAGCTTCATTTTGTATAGGCGGTTGTGTTTGCTTCTGCTTCATGCCGGGTTCAAAACCGCCGCCTTGGATCATAAAATCATCGATAATCCGATGAAAAATAGTGTTGTCATAAAACCCGCTTTTTACGTAATTTAGAAAATTTTCGACGGTTTGTGGCGCCTTTTCGCTGTCGAGTTCAAGCGTGATAATGCCAAAATTGGTTGTTAATCTGATCATAAAATTACCTTTATTTATTCTTCGTTATTAACGGGTGCAGATGGTTGCACAGACATCTCTTCAATAATAATCATATTTCTGGGAACGTCTCCTGGAAATGGCCCGCCAGGCCCGGTGGGTGTTTTGGCAATCTGATGTACGATATCCATGCCGTCAATGACTGTTCCAAAAACGGTGTAACCATATCCTCTTGAGCTGGGGGCCGTAAAGTTAAGGAATGCATTGTTGGCAACATTAATGAAAAACTGTGCAGTTGCGGAATGTGGATCCGATGTGCGCGCCATGGCAATAGCGCCTATTATATTTTTAAGACCGTTATCGGCTTCGTTTTCTACCGGAGCGCGCGTAGGTTTTTGGTTGAACGTGGTATCAAAGCCGCCGCCCTGGGCCATGAAATTGGGAATCACACGATGAAAGATTGTATTGTTATAAAACCCAGCTTCGACATATTGCAGGAAATTCTCGACCGTTTTGGGTGCTTTGTCAGGATAAAGCTCGAGTGTTACTGTGCCTAAGTTTGTTTTCATCAATACCTGGGGATTGGCGGCATGACTCGAGATGCTGCAAAAAATCAATAATATAAATATCAGAAATTGAGAGAGTCGCATAGGTTTCCTTGGTGAATAATAGATTGAAGATCAGAAGTTAGCCAAGCGAGTTATGCTATACTCCGCAGGCTTTTCTGGTTAAATTTGCACATTCGGGATTCTAGCAAGAAGAGAGACAATTCTACAATCATAACCATTCTTTGCATGTTAACAATTTATAACACACTGACACGTGATAAACAGGATTTTGTTCCATTAACGCCTGGAAAAGTAAAAATTTATGTATGCGGCATGACTGTGTACGATTTTTGCCATCTTGGCCATGCACGTGTCTTGGTGGTATTTGATATGGTCGTTCGCTGGCTTGAAGCATGCGGATTTGAGGTCATTTATGTGAGGAACGTCACCGATATTGATGACAAGATTATCAAACGCGCACTGGAGAATGGCGAAACGATTGAAACACTGACATCACGGTTTATTGCGGCCATGGAAGAAGATGCGGATGCACTCGGTGCCGCTAGACCAACGTATGAACCGCGTGCGACGCAGTATGTTGAAAAAATGATTGTGATGATCGATACATTAGTCAGAAAATCGCTGGCGTATACAGCCGATAATGGTGATGTATATTTTGCGGTGCATAATTTTTCGGGATACGGAAAATTATCCGGAAAATCACTGGAAGATTTGCGCGCTGGTGAACGCGTTGAAATCGATGTCAATAAAAAAGACCCGCTTGACTTTGTTTTATGGAAATCTGCCAAGCCAGGAGAACCATATTGGGAGTCACCGTGGGGCAACGGACGCCCAGGTTGGCATATTGAATGTTCGGCAATGAGCGAACATTTTTTGGGAGAACATTTTGATATTCATGGTGGTGGTCAGGATTTGCAATTCCCTCATCATGAAAATGAAATCGCCCAGAGTGAGGGCGCCCATGATCATCCCTTTGTGAATTACTGGATGCATAATGGTTTTGTACGTGTCGATAGTGAGAAAATGTCGAAATCTTTGGGTAATTTTTTTACCGTAAGAGAAGTGTTAAAAAATTATCAGCCTGAAGTTGTGCGTTTTTTTATTCTGCGCGCCCATTATCGTAGCCCTTTAAACTATTCAGATCAGCATTTAAATGATGCCAAGCTTGCTTTAGACCGGTTATATATTTCG
This sequence comes from Nitrosomonas sp., assembly GCA_031316255.1. Taxonomy (NCBI): domain Bacteria; kingdom Pseudomonadati; phylum Pseudomonadota; class Betaproteobacteria; order Nitrosomonadales; family Nitrosomonadaceae; genus Nitrosomonas; species Nitrosomonas sp. The sequence continues at coordinate 3,478,609 of JALDQW010000001.1, read as the reverse complement.
TTGAAAGATATTGAAGGCGCAGAAAATAGCGAAATAGACTGGACGAATGAACATGCGGATGCCTTTATGGCGGCGATGAATGATGACTTTAATACGCCTGAAGCGATAGCTGTGCTGTTCGAGTTGACCAGTATTGTAAATAAAACGCAGTCAGTCAGCAGTGCATCGCTATTAAAATCACTCGGCGGTATTTTGGGGTTATTACAGCAAATGCCGCAAGCCTATTTACAGAATAGCCCTGCGGAAACTGCTGCAGCAGTTATTTCCCCTGAGGAAATAGAACAATTAATTCAGCAACGCCTGAAAGCAAGAAAAGCGGGCTGTTATACTGAAGCGGATGCGATACGTCAGAATCTTTTAAACTCAGGTATTATTCTGGAAGATGGCTCGCAGGGCACCACCTGGCGGAGAAATTAACGTCATATTTATAAATCAACCCGGCATGTCTCATGTGTTGACGTAAAAAATGCACTAAATACGCCAGATATATAAAGTCGCGTCTGAAAAATCATTCAACTTGATGCATTTGTCGGGCTTAATGCCTGGGACCATAAATGTGTTACTGATAAAAAAACTACCGGGACGCATTTCAAGAGACACTTTGTCCCACAGTGACTTCATCGGTACCGGAGACAAATAAGCATAGACAATATCATAGTGTGATAGATTCTGTTTCCACAAGTCACCTAGCCGGATCTTGTAATTGGGCTGAACGAACAGGTTTCGTATCCTGCAGATGAAATAGGGCAGCAAGGCCGCTTCTATGCCGTGAAATGTGCCGTTGGCGTGTGTTTTACTGAGTTTGCTGAGCAATCCGCCGCAACCACAACCAAGATCCATGAATGTGAAATCCTTTTTTTGCGGCAAGAGAGTCGTCAAAACTTCTGTTGCCTGATTGCTGGAAAGATATAGTGGAACCTGGGTTTGATAGGTTTTGCCATAGATTAATATCAGTATAACAAAAGCCAGAGCGAACCAGATCGGGGATAGCCCAATGGTATGCGTTACAACGATGGCTGGCATGAAACTCAGCTGTATTGGAATCCACCAGATAGCCATATTGAAAACATAACTCAAGAAGGCCGCTATAATCCCGTGTAATATTGCCCATTCCAAAATGCTAACAGAAGGATAGTGCGCAATTATTGGAGAAATGAGCGCTAAAGCTGCCAGTTGTACAAGTAATGCCAGCAATGCCGGTTTTTGTTTATATTTTATACTGGTTTGCATATCTTGATTTGATCGCAATAAGACATAATGTTAGTTGGCAGGTGTCATCAATGGTTGCGAATCAAAATTTGTTTCGCCGCTTACATTGACGACTTCGCTTTCATTTGTAATTGCCTTTTCAGTTTTTTCATTCATGACGATAATGCTGATTCGACGGTTAATAGGATTGTAGGGATCCTCTTTATCAAATAATACCGCTGACGATAATCCCACGACCCGCAATACTTTATTGGTATCCATACCGCCCGTTATCAATTCCCTACGAGATGCGTTAGCGCGGTCGGCGGATAATTCCCAATTGCTGTATCCTTTATCACCCGATGGAAATGGTGTCGCATCAGTGTGACCGGAAAGACTGACTCTATTTGGAACATCATTCAATGTTTTGCCTATTTCATGCAAAATGGCTTTCGTATACGGTTGTAGCTCAGCTCGTCCACTGGCAAACATCGGACGATTCTGTTCATCCACAATTTGAATGCGCAATCCTTCGGTTGTAATATCCAGCAATAGCTGGTTTTTGAATCGATTTAATATTGAATTTGCGTCCATAGCGGCTTCAATTTTGGATTTCAGCTGGTTAAGGCGCAATAATTCCATTCGTTCTCGCTCAGCTTGTGCAGCTTTGAGATCCAGAACTTTTTTTTCAGCGATCGTTTCGCCTTTTTTAACTTGACCGGTGCTATGTGTTAAATCGGTACCCCCGCCTTTTACGATACTGCTTGCATCTCCCACGTTTGAGCCACCGAACATGGCAATTTTTAATGGTGTTTTGAAATATTCGGATATGCCTTCCAGGTCACCTTGTGAGGCTGAACCGAGCAACCACATTAACAAAAAGAAAGCCATCATGGCGGTTACAAAATCGGCGTAAGCGATTTTCCATGCGCCGCCATGATGTCCTCCAGCAACTTTCTTTATACGTTTGATAACGATTGGGCGTTGTGAAAGATCATCAACCATGAATTACCTCGTATTTGTAGTGTTCAGTGCGAAGAAATAGTTAATCCGCTTTGCTGTTCTTGACATGTTCTTCTAATTCAAGGAAAGAGGGGCGTTCGGTGGTAAATAATACTTTTCTGCCAAATTCAACCGCTAAAACAGGTGAATAGCCGTTCAGGTTGGCTAGTAAAGTGATTTTGATGCATTCAAACAATTTACTTGATTCATGTAGTTGATGTTCAAGTTTTCCCGCAAGCGGAGAAACAAAGCCGTAAGCCAGAAGAATGCCTAAGAAAGTCCCCACTAAAGCTGCAGCAATCAGAATCCCCAGTTCCGCGGGTGGCAAATGAACCGATTCCATGGTATGTACCACACCCATAACTGCGGCGACGATGCCAAAAGCCGGAAGTCCGTCCCCAAGTTTTGCAACGCAATGAATGGGAACTTCGCCTTCTTGGTGATGGGTTTCCAATTCGCTGTCCATCAGGTTTTCGATTTCTAAAGCATTCAAATTTCCACCAACCATTAATCGGAGGTAGTCTGTAATAAACTCCGTGACATGATGGTCGGCGAGTATGGTGGGATATTTGGTGAAAATCGGACTGTTTTGCGGGTCGTCAACATCCGATTCTATTGACATTAATCCTTCTTTGCGTATTTTTCCAAGAATTTCATACAACAATGTCATGAGTTCCATATAGACTGCTTTGGTGTATTTTGAACCTTTAAAAACACCGGGCAGACCTTTCATGGTGGCTTTAAGGGCCTTACCGGAATTGCCAACTACAAAAGCGCCAATCGCACCGCCACCAATCATCAATACTTCAACCGGTTGCCATAAAGAGGCCAAGTGCCCTCCTGCGAGTGCAAAGCCACCAAATATAGATATAATGATAATGAGATAACCAACAATAACTAACATTGTAGAAAGTCCCTGGGAGTAAATTAAACTGTTATTCGGTTAAAAAATTTTCAGCAAAAATTAACATATACATTCAAAAATAAAGATGTAAGAAAACGCGAATTTAACCCGTATTTCCGGAGATTTTTGGAGTATTTGGAAAAAATAAATAAAAATCATTGTGTTGCATTTAGATAAAAATATTCAATAGTGACTGATTCATAAACCTGTTAGAAGTATTCACCTTTGAAAATAGTTTGAACAGGTGGGTAGTGTAGATTCTACTCAGTTAATTTCTACTGCAAATTTAGCTGTACTGAAGCGAGTGGCAACGTGTCTTGACGTTTTTTAAAGAACAAGTGGACTGGATGACTTAAAACTGCGGATACGCAGTACCTAACCTGACGGATGGTTAGAGAGTCTGGCGTTGTTAATTAAAGCCCGGTCATTGGTTGAAATAGGCGTGCCTGCCATAATCAGCACCTACTCTTGGATAAATCGTGTGAATCATAAATTGTGTCCGGGTCTTGTCCGGTTGTTTTAAACGTTGCGCTAACGTTTTATCCTCTTAGTGTTGGCAATGCTTCCGCTATAGGCACAAACTTTAAGGCATAGCCGTTGTTGCACCAACGCTCGCCACGGGGTTGCGGCCCATCTTTAAAGACATGGCCCTGGTGGCCGCCGCAGCGTACGCAGTGATATTCCGTCCGCGGCCAGATCATCTTGAAGTCTATTTTGGTCGCCACATGTCCAGCAATCGGCTGGGTAAAGCTCGGCCAACCAGTCCAGCTTTCATATTTATGCGCGCTTTCGAATAGCGGCAGATAGCATGCCGCACAGAGATAAGTGCCATCGCGCTCCTCATAAACAAGGTTGCTCGATTCCGGACGTTCGGTCGCTTCTTCAAACAGTATTTCGTATGCCCTGTGCGAAACCAGACCGCGCCATTCCTTGTGCGGTTTGTTTAACGGTGTAACCGGAGTGATGGATTCACCAACCACTTGTGAGCACGCCGGGACGAGAGGCATTACTGACAGAGCGGCAAAGCTTTTTAGTACAGCGCGACGTTTCATAAAATATTACTCCTGGCGGCTTCCTGATACTAAAACCTGTATAAAGTAAATATCATAAATGCGCTTGGATGGGCGAGCAACATCACATGGCTATTTTCCTCGCAAAAATAGGAAAGCGCATATGTGGACAATGATCTGCTCAGTTTGGCTTTAAAGTACATTTTTCAACGCTGTTTCCAGATTGGGATATTTGAACTGGAATCCAGAGTCGAGAATATGCCGTGGAATGACACGTTGGCTGCCCAGTAATAATTGTGACATTTCACCGAGTAACAGCTTTAACGCCCAACTTGGCATGGTAAGGAAGGCAGGTCTGTTCAGTTGTTTTGCCAATCTACGGGTGAACTCATCATTAGTAACCGGATTGGGTGCTGTCAGATTAAAAATGCCGTCAAGTTGATTGTTATCCAGCAATGTTAGACAAATTCCGACATAATCATACATGTGAATCCACGGCATCCATTGTGTGCCGGAACCGAGTTTGCCGCCAAGTCCCAGTTTGAATGGTAAAATCATCGGTTGCAAAAAACCGCCGTTTTTTCCGATAACCAGTCCGGTGCGAAGCAAACAAACGCGCACGCCGTATTCCTTTGCTTTTTCAGCCGTGTGTTCCCAGTCCGCACATAATCGGTGGCCAAAATCGTCATGCCCTGATGCTGATTCGTCCAGCGGGTTATCGCCCTGGTCGCCATAGAAGCCAATTGCCGATCCGCTAAGTAAAACGGATGGTTTTGTTTTTGCACGCGCGATAAATTCAACAAGTTGTTGCGTAATATTAATGCGGCTTTGTGTCAGTACTTGTTTGCGTTCATCAGTCCAGCGTCTGTCAAAAATAGGCGCGCCGGCGAAGTTGAAGATGGCATCAAAGTGATCATCGTCAGATAAAAGCGTTATCGAATTGAGTTGTTGTATTTGATCGCCGAGAATGGAAGAAACCTTGTTGGGATAGCGACTTAAAACAGTGATCGAATGTCCTTTTGAAAGCAATGCCGGACATAGAGATTGGCCAATAAAACCAGTTCCGCCAGTTACCAGAATTTTCATAAAACCCTCGTTTGTTTATTTGTCGAAAACCATGCCTAGTTAGCAGTGTCTTTTTTTTTAATTTAAACAAACATGTTATAGCGCGTATTGGTTATGGATTGCAAGCAACTTGATCATAATAGGAGTTAAATTGTTTGCTGTACAAATAACTGCACAGTTTGACTAACATCTGAAATCAAGAGACAGGTTTAATGCCTCGACGTGTTACGCTTTTCAAGTGCTGCTAGACCTGATTGTCCTGATTGTGTTGAGGCGCTAAGAGAGAACTGTTGTAACAGTGCTCTTAATTGTGTAAGGTCAAAAGGCTTGCTGAGATGTTCATCCATACCTGCATCGAAGCATTCCTGTTTGATATGTTCGAATGCATGTGCTGTCAACGCAATGATTGGTATCGGTTTGGTCTTATTTTTCTGTTCTAGAATCCGGATATGTCTTGTCGCTTCAAACCCATCCATGACAGGCATATTGCAATCCATTAAAATCAAATCAAAATGCCGAGTTGAAAATGCGTTGATTGCTTCGATGCCATTGTGGGCCAACACAACTTCACAGTTGAAATTCTCCAGCATTGCTTTACTTACAATCTGATTGACTTCATTATCTTCGACAACCAGAATACAGAGATAAGGCGTGTCCGGCGTTTGTTGTTTTAGGATAATCGGGTTGTTTTTGTGATTATTTTCTATCTCGGGGTTTTCATATTTGAGTGGGATGGATACTGAAAATTGAGAACCTTTGTCTAGTTCGCTGGATACGGAAATATTGCCGCCCATGAGTGTCAATAAATTATAGGTGATGGCGAGACCAAGCCCGGAACCTTCGAAATGTTGCGTTGATTCGCCGACTTGTGAAAATTCCTGAAATAGATGCGTTTGGTTTTCTGCAGAAATGCCAATGCCAGTATCTGTTATGACAAGCTGCAACATTACTTTTTCTTCATCAGGATGTTTAGCGCATTGTACATTGAGATGAACGCGGCCTTTGTGCGTAAACTTGAAGGCATTGCCAAGCAAATTAAAAAGAATCTGCTTGATCCTGTGCGTGTCGCCAATCAGTTTATAGGTAGGAACATCTTCTAGATTAACGGTAAATTCGAGCGATTTTTCTTTTGCTTTGATGCGAAAGAGTAACTCAATTTCTTTAATACATGCTTGCAAATCAAATGATTGGTTAATTATGGAAATTTTTTTTGCTTCTATTTTGGCGAAGTCAAGGATGTCATCAATAATGCGCAGGAGCGTTCGCCCTGAATTTTGAATCATGCTTAAATAATTTGCCTGCTGATGATCAAGCCGTGTTGTTGCCAGAACTTCGGTTAAGCCGAGCACACCGTTCATGGGTGTGCGGATTTCGTGACTCATTGCTGCCAGAAAGGCCGATTTTGCTTTGTTTGCAGCTTCCGCTTGTACGCGTGATTGTTCCAGATCGGCTGCCTGTTTTTCCAGAAGTACTGCTTGCTGACGCATAATCCAGTAGTTGTCATGCTGTAATTTTCCGTTGTGAATGGAAAACAGGAAAAATCCGATTCCGGTAATCAATATCACCCAACTGATATTTCCCGGTGTAAACAAAACAAGACTGATGAGGCTTGGCACATAGATCAATATGGCAAAAGCAAGCATCAAACGAAAACGTGGAGAGATAGCTGCAATGCCGCCGGACAGAAACCCGACAGTCGACAAAATGGCAAGTGCCGTTCCATTATCAATACTGCTAACTGTCTGAAAAATCCAAATCAGAAAAACAGCCCAGGTAAGCGCGGTGGAAATGTAGAGTAACGATACGGTATGCTCATGAATCAGAATATTGGAATTTTCCTGATCGAGAATGCGGTTGCCGATGAATAAACGGAGTATCGCTAGAACAGCAAATAGTACTACAATGATTCCAATATAACGCTGTGCAAGCAGCACGGGGGAGGTCGCAATAATTGCGATGCAAAACGGAATATAAAAAAGACCGCCCAGGCGCATGCGTCTTGCCATATCCTGATTGGTGCCGACGCGTACCGATTCAAGATTCGCTATTTCCGGTTCTGACCACATAGACCTGTTGCCTGTTCTGCAAGATTTTAGAAATCCTTAATGCGCTAAAATGTCAAGTATGGTAAGGCAGAAGACAATTTGAGTCTATGAATAAAAAGAGAATGAAATACAGGCTATTTTGATTTAACGATTGCACAAAATTATGCTGTGCGTGTTAAAGAAAACATCATTGCTCGAACGGTCGGGCTATAAGATAATTTACAATGTGGCTACAAAAACAAATCTATTTAAAGGCAAGGCCCCGCGGGTTCCATTTAATCACGCAAGAAATTGTGCAGCAATTGCCTGAACTCAGTTGCGTTAGTGTGGGTCTGATGCATCTCTTTATACAACACACATCGGCTTCCTTGACCCTGAATGAAAATGCAGATCCAACCGTTCGCCAGGATTTTGAATCCTATTTTAACCATGCGGTGCCGGAAGACGAACCGTACTATCAACATGTGAATGAAGGCAGCGATGACTTGCCTGCACATTTGAAATCCAGCTTGCTCGGTTGTGGCCTGACAATTCCTGTTACCGATGGCCGCCTGAATCTTGGTGTTTGGCAGGGGATATATCTGTGCGAGCATCGAAATTATGGCGGCGGCAGAAGCCTGTTAATTACGGTTTTTGGAGAATAACGGTTGCTGCCTGAGAAAGATCCAGGCAGTAAGTTTGTTTTGCGATTAATGAACAGTTTTTTTCTTTACGACTCAGATGATGCCGAAGATTGATGATTGCTGATGTAATCGATAATATCCTTGACACAGTGAAAATCTTTGACTTCATCATCCTCAAAGGTTACGCCAAACGTTTCTTCGGCATCAAACAGAAGCTGAACCCGGTCCATGGAATCGAGACCCAGTTCCTCAAATTCTGAAGTGGCGGTGATTGTCGAAGCATCGACATCTTCAACTTTTGAGGCGATAAACTCAATCACTTTTTCTTCGATATTTTCAGTATTCATTTTTGGTTCAACCCTTATTTTAGACAGTTGTGAAAATGAGGCTTACATTGTTGCCGCCAAAACCAAAAGCATTGCATAAAGCGACATTTGCTGATTTTTTAAGTGCCTGGTTGGGCGTATAGTTGAGGTCGCATTCCGGATCAGCTTCGTCAAGATTAATGGTGGGGTGAATAATGCCGGTTTGCAGCGACATAATTGCGGCAATACTGCCAATTGCTGCAGATGCACCGATCGTATGGCCGATCATGGATTTTGTGGCGCTGATCGCAATATTCTGTGCGTGCGCTCCAAAAACCTGCTTGATTGCATTGGTTTCGACAATATCGCCTAACGGTGTGGATGTCGCATGTGCGTTGATATAGTCAACTGCTTCAGGTTTGATACCCGCATCCTGAATGGCGGCTTCCATTGCCGCGACTTGTCCATCCGTGTCTGGTGCCACAATATGCGCAGCATCGCATGCGCAGCCGAAACCCGCAAGCTGCGCATAAATTGTTGCGCCCCGCTGTTTTGCTGCATCCTCTTTCTCCAAAACGAGAATGCCTGCGCCTTCACCCATAACAAAACCATCGCGGCCGACAGCAAATGGCCGCGAGGCATGTTCGGGATCGTTATTAAATCCGGTTGATAGCGCATGCAATGCTTCAAAACCGGCAATAGTCAATGGTAGAACACAGGCTTCGGCGCCGCCGGTGACGACAACGTCTGCTTTTCCTGTGCGTAACAGGTCTAACCCCATGCCAATGGCATTGCCGCCTGATGAGCATGCGGTGCTGCAAGTCAGATTAACGCCTTTTAATCCAAATTGCGTAGCTATCCACGCTGCTGCGGAATTTGCCATGGTTCTCGGTACTGTAAAAGGTGGAATAGCCTTGTTCTGAAGTCTGCGTTCAGCGGATGCTTCAAAGGTTGCAAATCCACCCATGCCTGAACCCAGGCTGACTGCCAACCGACGTGGTTCATAGCAATCAAGACTGCCAGCATCTTCCATTGCCTGATTGGCCGCGTGCAATGCAAGCTGTGTAAACCGGTCGGTTTGTTCTATTTGCTTGTTCTTTAAAAAAGATTTCGGATCGAAATCAGCAATTTCACCCGCAATGCGGGAGCGGTTATTCGATGAATCAAAGCACTGAATACTGCGAATTCCGCTTTTGCCATTTTTGGCGGCATTCCAGAATTGATCTATGCCGGTGCCAATCGGTGAAACAATTCCCAGTCCGGTAACAACGATGCGCATATTAGATTTGAACGGATGAATCTAAGGTAGGGTTTGACAATCCAGGGTAAATAAAATGCATTTTCTAAAAGACGTGCAAATATACTTCAAAGACAGATTTGTTGTCAAACACCTTGATAAGTATTGGAAAAACTGTATTTGAATGTCGGGTTTTTTTAGAACCCAATTCAATGAAGTCGATTTCTCCTTAACTAATCGGGGAAAATCCTGATGAAATTTTCTACGAAAACGCATCTATATTACCGTGGAATCTGCCTTTGTTCTATGAATTTACATGTTTGTATTATGAACGGCGAGTGATTTATCTGTATCCACAAAATCATGCTGCCAAACCTAAAATCCTAATGAAACTGCGTCATGCGGGCTTTTTTGGTGCTCCGACTGCTATTAGGAAGCGCAATGTTTTTTGTTGACTGATATTATTAGGTGACCGCTTGCGCTTGAATGCCGAAATTTGAAGTGCAGTAAGTATTTGAGCAGAGTAGAATTTCTATCATGCGCAAACAATCAATTTTCATAAACAACATGTCTGCCAAATAATCCGTAAAGCCATAAAAAATATGATGAAAAAAAATTGCTTACTACTACTGTTACTATTTTCCTTGTTTGTTCTGGTGGCAGTTCAAACTGCTTTTGCTGAAAATTTGGCGCCGGAAGAAATTGCGGGCGCACGCACGATTTCAACGCAAACGGCCAAGCTGTTTCTGGATAGAGGATATCCTTTTGTCGATGTACGGAGCAAATCTGATTTTGATAAAGGGAATTTGCCTGGAGCTTATCATTTGTCGGTAAAAAGTACTGATTTTACTGCCGAGAATCTAAGCAAAATTGCAACCAGAGACGAAGCGATAGTTTTTTATTGTAATGGAATTGCGTGTATGGGTAGTGCGATGGCCACTGAAAAGTCGGTTCAGTGGGGTTGGCACAATGTGTTTTACTATCGTGAAGGGTATAAGGGCTGGCTGGAGGCAGGGTACCAGACGCTATCAAATTGAAAGAATACCAATTCACCTCAGGTGTCTGGATTAATATGTTCAGGTTTAGGAGGACTCCATAACATTAAGTTGTGCGGATTTTCCAGATTTCATATCTTTTTTTTGGTAGAATACGCCTTTAATTAACTAATATTATTGGAGTTATTTGATGGCAATTGAAAGAACTTTTTCCATTATCAAACCTGATGCAGTCGCAAAAAATGTGATCGGGCAGATTTATTCACGTTTTGAATCAAATGGATTAAAAATAATTGCCGCACGTATGACTCAGCTTTCCAGAGCTGAAGCTGAACAATTTTATGCCGTGCACCGTGAGCGTCCTTTTTTTAGTGATCTGGTTGAGTTCATGATTTCCGGGCCTGTGATGGTACAGGTGCTTGAAGGAGATAATGCAATCAGTAAGAATCGTGAACTGATGGGTGCAACCGATCCGCAAAAGGCGGAAAAAGGAACAATCCGCGCGGATTTTGCTGACAGTATTGATGCCAATGCTGTTCATGGCTCGGATGCACCTGAAACGGCTGCCGTTGAGATCGCCTGTTTTTTTCCAACTTTGGAGTTGTATTCTAGATAATTCCGATCATTCCAATGCGCATAGAATAATCTGTGATCGTTAATTTACTCGATTATGATAGAGATGGGCTTACTGATTTCTTGACGGGAATAGGTGAGAAGCCTTTTCGTGCCAGACAAATATTGAAATGGATTCATCAGTGTGGTGAATCCGATTTCATGCAAATGAACGATCTGACGAAAGGATTGAGGGATAAGCTTTCAAAGCTCGCTGTTATAGCTGCGCCACAAGTGATACGGGACCATACCGCTGCTGATGGTACGCGAAAATGGCTGTTGTCTGTTGGTGCAGGTAATGGCATCGAAAGTGTTTTTATTCCCGAGACAAATCGCGGAACGTTATGTGTTTCCAGTCAGGTGGGCTGTGCTTTGTCCTGTGCCTTTTGTTCTACAGGAAAACAGGGATTTAATCGTAATCTGACTGTTGCTGAAATTATCGGCCAACTTTGGTTGGCCAATAAATCGCTCAAAGAAAATTCGGATAATCAATCATCGTCTCAAGCACAACACAATTCAATATCAGAGCAAATTGCGCAGCCGGCACGCGTGGTTAGCAATGTTGTCATGATGGGTATGGGTGAGCCGCTTGCCAATTTTGAAAATGTTGTCGCCGCATTGGATTTAATGCTGGACGATCATGCCTATGGGTTATCCCGCAGACGTGTGACGGTCAGTACTTCAGGATTAGTTCCTGCGATGGACCGGTTGCGTGACCGCTGTCCGGTAGCACTGGCTGTGTCATTACATGCGCCTAGCGATGCTTTGCGTGATTACCTGGTGCCCATAAACAAAAAGTATCCGATAAAAGAACTGCTTGCAGCGTGTCAGCGTTATTTAGAAGCTGCGCCACGTGATTTTATTACATTTGAGTATGTGATGCTGGATGGTGTTAATGACAGCGCATCTCACGCGAATCAATTGGTAAAACTTGTCAAGGATATACCCTGTAAATTTAATCTGATTCCGTTTAATGCTTTTCCGAATTCAGGTTTTAAACGCGCTTCACGTGAATCGATTCGTGTTTTTCGTGATATTCTGATGCAAGCCGGGTTGGTTACTACGGTGCGTAAGACACGTGGAGATGATATCGCTGCTGCCTGCGGCCAGTTGGCGGGTCAAGTGCACGATAAAACACGCCGGGTTGCCAAGGTGAACATGGAGGCAATATGATGCGATGTGTGCCAATAAATTGTGTTTCAATTGAGCGTCTAAGGTTAACAGGATTTATATTTTTACTGAGTGTTGTTTTAGGTGGATGCGTGCATGAACCCATTGAAGGCCGTTTGACGCCCGAACAAGCCGCTGCACGCGCAGAGCAGAGCGCCCGTATTCATACCGAACTGGCCGGAGAATACTACCACCGTGGACAATATAAAGTGGCGCTTGAAGAAGTTGATCGAGCATTTAAATCAGATCCCAATCATGCGCCTGCTTTTAGCATGCTTGGTTTGATTTACATGGCGTTGAATGAAGATGGAAAGGCGTTGACAAATTTTGAGCGGGCGCTGAGCAGAGAGCCGAAAAATTCTGAAATTCACAACAATTATGGTTGGTTTTTATGCGAACGCTTCCCGGAACAAATGGACAGTGCGATCAATCACTTTATGACCGCATTGAAAGATCCACTCTATGGAACGCACCATGTTGCCTATGCGAATGCGGGTCTTTGTGAACTCAAACGTAATAATTTTAATAAAGCATCCTTGTACTTTCGTGAATCGCTTTCGCTTCAACCCGCCTATAGACCTGCATTGGTTGGATTGATTGAGATGGATTTTAAGGAAGGAAATATTGCTGCTGCACGGTCAGAATTGCGCGAATTTATGAAAAGATATCAACCGACTGCGAGAAGTTTGTGGTTGGGTATCCAAATAGAGCAGGCTTCGGGGAATGCGCGCGCAGCGGATAGTTATCGTTTCCAATTACAAAAGTATTATCCAAATTCCAGGGAAATCAAAGCTGTAAGAGAAGGTGGATTCTGAAATGAATGATTATATCGATGACGGCAAAGACAAAAAAAATGAACATGAACATGAACATGAACATCTGGATGATGTAACAACGCAATATTCTGGAAAAGAAGAGGCTTGGGCTGGAGCTGTGTCTGAAATTGCCGCGTTGGATCAGGGAACGGTCGGGGATCAGGATTCCGGGGAGAATGATAATGCGACCGTCCAGAAAACAACTGTAGAGCCTGGACCGGAAATTAGTCATTTTTTGAGAACCGAGGATCATTCTGCTTCATTTGATCGTGATATGGTGGACTCAGCGAGCGTAGTCCATGGCGTTGGCCATATGTTACGTAATGCGCGAATGGATAAAAGAATGAGCGTTGAAGACGTTTCGCGGCAACTGAGAATTTCAGTGCAACAAGTTGAGGCGATTGAAAGAGAAGACTTTGATGAATTGCCGGGACGGACTTTTGTACGAGGATTTGTGCGAAATTATGCCAATCTGCTGCAACTGGATTCAGCTGCGATTGTAAAACTGTTGCCTGGACCGACAACAACCGTATCCCATATTGAACATACACCCTTTAAAGTTCAGGAAATGACTGCTTCTTCCAGAGACGGTAAGGGAATGAATAGCACCTTGTTTACTCTCGTTATTCTGCTGCTTTTGATAGTGGCCGGATATTTTCTTTATCCGAAGATTTCATTTTGGCAACAAACTGAACAAAGTTCCGATTCTTCTGTGCAACTTGAAAACGGTCAGGCTTCTATAGAGTTGCGGCTGCCTTTATCATCGCTCAAATTATCGGATGAAACAAATAAAACGGCTTCGTTTGGTCAAAATTCATTGTCTACGATGGGTTCTGCTTCCTCAATGAACATCTTTGGAACGATCACTTTGAACTTTGCCGCGCAAGCGCATGTTAGAGTCACTGATGGAAACGATGACGTTATTTTTGAACAAAACAATGCCCGGGGAACCCAGCAGCGGGTTAGTGGTAAAAAACCATTGTCGATCGTTATCAGCGACGCATCGGCGGTTGAGGTCACTTATAATGACAGATTAATTGATATAAAACCTTATACCAACGCGCAAAATGGCAGCGCACAGTTAATGCTCGAATAGTTTGTCGATTTGTAATTGTTTTCGATGTCTTTTCACGAATTCTAAAATAAAAATTTAAGTATGATGTCCCAGAATAATTTAACCGCTCAACGCCGTTCAAGTGTCGGTGTTGATGTTGGAACAGTCAAAATCGGCGGGGGCGCTCCAGTTGTCGTGCAATCGATGACCAACACCGATACAGCAAATGCGGTGGCCACTGTCGAACAGGTTTTCCAATTGGCGCGCGCCGGCTCTGAGTTGGTGCGTATTACGGTAAATTCGCTTGATGCCGCAAAAGCTGTACCCGAAATTCGTCGACGTCTGGATGAGATGGGATGTCATGTGCCCTTGATCGGTGATTTTCATTTCAATGGTCATAAGTTGCTTACCGCTCATCCTGAATGTGCGCAGTCTCTGGCCAAGTTTCGAATCAATCCGGGAAATGTCGGCAAAGGAAAAAAACGTGACGAACAGTTTGCGACCCTGATTGAAACGGCCTGTCGCTTTGACAAGCCTATACGTATAGGTGTCAACTGGGGTAGTCTTGACCAGGAAATGCTGGCGCGCATAATGGATGAAAATGCCAGGTCGGGTGATCCGCAAGATGCGACTTTTGTCATGCGTGAAGCGCTGATTACTTCAGCACTGGAAAGCGCAGCCAAAGCCGAAGAACTGGGGTTGCCGCGTAACAGAATTGTGCTTTCATGCAAGGTGAGTGGTGTTCAGGACTTGATCATGGTTTACCGTGAACTGGCATCGCGTTGCGACTATGCGTTACATCTGGGATTGACCGAAGCAGGAATGGGTTCAAAGGGGATAGTGGCGTCGACAGCTGCTTTGGCCATTCTGTTGCAAGAAGGTATTGGCGATACAATACGGATTTCACTGACGCCCGAGCCGGGCGGGTCGCGTTCTCGTGAAGTCATTGTTGCGCAGGAAATTTTGCAAACCATGGGTTTGCGCGCATTTGTGCCGCTGGTTGCTGCGTGTCCCGGTTGCGGACGTACTACCAGCACGTATTTTCAGGAGCTCGCGGAAAATATACAGGGTTATGTGCGTGATGAAATGATCGTCTGGCGTGACCAGTATGAAGGTGTGGAGAATATGACCTTGGCGGTAATGGGTTGCGTTGTGAATGGCCCTGGAGAAAGCAAACATGCCAATATTGGTATCAGTTTGCCGGGGTCAGGTGAAAGCCCGGTAGCACCCGTGTATGTAGATGGTGAGAAAACAGTCACATTAAAGGGTGATAATATCGCCTCCGAATTTCGGCAAATTGTCGAAAACTATGTTCGAGAGAAGTATCCGAGAAAAACAGGATAATGGCCAAGGTTGTAAAAGCGATTCGCGGGATGAATGATATTCTTCCCGACGAAGCTCATAAATGGCGTTTTTTTGAACAGACAGTGCAAGACTGGCTGGAGATGTATGGCTATCGTAATATTCGTACACCGATTGTCGAACAGACTGATTTGTTCGTTCGTTCCATCGGCGAAGTTACCGATATTGTTGAAAAAGAGATGTACAGTTTTGTTGACCATCTCAATAATGATAGCTTGGCTTTGCGTCCTGAAGGTACAGCATCCTGTGTGCGTGCGGTAATCGAACATAATTTGTTATACAGTGGTCCGCAAAGACTTTGTTATTCAGGTCCGATGTTCCGGCATGAGCGGCCACAAAAAGGAAGATACCGACAATTTCATCAGGTTGGTGTGGAAGCACTTGGATTTTCAGGACCCGATATTGACGCTGAATTGATCATTATGTGCGCGCGTTTGTGGAAAATGCTGGGCATAACCGGTCTCCGCCTGGAAATTGGAACATTAGGCAATGCTGAATCCAGAACAGTACACCGTGCGAGATTGATCAAATATTTTGAGCAGCATGTCAAGCGAATGGATGAAGATGCCAACAGACGGTTGCATGCGAATCCGCTGCGTATTCTCGATAGCAAGAATCCGGAAATGCAATCGATCATCGAACATGCGCCCAAGCTTATTGATGATCTGGATGAGCCATCTCGGGTTCATTTTGAGACATTGCAGCATATTTTGCGTGAGCAGGGTATTACTTTTGAAATCAATCTGCGGTTGGTCAGAGGGCTGGATTATTACAATCGCACAGTTTTTGAGTGGATTACTGACAAACTTGGTGCGCAGGGTGCAGTTTGTGCCGGGGGGCGTTACGATGGACTCATCGAGCAGGTCGGCGGGAAATCTGCTCCGGCGTGTGGATTTGCTATGGGTGTAGAGCGATTGTTGGCGTTGATGCAAGAATGTGGCAAAGAAGTCGCGCGTACCGTACCGGATATTTACATCGTGCATCAGGGTGAACTGGCCATGGATTATGCCTGGAAAGCGGCTGAGTTATTGCGCAGTGAAAACCGTCATGTTGTTTTGCATTGTGGTGGCGGTAGTTTTAAGTCGCAGATGAAAAAAGCTGATTCCAGCGGCGCGCGTTTTGCGTTAATCATTGGAGACGATGAAGCGCAGTCACAGGAAGTTACACTGAAATCATTGCGAGAAGCTGTCGACCAGACGAGAGTCAGTTTGAATAAAGTCAGTGAATTGGTGGGTACGTAGACTTGAAAGTTTAATCCTGCATTGAGTTAAGCGTTGTAGTTGAAGAAAAGAACACTGAAGAATTTTTTTTTCATTGTGTTTTCAATAAACTGAATAAAAATCTGCAAGCTGTATTCGTTTTTTATGTGAATGATGATCGGGAAAAGATAATGGCAACATTTAATCGTGAAGAAGAAGAAAAAATTGAAGGTGTTAAGGCTTGGTGGAACAGGTATGGGACACTAATAACGATACTCTTGGCAACGTTAGTAGCGACTACTGGCGGTACGCAAGTATGGAAGTACTATCAACAACAGCAGGCGCAGCAGGCAGCCGATTTGTATGCATTGCTCAAACAGGTGCAGACAACTCAAAATATCGAAAGAATCAATGATGCGGCGCATTTACTCACCGAGGGTTATCCGTCCAGTGGTTATGCGCCCCGTGCTGCATTGATCGCAGCCAAGGCAAGCGTGGAAGCAGGCAATTTGTTACAGGCCAAAGCACAGTTGCAGTGGATACTGGATCATGCCAATGAACCCGAAATAAAGGATTTAGCCCGGCTCAGACTGGCTGGTATCTTGCTGGATGAAGAGAATTACAGTGAAGCGTTGCGGCATTTGAATACTCAGCATATTGATTCTTTTTCCGGTTTATATGCTGACCTGAAAGGCGATGTATTGCTGGCATCAGGAAAAACAGAGGAAGCGCGCTTGTCCTATCAAACCGCCATCGATAAACTCAATAAAAATAACAGTTATTTCAATATTGTCCAGATGAAACTGGATGCATTGGGTGAGCCCAACTAACACGTATGATGTGTTGAGAATTGAAGTGTTAAAACGAAAAGATTGTCTATGGTTTTTTTGGGTGATATTCCTGGTCGGTGGTTGTAGTAATCTGCCGACTCCGTTCAATCCTCGTATGTTTGATGCATTGGGCTATCAAATTGCTGAACTAATTGAACGGGAAGAAAAAATCGTCATTGACGAAGAGGAATTAGAAGCGCTTAACGCACTTGATGAAATTCCACTTTTATGGAAGAGCGGTGTAGGGAAAAGTGAAATAGCCCGGTTTCGGGTTGCTTATGAAAATAATGTCATATTTGCTGCCGATGAAGCAGGATTGCTGGTCAGTTTAAATCTGCAATCGGGTGAACAGGTATGGGCAGTCGAAACGAAATATCCATTTTCGGCTGGTGTGGGTGCAGCTGAAGGTATGGTGTTGATAGGCACATCTAAGGGTGAAGTGCTTGCATTTAACGAATCCGGCCACTCTGTATGGAAAGCCCAAGTCAGCAGTGAGATACTGGCTCCTCCTCAGGTTGGAAGCGATAGGGTTGTTGTCCGAACAGTCGATGGCAGGATATACGGGCTTGATGCGTTAGACGGTTCACGAAAATGGGTTTACCAGGGTGCAACGCCGGCTCTAACGGTGCGCAGTACAGCCGGTGTTGTGATTACGCAGGGTGCAGTTTTTGCCGGATTTGCCGGTGGTAAAATGGTAGCCATGAGTTTGTTGAACGGCAATGTGGGCTGGGAGGCTGTCGTATCTCAGCCGCGCGGTGTGACCGAGTTGGAAAGAATGACTGATATTACCAGTTCCCCGGCTATCGATGATCGGTTTGTTTGCGCTGTAGCCTATCAAGGACGAGTAGGCTGCTTTCAAATTATAGATGGAGCACAGATCTGGGCGCGGGAATCCTCAAGCAATGCCGGTCTGGCAATGGATAATGATTATGTCTATGTTACAGAAGAAAATGGTGTGCTGACTGCTTATGATAAAAGAAGCGGTGCGGGCATGTGGAAGCAGGGCAGGTTGGGCAGCAAGCGATTAACCGCGCCTTTGGTGGATGGTCATTTTATTGTAATCGGCGATGATAAAGGCTTTGTTAATATCTTGAGAAATTACGATGGCGTTGTGTTGGCGCGTGCAAAAACGGATGGCAGTGCAATTTTGTCGCAACCGCAGCGCATTCCTGGCGGGTTTGTTGTACAAACCATGAACGGTGGTATTTTTGCATTTGATTCAAAATTTTGAACACCCTCTTAACACCCTTAACACTCTCTAGCTGTCAGGTTCTAAACTGTCTATGCAAATGTGTTAACAATTCCGTTATGTTTGCTAGTAGTAATATTCATTTCTAAATTTGAATCTGAATCATTGGTTATATTGAAGCCGTGTGTTCCTCTGACAAATGGACGTGCATGCTGTTCGCCTTGTTCCTGTTGTTGGAATGACTCGGTGCCGACCATAACATCTCCAAGCTGAATGCCGCTTTCTGCCATTAATTCGCGCAATCTGGGCAGGGCTGACTCTATGGCTTCACGTACCGCTAAATGAGGAGATACAAACTGAGCTGACGCCTGCGTTCCATTTTCATGGGTAAGGCTCAACATGATTTCAATCGGACCAAGATGGGCTGGATTTAAGCGAAGTTCGGCGACTTGATGCTGCTGTGTGGCAAGCCAGATAATTTTTTGTGCAAATTCACCGTTCCATTTCGGCTGTCCAATCTGTGTGTCAAGATTGAGACTGTGTGGTGCGGTAGTTTGTGTGGTGGATTGGGTAAGTGTTTGTGTAAGACTATTTAAACCGGATTGATGTATTGTGTCAACATCATCATGGAACAATGCACTTGGCTCGCTTAATCTCGTCAATAGTTCTTTATTAATCTCGGTCGAAAATGGCAGAATTTTGCCGCTATCGGCAGAATTTGCCGTCTGTAAGGGTTGCCATAGTCTGTTACTTTCCAAAAAATTCGTCATATTGCTCTGCTGTGTTGTTGGTTGAGATGACAATAATGATGCGGTTGGATGTGCTGCCAATCCATGGCTTGGTGTCTTTTCATGACTACTTAACTGGTTTGATGAAAGTGTTGCCATGGCTGTTAATGGAAACATTTGTATTTCTGCGATATCGGATTTATTTTCTGCAGTTATAATTTGTGCGGTTTGAATTGCTATGGGTTGACTGATTGTTTGAGGCGTGCTTTGGGTTATGTCATTGGCTGAGTTGGTTGTATTAGCGGTATCATGTGCGTCTTTATTATCGGTTTTATTTCCAGTGTCTATTTTCGCTGATGTGGATTCTTTGGATTCCGAGACCGAATCATTTGCTGTGTTTGCAGTATCTTCGGATGTCTGAGAAGATTTTTTTTCTGCGACTTCGCGCTCTAATATGTTGTTAAATTGATTCTCTTCCAATTTGTTCGAGCGGGCAATGTCACTATTATTTCCATTTGTTAAAGGTTGCTTTGTCTGAATTTGTGTTTGTGCAGTAGTAACTAGATTTAGCATTTTTTTATCTCATAATAATTGTCATACACTTGTTTTAAAATGAAGCAATATATATGCCATATTTTGTTTTATGCGTTCTATTTTGCTGTATTCGAGGTGTGCCGGCTATATCGATTAGATGTAAATTCATCGAGCTCCTTTTGCTCTGATTTTTTGTGTTTAAGTTTTTCTATAGTTTGATAGCGTTGGGATAATGTGTCGTAGGAATTGAATTTACGCTGGTAAGACTGATACTCATTTTTACCTGAATCCCGGTTATTTTCCGCGTGCTTGACTGCCAGTTTTTGTTCAGATATGGCGGCGTCCAGTTTTTTGATGAATGTAATGAAATTTTGCCATTGAATATGATCGATACCGTTCTGTGCTGCATTTTGCAAGCGAGCCTGATAGCTTTCCCGGTATTGCAATAGCAAGTTGAGTTTTTTTTCTGCTTCTTGATGCTGAAAATTCAACTTCCCGAGTTTTCTTGCAGAATCGTCACTTTGTTTTTGGGTCAGATCCAATAGTTTTTGTAATGTTGATTTATCAGACATCTTGTAATTTATTTATATTATTGATTGTTTTCTATGTCGAATAATGAAAATAGCGCTTTAATACTGTCGTGATAATTTTCGTGCTGGGTAATACCCTGCTGCAAAAAATTTTTAAGTGCCGGGTAAATTTTAATGGCTTGATCCAGTGCAGGATCTGAGCCCGGCATATAGGCGCCTACACTGATAAGATCATGGTTACGCTGATAGTGAGAATAAATACTTTTAAATTTTCTGGCTATTTCTATTTGCTCAGGCGGCACAATATTTGTCATGACTCGACTGATTGAAGCTTCAATATCGATGGCCGGGTAGTGGCCTGCCTCGGCTAACCTGCGTGAAAGGACGATATGTCCGTCTAAAATTGCTCGCGCGCTATCTGCAATCGGATCGTTATGGTCGTCACCTTCGGTTAAAACGGTGTAAAAGGCGGTTATGGAACCGCTGTTATGATTTCCATTTCCTGCACGTTCAACCAGTTGAGGGAGTTTTGCAAATACAGAGGGAGGATATCCTTTTGTTGCGGGCGGTTCACCAATGGCCAGTGAAATTTCTCTTTGTGCCATGGCATACCGCGTGATTGAGTCCATGATCAATAATACATGTTTGCCTTCATCACGGAAATATTCAGCGATTGCGGTTGCGTACGCTGCGCCCTGGAGTCTCAATAACGGCGATGTATCAGCTGGTGCTGCAACAACGACTGAGCGGGAAAGGCCTTCGTTTCCCAATATGTTTTCAATAAATTCTTTTACTTCGCGCCCACGTTCGCCAATTAATCCGACAACAATGACATCCGCTTCGGTATAACGTGCCATCATGCCTAATAGTACGCTTTTGCCAACGCCACTGCCGGCAAACAATCCCATACGCTGTCCGCGGCCAACGGTCAGCAGTGTGTTGATTGCCCGTACACCGACATCAAGCGGTTTAGAAACCGGTGTGCGCTCAAGCGGGTTGTATGGCCTGCTGTAAAGCGGGATGCTTTTTTCAATCTTGATTGTGCCTAACTGGTCGAGTGGTTCACCAATTCCGTTGAGTACGCGTCCAAGCAAGCCATTTCCAACATTAACATGTTTGGTTTGATCCGAGGCACGTCTGCGTGGATACTGTGTTGTTCCAATTTTAGGAGATTCAGCAGCATACTCAGTTGGTATTACCCTTGCACCAGGCGTGAGTCCATAAATTTCGCTGGTTGGCATTAAAAATAAACGTTCATCAGAAAATCCCACCACTTCTGCAGAAACATTGTTGCCGTTTGATAGAAAAATTGTACAACTGCTGCCAACGGCCAGTTTAAGTCCAGCTGCCTCCATAACCAAGCCCGTAACGCGTGTAATTGTTCCGCTTGGTAATATTGGATTGGAAGCAGCG
The DNA here is from genome assembly GCA_031316255.1 of Nitrosomonas sp. Classification (NCBI taxonomy): domain Bacteria; kingdom Pseudomonadati; phylum Pseudomonadota; class Betaproteobacteria; order Nitrosomonadales; family Nitrosomonadaceae; genus Nitrosomonas; species Nitrosomonas sp. The sequence goes on along the minus strand of JALDQW010000001.1, from coordinate 3,456,799 downwards.
ATAAGCTGGTTGCAATTTTCCAGAAAATTGCGCCAGTTTTCATGATGATCGAACATCTGAGTACTATTTCTCGATCCAGTCATTTTTCTGACCGATGGCGCTCAATATACGGCGCCAGCGTGTTTCCACACTCGCATCTACCTTACTGCCGCCAGCTTCAATATGGCACCCGCCTTGTTCCAGTTGCGTATCTTCACGTATTTCCCAACTTTCCTGCAATTGCTGCTCATTTATGTACTGGCGAACAATTTTTGCATCTTCAGGGTGAAGAAAAAGACATAAATGCTGTCCGGTGGAGGGAAGATGGTGAATTGCTTCTTGCACAATCGGTAAAATTAATTCAGGATGGATTGTGAGTGCCTGCGTAATCATTTTTTTTGTTAAATCGATGGCAAGCATTAAAAGGTCTTGTGCAATTTGCTGATCAATGGTTTGAATATGCTGATCCAGATTTGTAAATAGGGTGTTGATCTGGTCTAGCTCAGCTTTAATTTCAGACTCGCCTTGTTGTCGACCTTCCATTTTTCCGGTATTTTGGCCTTCTTGAAAACCATTTTTATAGCCTTCATCATAGCCCTGTTTATAACCGTTTTCTTTGGCTTCTTGATATAGGGATTCAATCTTTTCTTTGGTGGGAGAAGCAGTAATATTGTTATCCGAATCTTCTGTTTCCTGATTTTCAATTGATTGTTCTTGCTTCTGCGCATCTTTTGTTAAAGTCTTCTCAGACAAATCAAATGAATCCAACTGCCAACGCTGACATGATTTCAATTTTTCTTTTGGAATGACAGTGGTTGTGTCCATTAGTGTGATTCTGGTCAGATTTTTTGAATTACGTTTTTTTCAATAAAGCAATTGGACTAAACATAACTCTCGTCGCCTTTGCCTCCCAGAACAATTTGCCCGCTCTCAGCCAGTTGACGTAAAATTTTAAGTATCTCTTTCTGTTCAGCTTCTACTTCAGATACACGTACAGGACCTTTGCCTTCGATATCTTCTTTCAGTGATTCAACAGCACGTTTGGACATGTTCTTGAAGATTTTATTGCGTATTTCCTCTTGTGCGCCTTTCAGTGCGACTACCAATGATTCGGACTGAACTTCCCTGAGTAAGAGCTGAATGCCCTGGTCGTCAATATCAATCAAATTATCAAATACGAACATTTCATCCATAATCTGCTGGGCCAATTCTTCATCATATTGCTTGATATTATCGATAACGCTGGTTTCTTGCATTGTTGGCACAAAGTTAAGAATTTCTGCTGCAGCGCGGACTCCACCCATGGGTGCTTTGCGAATATTATTGCTGCCGGATAACAACTTGGTCAGCACATCATTAAGTTCTCGCAGCGCGTCCGGCTGAATACTGTCCAGAGTCGCAATGCGTAATAATGTATCGTTGCGCAAACGTTCGGTAAAAAGACTGAGTATTTCACTGGCATGATCGCGTTCGAGATGCACCAGAATCGTGGCAATTATCTGCGGATGTTCATTTTTGATCAGCTCAACTATTGATGGTGCGTCCATCCACTTTAAGCCTTCTATACCACTTGTGTCGCCTCCATGCAGAATCCGGTCGATTAAATTTGCTGCTTTTTCATCGCCCAATGCATTTGTCAATACCTTGCGAATATAATCACTCGCACCTTGACCCAATGCGGTTTTGCCATTGGCCTGTGCATTAAAATCTTTGATGACAGTTTCAATCTCACTTTGGGTAATATTGTTCAGACTTGACATGGCACTACCCAGTTTCTGGACTTCCTTGGGTGACAGAAACTTAAATACTGACGCTGCTTCATCTTCACCCAGTGTCATGAGCAAAATAGCGCTCTTTTTTAAACCTTCATCATCCATTGCCATTGACCCATTCTTTTACAACATTAGCAACAATTGCCGGTTCATCAATAGCCAGTTGCTTGGCTTTTTCGAGATTTTTATTAAATGCTTCTTTTTTGATGTGTTCATCGGAAGACGTTTGATTCAATAATGGCGTGCCATCTTCAGCCAGTTGCGCAGGCTGGCCCGATGCGTCGACCGCTGCTGTGCCATCCGGCAATTCGGCGACTTCTTTCTTCTCAAGTTCCGGATCATGAGTTAGGGATTTAAGAAAGGGGCGTAAAATTTTTAACAAAAAGAACAACACAATGGCTGCAATAAGTAATTGCTTGCCAATTTCTTGTGCCAATAAAATCATGTCCGGATCTTTCCATAAAGGCAAATCCTGCAATGTGTTATCGTCGGTAAATAAACTGTTGGTGACTGTCAAAGTATCGCCACGTTCTTCGTTAAAGCCCATGGCGTCTCTTACAAGGTTATTGATTTCCCGGATTTCTTCCTCAGAGAGTGGTGTATATGTGATGTTGCCTTCTTCATCAATTGTTCGACGATGGTTGACAACAACAGCAGCTGACAACCGCCTGATGTTGCCGGTGGGTAAATGTGTGTGCTGGACTGTTTTATCAACTTCATAGTTGGTTGTTGATTCTTTGCGTTTGTCGGTCGGTAGCGGTTCAGGCCGTTGTGCTCCTTCTTCCCCTTCTAGTTCAATCGGGGCAATTGCGGGTTCAGGTGGGCGATTGGTTAGTGCTCCCGGAATTCCGCCATCAATTTTATTTCCGGTTGATTCTGATTCCATTGTTTGCTGGCTGCGAATGGAAGCGGCATCTGTTTCGGTATTATTGGGTCTGTAAATTTCTTCAGCGCGCTCGATTCTAGAGAAATCCAGGTCTGCAGTAACTTGGGCGCGAACATTGGCAGCACCCGTAATTGGAGACAATATCGCTTCGATTCGCTCCGTATAACTTTTTTCAAGTTGATGTAAATATTCCAGTTGCTTGGCATCAAATTTGGATTCGGTTTTTGTCTGTTCTTGCCCGCTGAGCAGATTTCCATTTTGATCAACAACAGTTACATTTTGGATGGGTAAGTTTGGTATGCTGCTGGAGACAAGATGTACAATTGCATGGACTTGTTCTTCGCGGAGCATTCTGCCCGGATGCAAGTTCAGCAATACCGAAACGCTGGGTTTTTGTCTTTCCCTGGCAAATACTGATGGTTTGGAAATTGCCAGATGTACACGTGCGCTTTGAACGGCTGAAAGTGATTGTACTGAACGTGATAACTCGCCCTCCAGTGCGCGCTGATAGTTGACTTGCTCAAGAAATTGACTGGCGCCAAATTTCTGATTTTCCATTAATTCAAATCCGACCAGCCCGCCTCTCGGTAATCCTTGGCCTGCCAGACGTAAGCGTGCTTCATGCACCTGATCATTGGGAACTAGGATTGCGCTGCCGCTTTGTGAAAACTTGTATGGCACATTTGCTTGTTGCAATGAGTTGATGATGTCAGCACCGTCCTGATCCGAGATATTCGAATAAAGTACACGATAGTCAGGCGACTGGCTCCAAGTCCAGGCGCCGACAAGTAATGCAATTATCGCTGCAGCAGCGAGCATTAATCCGAGTTTCTTTTGATTGGGTAGTTGGTTGAATCTGCCTAACCCAAATGGTGTGCTGGATTGTGAAATGCTTGCTGTATCGGTTGTTTGGTTTGGTACTGTGGCCACAAATGTTCTCCTGCTTAAATCCTGATATCTTTTTGTTGTGTTAGAAATCGTTTAAGCAATTTTCATTTTTTAAATAATTCAGCTACTTTATTTGTGATTTTTATGCCGTAAAAGGCAATTAAATTTACAAAGCATGGTGTATAGACCGGGCATGGCATTCTAGACAAATGTATTATCAAGAATTTCTTTGTTCTTTGAATGCTTAAATAAAGCAGATTTGCTTGTCTTATTCTGGTCTGATGGCCCCCGTCATTAGTGCTATTCTGCGTGTCATTGTTTTTATATTCTTGAATACTATGCAAATCACATGAGTGATACTCAGTCACCTTCAATTGTCGTGGATCAGGAACAGTTAAAGCTTGCATTTGCTGCTTTTAATGAAGCGTCTGAACAGCTGTCCGGCGTATATCAGGATTTGCAGTTCCAGGTGGAGCAGCTAACGCATGAGCTTGCGCTTGCTAACGGTGAGTTGCATCGGCAGCTTGCCGCAAAAGAAGTCCTGTCTCAAAAATTAACCGTGTTGTTAAACGCATTGCCGGGTGGTGTGATCGCATTAGACGCAAACGCCTGTATTGAACAGGTTAATCCGGCCGCCAGCACAATGTTGGGCCATCCGTTAGTCGGTTTGTCCTGGCAGAAAATTATTGATGAACGCCTCATCCCGACTGCAGTAGTCAATGAGTGGACTGTTCAAGGAAATGCTGCAGGAACTGTCATTGGTGAACAGCGCCGTATTAGTATCGAGCGCAGTTTTGTTGATTCGACTGACAGGCAAATTTTGCTTGTTCACGATATTACCGAAGCACATGCAATGCAGGAGCAGATCCGACGCAATCAACGTTTGACTTCTATGGGGGAAATGGCTGCAAATCTGGCGCATCAGTTACGCACGCCGCTTTCTAGCGCTTTATTGTATGCCTCGCATTTGGGTAATGAAGCAATAACCCCAGAGGAACGAAAAAAATTTGCCGCTAAAACAATTGATCGATTGAAACATCTGGAACATCTGACAGGCGATATGCTACGTTTCGTAAAAGGTGAGGCTGCTCAGTTCGAATCGGTAGCAGTCAGTTTGCTATTGGCTGAGTTGCAGCAGGTGATTGAGCCACAAGTCAAGCATTCCGGTATGTATTTTGTTATCCGCGATAACAGTCAGGGCGTCAGTTTGGTGACGGACCGTAAAGCATTATGTGGTGCCTTGATTAATCTTCTTGAAAATGCCATTCAAGCTTCTGTTCAAGGTGATGAAATCACGTTGAGTTGTGATTTGGTAAAAGATGATGTGGTCTTTTCAGTGCATGATAACGGCCCGGGTATTGATGTTGCACTGCGGGAGCGTTTGTTTGAACCATTTTTTACAACGCGCTCGGAAGGAACAGGCCTGGGCTTGGCGATTGTACGCGCTGTGATCAAATCGTTGGGAGGGCGTGTTGAAATTAACCCGGAACCTGATGCGGGAAGTGAATTTATCATTCGCTTGCCAACAAAGATAAGTGCCGCTGATCGTGCATCAGGCACGGTAACGCAGAAAACGTAAAGACTAACGCGATGAAAAAATTACCTGTTCTGGTTGTGGAAGATGATCAAGACTTGCTTGAAGCAGTCTGTACTACGATAAAATTGGCGGGATATCAATCGCTTGCTGCTTCTGATGGCATTGGAGCTATGGCTTTGTTGCAAGAAAACGAGGTTGGCATGGTGGTGAGCGATGTCCAAATGAAACCTGTTGATGGCATTGCATTGCTGCAAAAAATTAAGGCGTTTAATCCAGATATGCCGGTATTGCTAATGACGGCCTATGGAGAAATTGATCTGGCAATCGCAGCGATGCGCAGTGGCGCCTGCGATTACTTGCTCAAACCTTTTGAACCAAATAGTTTGTTAACGTATATCGAGCAATATACGTTGACATGTTCCGAAGACGATAGTCGTTTGATCGCTAAAGATCCGCGTATGCGTGCTTTGTTGTCGCTGGCAAAGCGCGTTGCCAAATCGTCTGCTACTGTTATGCTTACTGGAGAAAGCGGCAGTGGGAAAGAAGTGGTTGCCCGTTTTATTCATCAGTATTCAAGTCGTTCGGAAAATTCTTTTGTCGCTATCAATTGCGCTGCGATTCCTGAAAATCTTCTGGAAGCAACACTTTTTGGCTATGAGAAAGGCGCTTTTACGGGCGCAACCCAGGCGCAACCCGGTAAATTTGAACAGGCTGAGGGCGGAACCTTGCTACTCGATGAAATTTCCGAAATGCCGTTGGAGCTCCAAGCAAAATTGCTTCGTGTTTTGCAGGAAAGAGAGGTTGAGCGAGTTGGCGGGCATAAAGTCATTAAACTTGATTTCCGGCTTCTGGCAACGTCAAACCGAGATATGCTTGCAGCAGTAAAAAGCGGCAAGTTCAGAGAAGATTTATATTACCGGTTGAATGTTTTTCCGATTGAAGTTCCCGCGCTTAGAGAACGGCCTCAAGATATCGAGCCACTGGCGCAGCATTTTCTGAAGGCGGGCAATGAAGATTCCGGGCAATCCTTTGTGCAAGAATTGTCAACGGAAGCAATTTTAAAGCTAAAACACTATCAGTGGCCGGGTAATGTCAGGGAACTTGAGAATGTGATGCAACGCGCTATGATATTGGCAACAAATACTATTGAGGCCGAACATATTTGTTTGCCGGAAACTGATGCTAATTCGCTGCAAGGTGATGTGTCTGTTAAATCAACGGCGCTGGATATGAGGGCGCTTGAAAAAAAGCATATTCTGGAGACACTAGAGGCGGTTAATGGTTCTCGTAAATTAGCCGTTCAAAGGCTAGGCATATCGGAGCGAACGCTGCGCTATAAATTACAGCAATATCGAGACAATGTGTTTTAAGCCAATTATTTACTTGAGTTGGTTTAATGATTTTGCTGTATGATTAGTCGTTTGCACTGTTATGATTTTTTGTAATTATTTTACGGATTGATTTTCTGGTAATGGATTCTAATTATGGACAGATCTGGAATCGATAATATACTTGCGCAATTGCAAGCAACTTCGGCGCTTGCTTCCGGTGAAAAGAAACAGGGAGCAGTTGATGAAGCGGCCAAGGTTGATTTTGGTGATACATTGAAAGCCGCGATAGATAAAGTGAACGATACGCAGCAGGCAGCAGGCCAGTTAAGTAGAGAATTTGTGAGTGGTGAATCCAATACAGATCTACATGAGGTGATGGTTTCTCTACAAAAGGCCAATGTGTCTTTCCAGTCTATGGTGCAAGTCCGTAATAAACTGGTTACAGCCTACCAGGAAATCATGAATATGCAGGTTTAACTGCTTATAAGTATATCTGTCATAATTTGCTCAATTTTCTGCCATTTCAATACGTATTTTTCTCAAATAAAAGTCATGTTTGCACTATTTGCTTCCGTTTCTTCATTTTCTTAGCTGTTTGTTACGGGTGAAACGAGCTGGGTGATTTGAAGTTTAAAAAAGGATGCTTTAATTTTGCAACAGAAAGAAGATTTATTTGCCCACCAAGATACGCTTGCCCGACTGCATGAGGATATTCCGCTATCCGATAAATTAAGTTTTATCCACCAAATTATTCTTCAGGATTTTCCTTTTGTGAGCCGTCTGGCTATCGCGCTTTATGATGAGCAAACCGAGATGCTCAAGACCTATGCGCATAGTACAGAAGGTAATGATAATCCTGTTGTAACCTATGAGGCGCCACTCAGTGCAGCACCTTCATTACGCGATATCATAGAACATCGGCGTCCTCGTCTGGTGCAAGATTTGGATATTTTTTCCAAGGGCAAACATGAGCACACCAAACGGATTGCTGCCAAAGGCTATAAAGCCAGTTATACCATGCCGCTGTATCAAAGCGGCGCTTTCGTCGGTTTTCTGTTTTTCAATTCCTTTGAAGAGCATCCATTCACACCCAAGGTGTTGCGTCAGATTGACATCTATGGTCATTTGATTGCACTGATGGTGATCAATGAATTAACGGCGATTCGAACACTCGTGTCTGCAGTGCAGGCCACGCGCAGCATGACGCATTACCGCGATGTTGAAACGGGCATGCATATTGATCGTACCGCTCATTATGCGCGTCTCATCGCACGTGAGATTGCTGCTGACTACAATATCAGTGATGAGCAGATTGAACATATCTTTTTGTTTTCACCGCTGCATGATGTTGGCAAAATCGGTATTCCAGACAGTATTTTGCGTAAACCTGGGAAACTGAATGACGAAGAATTTGATATCATGAAGACGCATCCTGGAAAAGGCCGTGAAATTATTGATGCCATTCTTGAAGATTTCAGTTTGTATGCATTGGGCCATGTAAATATCATGCGGAACATTGCTGAATATCATCATGAAGCTGTTGATGGCAGTGGTTATCCTAAAGGGCTCAAGGGAGATGAAATTCCGATTGAAGCGCGTATCAGTGCTGTTGCCGATGTGTTTGACGCGTTAACTTCGCGCCGTGCCTATAAAGTGTCCTGGAGTAACGAAAAAGCGTTTGCATTGCTCAAACAACTGTCCAATACCAAACTCGATCGTGATTGTGTAAATGCTTTGTTAAAGAATCCCGACAAGATACTGGAAATTCAGCAGCGTTTTCGTGATGATGAGTCTGTTTGAGCGGATTCCGTCCGGATCGATTGAGTGTAACCAGGTTTGATTTAGTCCCGGCGCACCCATTTTTGCACGACCAGTCAATGACAGTGTGCTATTGCTAATTCCTTCCATACAGTCGTATAGCAGGGCGATTTGTGTCTTCGTTTCATATGCCAGTTTTTCACTATTCCTGCTCCTGCGAGAGACAGGGTGTCTTTTCCCATTCTTCGATTGATTAAATCGATTGTTTCCGTGAGTGACTGGGCTTTGTTTGCTGCGTTGGCCATGTCGTTTGTAAACAACGCAGTCTGCCGCATACCTGCAGGTATCAGATTCATTAATATAACGCCAGCCTTGTCATAACGGTAACCCGGCCTGTAGATGCGTTTCAAACCCCATAGCGCTGCTTGTAAGAGTTTGGTCGTATCACAGGCAGACTCGCTTAATGTAACCGTTGTGCCTTGTTGATACTGTGCGTCTCTTTTGCGATGCGGGTTGGTGCGAATATAGACATGAACAGCATGGGCGAGTGAAGACTGGCAGCGCAATTTCTCTGCTGCCCGGATAATATAACTGGTGACTGCTTCCTGGAGATCGGTGTAGTGTGTGACGGGCGTGCCAAAAGAACGGCTGCACAGGATCTGTTTCTTGCCTGAAGTCGTTTCGTCGAGTTGCAGGATGGAAATGCCGCGCAATTCCATGACAGTGCGCTTTGCGGTCACTGAAAACATGCGGCCGATAAAATCGGCGTCTGCCTGTTTAAGCGCCAAAGCAGTGTTGATATTCAGATTGTTCAGTTTTTCCCGGATACGGCGGCCGATTCCCCAGACTTCTCCGACTTCAATGGCAGCCAGGAGATCGTCTAGCATTGTCTCAGATAAGATGCTCAGATCGCAGACGCCCTGCCAGTATGGCTGTGTTTTGGCGATATGGTTAGCCATTTTTGCCAGGGTTTTGGTTGGGCCGATACCGACACAGACCGGCAGCCCAAGCCAGCGTTTAATGCGTTGACGAATTGCCTGACCGTGCGCGGTGAGGTTCGTATTCAAACCGCCAAGACCAGGATTCAGGCCAAGAAAACACTCGTCTATGGAATAAATTTCCTGGTGTGGAGCAAAATGTCCCAGCAGGGTCATCATGCGGTTACTCATGTCGGCGTAGAGTGCATAGTTCGATGACAATGCGATAACCCCATGTTTTTGGGCCAGCGACTGTACCTGAAACCAGGGTACGCCCATTTTGATGCCAAGCGCTTTGGCTTCCTCGGAGCGTGCGACTGCACACCCGTCATTATTGGATAATACAACGACAGGTTTGCCAATCAGATAGGGATTGAAAACCCGTTCGCAGGACACATAAAAGTTGTTGCCATCAACCAGTGCAAATATGCTCATACCGATTTAATCACCCGGGTGACCACGCCCCATATCATCATTTCCTGTTCGTTCTTGAATTCGATATCCGGGTAGTGCGGGTTTTCCGCAATCAATTTAACAACGCCATTGCGCCGGTAAAACCGTTTAACCGTTAATTCACCATCCACTGCAGCAACGACAATGTGGTTATGCTCGGGCGTGATCGCGCGATCGACAATCAGTTCGTCGCCATCATCGATACCGGCATTGATCATGGAATGTCCTCTGACGCGCAGGAAAAAAGTAGCTTCGCGATGCTGGATGAGTTCCTCGTTCAGATCAATGCGTTTTTCCACATAATCATCCGCCGGTGACGGAAAACCGGCGCGCACCGAATGACTCATGCGCGGAAATGATTGCGGCGCCGAGTGTTGTGCAAGTTGAATCACTTTCATCCATACAGGGGTGCGTACCGCCGGCGCAGCCTTGAGTTGCTGCACCCACTGTATAATGGCTTCCTTGCTGCTGGCAGGTACACGCACGGTAACCGTTGGTTCCGCAGTACGTTTTCTGCCCGCGCCCGCACGTTGCCCGCCCCAGTTTGGTTGTTTCATAACGAATAATCTTGATTATTGACACAGTAATCAAGATTAAATTAAATGGAGGTTTTAGTCAAAATTTTTGTTGTTACAATGATATGTTCTGGTTTTTAATTGAATAAATCCAGCAGCATTTTAACCGCCAAAAAGTAGAGCAGCACGACAAATATTTTTCTGAGCGTGGCGGTTTGTGTTGAATGTGTTGTTTTTGCACCGAGCGGCGCCGTAAGCATGCTGGCCAATATCAACCAGCCCAAGGCGGGCAGATAGACATAGCCCAGGCTGAAATCCGGTAGAGCGCCTGATTGTGTGAGACCGTTCAGAATATATCCGGTCGTGCCGGCGACGGCAATGGGAAAACCGATGGCGGCGGCTGTGCCGATGGCATGCTTAAGTTTGATATTGCACATCGTCAGGAAAGGCACTGTCAAAATTCCACCGCCAATGGCGACGAGGCTGGATACAGCGCCAATTATGCCGCCAGCAGCAAAAAGCCCGGGTTTTCCGGGAAGTGTGGGATAAGACTCTGGACTTAAATCCGATTTCGATCCTGGTTTTGAGAAAAGTTTTAGCAACATGTTTGTTGCAGCGTAAAAGATAAACAGAACAAAAATAATGCGCAGCACCATACTGGAAAGCGTTCCTGCCAGTATGGTGCCGCTTAGCGTGCCAATGACAATGCCGGGTGTCATGTATTTGAAGATATTCCAGTCGACGGCGGCATGTCTGTGATGCGTGTATAAACTGGTTGCGGAAGTGAAAATAATGGTGGCCATGGTTGTGCCCAGTGCGAGATGCAGAATGCGATCCGGTGGAAAATCTTGCGCGGTAAATATGAATGTTAATGCCGGAACGATGATGAGTCCGCCGCCGATGCCGAGTAATCCGGCGAAGAATCCGACAATAGCACCCAACAGCACATATATGAACCACCATTCCATAGTGTGGAAATCAGGCTTGTAAACGGTCTAGAATGAATTTCCACTCATCCGGATCGACAGGGGTGATGGATAGACGGTTGCCTGTCTGCAGCACACGCATGCGTTGGAGTTCCGGGTATTGGCGTAATTCTTTAATGGACAATAAACGTGTTTTTTTTCTGAGTGTGATTTCAACGTTAAACCAGCGCGGATTGTCGTGGCTTGCTTTGGGATCATAATATCTGTTTTTGGGATCAAATTGCGTGGTATCCGGATAGGCGGATTTGGTTACTTCCGCAATACCGGTGATTCCGGGTTGCGCGCAGCAGGAATGATAAAAAAATGCTTGGTCGCCGACTTGCATTTGTTTCCACATAAAATTACGCGCCTGGTAGTTACGCACGCCATCCCAGGCAGTTGTCTGGTCAGGCAAGGCAGCCAAATCATCGATGCTGAATTTATAAGGCTCTGATTTCATCAGCCAGTAGCGCATTTGAATTATGAGAAGACTGTGCAGGTTAAATAGACTATTCTACAGCGAATAAATTGCGTATTTTGTAAAATATCGATTTGCTTGGCTGTTTGATGGTTTCTAAAACAAGCATGTAAAAGCAAGTTAAAAAGAAATTTAATTTGTTTTTCCGTTCTCTATAATAGCGTTTTAATTGATTTAAAATACTCAATTAATTGTTCAACTTTCTGATTTTTGATATATGGATGGATAAAAGTTTATGGCCGATGAAGAAAAAAAACCTGTTAACCCGGAGTGGGAAAGGCAGTTAATAGAGGGGCTTGCGTTTGCTGCGTTGCGCGAACAACGGCGAACCCGAGTGTGGGGTATATTTTTCAAGTCGCTGACTTTTATATATCTGTTTTTGATTCTGTTTGCAGCGACAGATTGGTTTGGGGATTCGGCTGTTAGAATTTCGGATAAACACACGGCGTTAATTGAAGTGAATGGCATGATTACGCCGGACAGTATCAATAATGCGGATAATATTAATTCAAGCCTGAGATCGGCATTTAAGGATAGCGGCACCGAGGGTGTTATTTTGCGTATTAACAGTCCTGGCGGCACTCCCGTGCAAGCCGGTTATATTAATGACGAAATACGCCGGTTACGTGCGAAATATCCTGATATTCCATTGTATGCGGTAATCGGTGACGTTTGTGCCTCGGGCGGTTATTATATTGCAGCTGCGGCGGATAAAATTTTTGTTGACAAGGCGAGCCTTGTCGGCTCAATCGGCGTGCTGATGGATGGCTTCGGTTTCACTGGAACCATGGAAAAACTCGGTATTGAAAGACGCTTGCTCACCGCGGGGGAACATAAAAATTTTCTGGATCCTTTTGCGCCACTGGATCCGAGACAGCGTGAACATGCAACAAGCATGCTTGGCGAGATACATGAGCAATTTATTCGTGTCGTGCAGCAGGGTCGGGGGGATCGTTTGAAAGACGCGCCGGAAATTTACAGTGGCGTGATATGGACCGGTCAAAAAAGTATTGAATTGGGCCTGGCCGATGCAATGGGCAGTGCCGAATATGTTGCACGCGAAGTGATAAAAGCTGAGAATATTGTCAATTATTCGGCGCGTGAAGGCTTGTTTGACCGTTTTACCAAACGGTTTAGTGAAATTTCTTTGAGGATGCTGACTGATAACAGTTGGAGTCTGAGATAAATTGAACAGGGGCGAGATAGGGAAGCGGACAGCCTCCTAGTCAAATAAAGTAAGCCCCTGTATGATTCTGTATGATTCTTTTAATCTGCTTAATTTGCCGCAACGACAGCGATGGCGTTTTTAACAGTCCATTGTGTTAACTGATGTGAGTAGTAAAACCGCCGCTTTTGTAATGCAGCATCTTTATTTCTTCGTTCTTCAATTAAAAGTATTGTGTTATTTTCTATTGCCTGAAAGTCTTGCATCGCATTGTGTTCCATTGAGTGCTTAAAATTTTTTAGGATGCCGTTAAGTTCGGTTAATTTCACTAAAAACTGTACTTTTGATCAATAAAATGCAATAATTCTCCATGAGCATGGAAAATACAGGTGCGAAAAACATTCTGGTAATTCATGGGCCTAATTTAAATCTGCTCGGGACACGCGAGCCGGAGTTATATGGCCATGAGACGTTGCAGGATATTAACAGAAATTTGAGCCAGGTCGCTGAAAAAGATCAGGTTCGTATTGCTTTTTTTCAGAGCAATGCAGAGTCTGCATTAATCGACAGGATTCAACAGGCCATGACCGACGATACCGATTTTATGATTATAAATCCGGCGGCTTATACCCATACCAGTATTGCGATGCGAGATGCATTGGCTGCCGTTCGGGTACCTTTTATTGAAGTCCATTTGTCCAATATTTTTTCCCGTGAAACGTTTCGTCACCATTCTTATTTTTCGGATCTGGCGATTGGTGTGATTAGCGGTCTGGGATCAAAAGGCTATGAACTGGCATTGAAATATGCATTAACAGTCCGTTTGTAGGTGTTTGGTTATTCAGATTGCTTGCAAGTCACCTTTAATGTCAGGTGCAATAAAAGTTTGATCATAAATATTAAAGTATTTATTTGTTAGATTGCAAGCTTTGCGGTGTAGCTGTTTAGTAAATTGTTCAGAGTTGGACCTAAATTTTAGGTGATTATATTTCTAAAATGGTCCCGTCTATTTGGGTGATGTTGCGGAGAGGTTTGTTATGGATTTAAGAAAGCTTAAAAAACTCATTGAGCTGGTTGAAGAGTCTGGTATTACTGAATTGGAAATTACAGAAGGCGAAGAAAAGGTCCGGATCAGCAAATCAGGTGCCTCGGCAACACCGGCTTATGCATGGATGCCGCCTGTAATGCAACATGCAGCAGCACCATTGGTGCAAGAGCATCTTCAGTCTGCAGCGAATGCCGCTGCGAGTAATGCATCTGGAACAACCGATGCAGAGAAAAATACGCAACCTGAGGGTCATCCGGTCAAGTCGCCTATGGTCGGTACTTTTTATCGCTCACCATCGCCAGGAGCAAGTCCATTTGCGGAAGTTGGCCAAACTGTGAAAGTAGGCGATACGTTATGTATTATTGAAGCAATGAAGTTGCTTAATGAAATTGAGGCCGATAAAAACGGTGTGATCAAAGCAATATTGGTCGAAAATGGTCAGCCGGTTGAATATGGTGAGCATTTATTCATTATTCAGTAATGTGCAATAAATGGCCTGTAAATTGTTATGAATAATGGTTTGTAAAATGACCTGATTGTTGGTTCTGGCGGCCAAGTTAATCTCTTGTGAGTGTATATGTTTGAGAAGATTCTTATCGCAAATCGTGGTGAAATTGCCCTGCGTATCCAGCGTGCTTGCCGCGTTATGGGTATAAAAACTGTAGCGGTTTATTCCGACGCGGATTCTGAAGCAAAATATGTCAAGTTGGCGGATGAATCGGTTTGTATCGGCCCTGCACCTGTTGCCCAGAGTTATTTGAATATACCCGCAATCATCAGTTCTGCTGAGGTCACGGATGCAGAAGCCATTCATCCCGGATATGGGTTTCTTTCGGAAAATGCCGATTTTGCTGAACGTGTTGAAAAAAGCGGTTTCGTTTTTATTGGTCCGCGCCCTGAGACGATTCGTTTAATGGGAGACAAGGTTAGCGCAAAAAATGCAATGATAGCAGCCGGTGTGCCCTGTGTGCCGGGTTCCGATGGGGCTTTGCCAGAAGATATTGATGCCATAAAAAAAATAGTCAAGGAAATCGGCTATCCTGTGATCATAAAAGCTGCTGGCGGCGGTGGCGGACGGGGAATGCGCGTGGTGCATACAGAGGCCGCTTTGCCAAATGCAGTTATTATGACGCGAAATGAGGCGCAAGCCGCTTTCGGTAATCCGGTGGTTTATGCAGAAAAATATCTGGAGAATCCACGCCATATCGAATTTCAATTGTTAGTTGATGAGCATGGAAATGCCGTGCACTTGGGTGAGCGCGATTGCTCTTTGCAGCGCCGGCACCAAAAGATTCTCGAAGAAGCGCCCGCGCCGGGTATTTCTGAAGAATTGCGCAATAAAATAGGTGAGCGGTGTGCGGACGCCTGTCGCAAAATCAAGTATCGTGGTGTGGGAACATTTGAATTCCTTTTTGAAAACAATGAATTCTATTTCATTGAAATGAATACGCGTTTGCAGGTAGAACATCCGGTAACGGAAGCAGTGACCGGTATCGATCTTGTGCAGGCACAGATTAATGTTGCAGCTGGAAAGAAATTACCATTTAAACAGCAGGATATTGTATTCAAGGGTCATGCAATTGAATGTCGTATCAATGCGGAAGATGCCTACAAGTTAACGCCATCAGCGGGCCGTATTACGCAATATCATGCGCCCGGAGGGCCCGGTGTGCGCGTTGATTCGCATGTGTATCATAATTATATGGTGCCGCCGTATTACGATTCGATGATCGTTAAGATCATTACCTATGGCGATACCCGCGAACAGGCAGTTGCACGCATGCGTATTGCGTTATCAGAAATGGTGATACAGGGTATTAAAACCAATATACCATTGCATCTCGATCTGCTTTCCGATGCGACGTTTCTCGGCGGACAATATTCAATTCATTATCTGGAGCACAAGCTGGCTTTGCATAATCAGCAAGAGAAGGCTGGTTAATTGAGCTTTTTGTTATCAGGAACGTAATACAGTCATTAATTCCGGTTTCAGTGCGCGGTGGGTGCTGGAGCTTGAATGAAAAAGTGTGTATGTTCGGTTGTTAAACATTCATTATTCCCGATATGTCCTGGATCACACTGATTGTCAAGACAGATAACGCCTGTGCGGAGTCACTGAGTGATGCGCTGCTCGAACACGGGGCCTTGTCGGTGGATATACATGATGCGGCGGCAGGTACAGATGAAGAGCAGCCGTTATATGGCGAGCCCGGATTGCCGGCAGGGCAGCTATGGCAAAAAGCTGAAGTGAGCGGAATGTTTGAAAGTCATGCCGATATAGATGCCGTTATGCGCTCAGTGACAGAAACGCTCGAATTGCCCGATGTGCCCGCCTATCGTATGGAGACGGTTGAGGAACAGGACTGGGTGCGTTTGACTCAATCGCAATTTAGTCCTATCCGGATTTCATCGCGTTTATGGATTGTTCCCACATGGCATCAACCGCCCGATTCAGAGGCAATTAATTTGATTCTCGATCCAGGATTGGCATTTGGTACCGGCAGTCATCCAACGACGCAACTATGCCTTGCCTGGTTGGATCAATACTTAAAACAGGGTGAAACGCTTCTGGACTATGGTTGCGGTTCGGGTATTCTCGCCATAGCGGCTTTAAAGCTCGGCGCCAGTCTTGTAACCGGTATCGACATTGATCCGCACGCGATTAAAGCCAGTTATGCGAATGCATTACTGAATGCATGCGATCAATCAAGATTGTCTTTTGGAACACATTACCCGGTTGAGACGAACAAGAAAGACAAATCCGGCGCGGTGAAACAGGTCGATATTGTAATGGCGAATATTTTATCCAATCCATTGATTATGCTTGCGCCAATTCTGGCCCGGGCGACGCGCAAGGGCGGGCAGATCGTATTGTCAGGCATATTGGAAACGCAGGCGGAGGAAGTCAAGTCGGTTTACCGGCAATGGTTTGAGATGCACACATCCGGAAAGCAGGAAGACTGGGTATTATTGACCGGGAGCAGAATCGATTAATTTGAATACGGGTGTTCAGCTTTACAATGCGACAGAATCATGAAAACAGAAATAGAATATATCGCTATGATTTTTATTTTGCCTGAACCGAATAAGCCGATAAATGGAGTGGCCAATGGCGCTTGTGACATTATGTCCGGGTTGTGGCACGACATATAAAATTTATCCTGAGCAGTTGCAGGCGCAAAATGGCCTTGTGCGATGTGGAAAATGCCAGATTATCTTTAACGGATTCGCCACACTGATAACCATCGATGAATCCGAAATTGAGTATTTTCCAGAACCTGTTGAGAGAGAAATAACTTCGGCGGAACCAGATAAGGCCAAAGAAAACATTAAAGATGCAGGTGTCCTGCGTCATGAGTCAGAGATAGTACGGGCTTCATCGCCGCGGGTTGAGCATGCCCAGAGTGAACCGGCTGAATCAGTGGAAACAGAAGATTCTGCAGGCCATGCAAAATCCGATGAAGTTGTAACACCAACAGAATCTACTGCGCCGGTGAGTGATTTTTTATCCGACGGTATGCTGCGGGCAACGCCTCAACATTGGGCATGGAAGTATGGCAGTATTGGCTTGTGTGTGTTGCTGATTGTTCAGGTTATCCATGTATTTCGGGCGGATCTGGCAATTCAGGCGCCGCAGACCAGACCCTATCTGGAGGGATACTGTGCCGTTCTGGGTTGTACGGTTCCATTGCCCAAGAACATTCAGTTATTAAGTATCGTGTCTTCGGACTTGCAGGTGAAAAATCCTGAATATCAACCGGATGTGGCGACATTGACCACTGTTATCCGTAATCATGCGCCGCATGACCAGGCATTGCCAGCTTTGAAATTGTTTTTAACGGATAGACACAATCAGGTATTGGCCAGCCGCATTCTGACCGCGGTGGATTATCTTTCAGCAGAACAAAAAGGAAAAAAAGCAATTCCTCCGAACCAGGAGATTATCATTCAGCTCTATCTGGATAATAGCCGGTTAAAGTCGACGGGCTACCGGCTGCAACTCCTTTATTGATCATATCCCTGACCGCGATATTGATTCGGTGGAAGTTTCTGGCTGGTTGGATTTAGGCTTGAAATAGATGGTGCGGTATAATCAATCGCTTTATTTTAAATTCGAAAAGCACTCAATAGCATGAATAAAAATCTTCGCACGACCCTGTTAGAAAATTTAATTGCCAAGCGAATCATGATTCTGGATGGCGCGATGGGCACGATGATTCAAACCTTTAAACTCGAAGAGGCGGATTTTCGTGGTGAGCGGTTTGCAGACTTTCCGCATGATTTAAAAGGGAATAATGATTTATTAACGCTGACGCGCCCGGACGTTATCCGTTCCATCCATAACGATTATCTTGAAGCCGGTGCAGACATTATTGAAACCAATACATTTAATGCCAATGCGGCATCAATGGCGGATTACCATTTGCAGGATATCGTCTATGAGCTAAATGTTGCGGCAGCCAAACTGGCGCGCGAAGCAGCCGGTGAGATGGAAGCGAAGACACCCGATAAGCCGCGATTTGTTGCCGGTGTCATTGGGCCGACGACAAAGACGGCTTCTATTTCACCCGATGTCAATGATCCCGGTTTTCGCAATATCACGTTCGATCAACTGGTAACCGACTATACCGAATCCATACGCGGTTTGGTTGATGGCGGCGTCGATACGCTGCTGGTAGAAACCATATTTGATTCGCTGAATTCCAAAGCGGCCTTGTTTGCCATCGACCAGTTTTTTGAAGCAAATAATGTGCGTCTGCCGATTATGATATCGGTCACAATTACCGATGCATCCGGGCGCACGCTTTCCGGCCAGACGCCGGAGGCATTCTGGAATTCGGTACGGCATGCAAATCCGTTATCCGTGGGCATTAATTGCGCTTTGGGTGCTGAACTCATGCGTCCGTATATCGAAGAATTGTCCGATGTGGCTGAAGTGTATGTCAGTGTGCATCCGAATGCCGGATTGCCGAATCCATTATCTGAAACCGGCTATGATGAATCGCCTGACTATACTGCACGTCAACTCAAGGATTTTGCGCAATCCGGCTTTGTCAACATTGTTGGCGGATGTTGCGGCACGACGCCTGCGCATATTAAGGCGATTGCCGAGAACGTTTCTCCATTACCACCCAGAAAAATACCGGAGCTGCCCAAGAAGCTCAGGTTGTCCGGTCTGGAGCCATTAAGTATTGATGATGAATCACTATTTGTGAATGTGGGTGAACGTACCAATGTAACGGGTTCGCGTGCGTTTGCGCGTTTGATCCTGGGCGACCAGTATGCCGAAGCGCTGGATGTGGCGCGTAACCAGGTTGAAAATGGTGCACAAATCATCGATATCAATATGGATGAGGCCATGCTGGATTCGCAAAAGGCGATGGTGAAATTCCTGAATCTGATCGCAGCCGAGCCGGATATTTGCCGTGTGCCGATTATGCTTGACTCCAGCAAATGGACCGTGATTGAAGCGGGGCTAAAATGCATACAGGGTAAGTCCATTATTAATTCCATCAGTCTCAAGGAAGGCGAGGAAGAGTTTATTGCCCATGCCAGACTGGCGCGTCGGTATGGTGCCGCAGTCATTGTTATGGCTTTTGATGAAGAAGGCCAGGCAGACACGCTGGCGCGCAAGGTGGAAATCTGTACGCGCTGCTATCGCGTGTTAGTGGATAAAGTCGGTTTTCCGCCGGAAGACATTATTTTTGACCCGAATATTTTTGCCATCGCCACCGGTATCGACGAACATAATAATTATGGCGTGGATTTTATTGAAGCCACGCGTGAAATTAAAAGGACATTGCCGTATGCCAAAGTCAGCGGCGGTGTTTCCAATGTTTCATTTTCTTTCCGAGGCAATGAGCCGATTCGCGAAGCCATCCATACCGCTTTTCTTTATCATGCCATTAAAGCCGGTATGACCATGGGTATTGTCAATGCCGGGCAATTGGGCGTGTATTCGGATATTCCTGCAGATTTACTGGAACGCATAGAGGACGTAATACTGAACCGTCGCAATGATGCCACCGAGCGTCTGGTTGATTTTGCCGAGAGTTTTAAGGGCAAGAAAAAAGAGCAGATTGAAGACTTGAGCTGGCGCGAACAGCCTTTGCAAGAACGCCTCACACATGCGCTGGTCAAGGGTATTTCCACGTATATTGTTGAAGATACTGAAGAAGCGCGTCAGGAAATTAAAGCCAAGGGCGGCCGGCCGATTCAGGTGATCGAAGGGCCGTTGATGGATGGTATGAGCGTCGTCGGCGACTTGTTTGGCGCCGGTAAAATGTTTTTGCCGCAGGTGGTTAAATCGGCGCGAGTAATGAAGCAGGCTGTTGCACATTTGTTGCCGTTTATTGAAGAAGAAAAAAAACTACTCGGTGATTCGCGGCCTAAAGGCAAAATTGTTGTCGCAACCGTAAAAGGCGATGTGCATGATATTGGCAAAAACATTGTCGCCGTGGTGCTGCAATGTAACAACTACGAAGTGATCAACATGGGTGTGATGGTGCCCAGTACGCAGATTCTGGACATGGCCAGAAAAGAAAACGCCGATATCATTGGTCTGTCCGGTTTGATTACGCCGTCGCTCGAGGAAATGACGCATGTCGCCAAGGAAATGCAGCGCGAGGGCTTTACCATTCCGCTGTTAATCGGTGGCGCGACGACTTCGCGCGTACATACCGCCGTCAAGATCGCGCCGCATTATGCAGGATCGGTTGTATGGGTGCCGGATGCCAGTCGTGCGGTTGGCGTATGCAGTAATCTGATGTCCGAGGATTTGAAAACAGACTATATACAAGGCGTCAAAGATGAATACGAGAAAGTACGCACGCAACACAAAAATAAAAAAGGCCCGTCGCAGTTGCTGACAATAGCAGAAGCGCGTGCCAATGCGTTTAAACCGGACTGGTCAAATTATCAGCCGCCGCAGCCGGAATTACTGGGCATCCGTACCCTGAATAACTATCCCCTTGAAAAAATCGTTCCGTTTATCGACTGGACGCCCTTTTTCCAGGCGTGGGAACTGGCCGGACGTTATCCGGCGATTCTCGAAGATGAAGTCGTGGGTGAAACGGCGCGCAATCTGTTCCGTGATGCCCAGACGATGCTGAAGAAAATCGTCGAGCAGAAATGGCTCTCAGCCAATGCGGTCATCGGTTTGTATCCGGCCAATGCAGTCGGCGATGATATCGAAATCTACACCGATGACAGCAGAAGCCAGATTGCCATGGTCTGGCATTGCTTGCGACAGCAAACACAAAAACCAACCGGCAAACCGAATCGGTGCCTATCGGACTTTATTGCGCCCAAGGAAACCGGGATAAAGGATTACATCGGCTTGTTTGCCGTAAGCGCAGGTTTTGGCATCGACGAACGTATTAAGGCGTTTGAAGATGCGCATGACGACTACAGCGCGATTGTGCTCAAAGCGCTTGCCGACCGTCTCGCCGAAGCGTTTGCCGAACATATGCATATGCGTGCGAGGCGGGAGTTCTGGGGTTACGCGAAAGATGAAACGCTGGATAATGAACAATTGATCGACGAAAAATACAGCGGTATTCGTCCGGCGCCCGGTTATCCGGCGTGTCCGGATCACACCGAAAAAGGACCGTTATTCCAATTGCTCGGCGCAACTGAAAAAGCGGGTATTATTGTTACCGAATCATTTGCCATGGTGCCGACGGCGGCAGTATCCGGGTTTTACTTTTCGCATCCGGAATCGACCTTTTTCGCGGTGGGCAAAATCGGCAAAGACCAGGTGGAAGATTATGCACAGCGCAAAGGCTGGACGCTGGAAATGGCAGAGCGGTGGTTGGCGCCGGTGTTGGCCTACGAAAGGGGATAAAGTTCAATTTTTAAGCAATCGCCTTTTTTGAGGATGACAAACAATGAGTATTCTGGACAAGGCCAAAGAACTGACCAATAAAGTCGCTGACAAAACCGTCGAATTCAGCAGCGATGAAGTGATTGCCAGCACCATTATCAAGGCCGTCGAAAAACAGGAAAAAGTCAACGCGATTCTGAAAGCGCGTGGTTCGAATTACCGCATCGGTAGTCTGAATCTTGGCATGGGTATTCCGCCGAGTGTGACATTTGGCATCTGGCGGATACAGGAATCAGGGGAATCAGACGTATTAGGCGATGACGGTGGAAAACCGGAAATCCTGAAATCATCTGTGCCGATTCCTGGCAAAGGCAGTTAACTGGTGCGGCGTATTAATCCATTTGTTTGAGTCTATGACTTAAGCAGTGCATTGGCATTGATAGTTGTGTCGAAAATAACGTTATCACTAAAAACAGTTTCAGTCTCATAACAAATGCATTGACAACGATTCATGGTGGCAAAAACAATTGATCTTGCAGGACTGCGCGTTTTTATCAGCTATGCGCGTGGCGGGTTGGATCATACCTGGGCGGAGAAGATTCAACGTCATCTTGAGGAACAGGGCGCGGACGTATGGCGGGACGAACACTCGATTGAAGAAGGCAATGAGGACTGGCACCGCAGTATCGAGCGTGGTATTGAAAAGGCAGATGCTGTGGTTTGTATTGTCGGACGCGACACAAACGATAGCCGCTGGCAACAACGGGAAATAGCGTTTGCGGATAAGCGTAACAAAGCGGTCGTTGTATTGCGTACCGATGACGTTGAACTACCGTTCGGCCTACTGGATGAAAAAAAGCCGATCGAAGCGCGTGCCGATATGCGGGAAACGCTGGACGTATTAGCACGCAAACTCGCTGAAATTTCACAAAAGCTGAATCGAATACCGGATAACGACGAGCAATCGTTCGTCGGGGTGCAGCGCCGGGAGGAACTGGCGTACCTCAATGATCTGATCCATAAAGATTATTCAGACCGAGAAAAACGCTATGTTGCGCTGGAAGCAAATGAACGGCGCTCGAATGCGCTGGAACGTGTGATGAATACCGTCATGGATACCGATGCCGTTCTGAAAGATTTTGGTATGGACAGGGTGGATCATGAACAGACGGTGGAAAAAACCTATACCGACGCGCTCGATGCTTATCGGAGTTTGCGGCACAAACCGGTGCGCCGTCTAGCGGTACTGGGTGAACCGGGCGCCGGAAAATCATTCTCGCTGCAACGTATTGTTGTCGAATACGCGCAGCAAGCGCTAAAGGATCCGAAGGCACCGATTCCATTACTGGTGCCGTTGGGTTTCTGGACGCGTGAATCCTTGTCACTGGAAGACTTCATTGAACGTCAACTGGACAAACTCGGCCGCTATATGATCACATTGCGTGACCAACAGCGGGCGGTGCTGTTGCTCGATGGCATGAACGAAATTCCTGTAAGGCAGCGGCAATCAAAAGTCGCCCAGATCAGGGCGCTGGCGCAGGATGAGCGTTTTGCCAGTGCGTGGTGAGTTGCCGTGAAAAGGATTTTGTCGGCGATTGCCATCTGCCGTTTGATACGCTGATTTTGCAGCCGTTGAGGCCGTCACAGGTGATGACTTTTCTGGTGCGTGCGTATACATTGTTGCAGGACGGATCGGATGGTGTACAAAAGGCCGAGAATCGTTTCTGGCAACTGGCGGGCGGTGATGCTATCCGGCAAGTATGGGCGCGTTGGCGCGAAGCAAGTGAAGACCTGGATTTGTTTTGGGGTGCTAATACAATACCAGAGAATAATCCGGATGTCGAAAGACACTTATCCTGGGATGATAAAGCATTGTGGTGGGAGGTGCGGTTTGACCCGCGCAGCTTGCTGCGGCTGGCTTCGAACCCTTATCTGCTGACCATTATAACCGCGTTGCCGCAGGTGTCGAGTAATCGTGCGCAGTTATTCCAGGGTTTTCTGCAGCATTTATACCGCCGCGAGCATGCTGCACGCGAAAAGCGGCATGAGCGAAACATTCCGGATCAGGCAAACTGGGAAGCGGTGTTGGAGATGCTGGCTGAGGCCATGCAACGGACAGTCAATGCAACGCAAGCAGAGGGAGTGCAAACTGCATTGCCACTTACGCAATGTCCGGACGGTTTAACCCGGGAACTACTTGATTTTGCCATCGATGCCAGCGTAGTGCAGGTGAAAGATGACACGATCCGTTTTACCCACCAATTGCTGCAGGAATATCTGGCCAGCCGCCTGTTTCTGGACGCTAGCAGTACTGGTTGCAAGCGTGCAGCGGATTTCTGGCCACAGAATAGCTGGTGGGAACGTACCGGCTGGGAAGTGGTCGCAGAAATCGCTGGCGAATCCTGCGGGCGTGACACTGATGCGCGGCGGCAATTGATTGCATGGCTGGCAAAAGCGAATCCGGAGGTGGCTTGCGAAGTCTGGCAGCATGTGGGGCGGCCGGAACTGCCGCAGGTGGTGCAAGCAGCAATTTCAGACCAATGGTTTGCCCGCATGACCGATGTGAGCCTGGAACCCGATCCGCGGGCACGTGCAGCGATCGGCCGCGCGCTGGGGAACTGGCATCTTGATCGGCGCAAAGGTGTGGGGCTGCGCGCCGACGGTTTGCCGGAAATTGACTGGGTGGAAATACAGTCCGCTACATTTATTTATCAGGATGCTGAGCATCCACCGTTGCCACCATTTTCGATTGCCCGTTATCCTGTCACCAATACGCAGTTTCAGGCGTTTATCGATGCCGGAGGCTATCAGGATGAACAATGGTGGCGGGGGTTGGCTGAGCGTTTTGATGCACCAGAATCGCCAAGTTGGAATGAGCCGAATTCACCGCGGGAAACGGTGAGCTGGTTTGAAGCCATCGCATTTTGTCGCTGGCTCAGTGCGCAACTCGGTTTTGACGTGAATCTGCCCACTGAACAACAATGGGAACGGGCAGCGCGCGGAACGGGGAGATATGCATATCCCTGGGGCTATGTATTTAAAGAGAATTATGCAAATGCTGAATGGCAGATTGGTAAAACGACGGCGGTAGGATTGTACCCGCAAGCTGCTACATCCGATGGTGTGTTGGACATGGCGGGTAATGTGTGGGAATGGTGTCTGAATGAATATGCCAACCCGGAAAATTGTCAATTGTCAGGCAATGGCAGGCGCGTGTTGCGCGGCGGTTCGTGGGTCAACAGCGGCAGGAGCTGCCGTTCTGCTAACCGCATTCTCCACGATCCGTCAGACCACAACTACAGT
This sequence comes from Nitrosomonas sp., assembly GCA_031316255.1. Classification (NCBI taxonomy): domain Bacteria; kingdom Pseudomonadati; phylum Pseudomonadota; class Betaproteobacteria; order Nitrosomonadales; family Nitrosomonadaceae; genus Nitrosomonas; species Nitrosomonas sp. Next base: position 3,431,919 of record JALDQW010000001.1, on the reverse strand, counting down.
CCTGGCTTCCGTCTTGCCCGAGGTCATTGAGCTCAGGTCAGGCTGTCATACCCGGAGGGTATGGCATCCAGTAGAGCGCAGGGCAGCAGCCGTTTGGCAGCCGTACAGGCGGAGCGCGCGGAAGACTAACGGGGGATGGGCTGCGGTCAACCTATAATCCTTGTCGCTGGTAGGCTGGATCAGCGCAGCGCCATCCACCATAACCTTACCTCCCAATCAGAAGGCCATCGTGCCGGGTTAATCCCCGGATCATTCTGTGCTTCCTGATTAACATCATTTTAAGAAAATTTTATCTGAAATCAATCAATAACGCCAAGTACTCTGATCCAGTGGCAAGCCCATCTGTTATTTCAATGTAATCGGACTGATATCGAAACCCCGAATCGTTCTCGGCAAGCCAGAGCGATTATCCGGGATTCTTGCATCCCATGCCCAGATTTTTATTTTTACCGATTTTCCTTCCCGATAAAAATCAACCGTCATGAAATGTTCAGTGGTTCTCTCTTTGGGAAAACGCAGGTCCCACCATTTGTGTTCTGTGGTTACTTTGCCGAGATAATCAATTTTGTTACCGGGCACGCCGGAGATGGGGGCTACAGGAAATACTGATTCAGAGACGTCGGGAACGCTTGCTGCGTAACCACTGAGTTCGGAGAGATTTGACAGGGGAGAAGTGATGATTTCAATGAGTTTATTTCGGCTGTTGCCGATTTTGACCTTGGAAACACGCCCGTAATGCACGTCACCCGCTAATACGACAATGTCATGGCTGCCGTTTTGAAAGGCTGTAATCAATTGATCGTATTGTTTCCAGTCTGGCAGATTTTTGTCTATTTTGCTGCCTTTGCCTGCGATCAAGGGTTGCGGAATGACTAGAACACCCGGGCAGGTCAGGTTGTTAACCCATTGCAACAGTTGCTTGAAAGATTGATTTGACAGGAAACCGTTTTGTGTTCTTTCCGATCTTAAATCAGCAACGCAAAAGGAAATGTCGTTGCCAATCTTAAAGGTCCGTATCGTTTTTAATTGTTGTACGACTTGAACACCTCTTTTGGCCGCTGCTTCCCATCTTTTCCTGAAGTCTTCGTTCAATCCTAACGTGACCAGGTAAGGGTTAAAGCCTTGTAAATAGGGATAGTTGTTCCAGTATTCATGGTCGTCCGCGAGCATCCAGGTGCCGCCACGGCGCAAAATACTGCGTAATAGTTCCCAGCTTTCGGCGTAATCGTCGGCGATGCGGTCCTGGCAGTCTTCTTCGCTGAGCGGATAAAGGCCGAGTCCGATATCGAGATAAACCTGGTCTCCGGTGAGAAATTTAATATGCGGCTTGTATGCCGGATTTCGGTATAACGCTTCAAAGGCCTGGCCTGTCCGTCCGCCGTCGTGTTTGCTGTAAAAACACGAGCCAATGCCAACGGTGAAGGGATGTTCCGGTTGGGTTGGCAATGCTTCAGGCAGCGTGGTGAGGAAAGAACTCTCCAATAATTTCCAGTCGTTTTCCACACGGGATACAAACTCTACAATATAATCCTGTCCCGGTTCCAGGCCGTCGATGATTTCTACTTTGTAGAATCGTTTGTTCAGGTGCTCGAAAGGTCTCTGCCAGACGTCGCCTTGCGCCTTTAAATACTCGATTGTTTTGACAATCTCGCCGGTTTCATTTTTACGGTCGCTCTCGGAGTTAACCTTTCTGACGACTAAACGCCAGTTATGGGGCTTCGCCAGTGAAGGCAATAATGCGCCCACCCAAATCTTGACGCTTGTCGTGGTGACCTCATGAACGGCCAAGGCATATCGGCTAGTCAGTCTTTTTCCCATTTTAGACCTCCCTGATATCAAAATACCGGATGGGTATACAAAAAATCATTTAAGATTTCTTAGTAACCGCTCTGTTGATTATATATACGCTAATTTTGCATATTGATATGATATAAATCAAGTTAATGCCCAAATCAAAGACATGGTAGCATGATCTTGGTGTGTTTCAAGATAACATGCTGGCGTTCCAAACGGAATGCTGGGCCGCTTATCGGGAAATAAACAGTTCCTATGAATTGTGCAGGAAATCTATTCCATGAAAACCGATATCATGACGCATATAGGAGTTTTTGAAACGAATCTTTTTCGCTAATTCATAGGCATGTTGCTGTGCAATTTTAAGATTGTCGCCCAAAGCAGTTACGCAAAGCACACGCCCTCCTGCAGTTACCACGTCGTGTTGGTTGTTTTTATCGAATGCCGTTCCGGAATGGAAGATATAAAAATCGCGGGTGTCATTTTGGATTAACTGCAACTGAGTTAATCCCTCGATGACATCACCTTTGACAGGATTCTTGGGATAACCATTGGCCGCCATGACAATACTCAATGCAACGCGCCTGTCCCATTCCGTTTCTACCTGTTCGAGCGTGCCATCAATTGCATGCTCTAGCAGTGTCAGCAAATCGCTTTTCAACCGCAGCAGGATAGGCTGTGTTTCCGGGTCGCCCATGCGGCAGTTAAATTCCAGTACTTTGACCTGTTTATCCGATGTAATCATCAGGCCTGCGTAGAGAAATCCGCGGTAAAGAACATCTTCTTTTGCCATTCCCTGGACTACGGGATAGATCACTTCCCGCATGATCTGCGCATGCAGGCTTGGCGTGATGAATGGCGTGGGTGAATACGCACCCATGCCTCCGGTATTGGGTCCAGTGTCGCCATCGTATAAGCGTTTATGATCCTGGCTGGTTGCTAATGGTAAAACATGCTGGCCGTCGCTCATGACGATAAAACTGACTTCAGTGCCTTGAAGAAACTCTTCGATGATGACTTCAGAGCCCGCATCGCCGAAATGCTTGGTGACCAGAATCTGGTCAACTGCGGTATGTGCGGAATCGAGAGAGGGGGCGACAATGACGCCTTTTCCAGCTGCAAGTCCACTGGCTTTAACCACTATGGGCGCACCTTTTTCATCGATATACTGATGTGCAGCTTGTGCATCTGTAAATGTGGCGTAGGCCGCAGTCGGTATATTATGTCGCTGCATAAAATCTTTTGCGAAACTTTTTGAAATTTCAAGTTGTGCAGCTTTCTGGGTCGGGCCAAAAATTTTTAAACCCGCTAATTGAAATTCGTCCACAATTCCGTCGGCCAGCGGCACTTCAGGCCCAACGACAGTAATTTCAATTTTTTCCTTTTGCGCAAAGTCGATCAAGTCGGGAATTGCGGTGATGGCAATATTCTCTATCCCGTGTTCCAGGGCTGTACCTGCGTTTCCGGGTGCGACATAAATTTTCTGAACACGAGGGGATTGCATAAGCTTCCATGCCAGGGCATGTTCTCTGCCGCCCCCACCGATTATCATTAGTTTCATAGTTCGTTAGCGTGTAAATCTATTAGTGTCTGAAATGACGTATACCCGTGAAAACCATTGCTACATCCTGTTCATCTGCGGCCGCGATAACTTCGTCGTCGCGGATGCTGCCGCCCGGTTGGATGATGGCTTTCGCGCCCGCCTGTACGACAACATCGAGCCCATCGCGAAACGGAAAAAAAGCGTCTGACGCAACAACGGCACTATTCAAGTCGAGCCCGGCCTGCTGTGCTTTTATGGTTGCAATTTTTGCGCTGTCAATGCGGCTCATCTGTCCTGCTCCAATGCCAAGCGTTCGGTTGTCCTGACAGAAAACAATGGTATTGGACTTGACGAATTTTGCCACGCGCCACGCAAACAACAAATCATGCAACTGTTGTTGGGTTGGTTTCTTTTGGGTGACGACTCTGAGTTCGTTCAGGGTGAGACGATGGTCATCCGGCGTTTGCACCAGCAAACCACCGCCGATCCGCTTCAAATCATATCGATTATCCGCATGGTCCAGCGGCAGGACCAGAACGCGAATATTGCTTTTTTGCGCAAGCAGTGTTTTGGCGTCATCGTTAATTTCGGGTGCAATAATCACTTCGACAAATTGCGTTAATACTGCACGAGCAGTCTCCGCCTCCAACGGGCGGTTAAATGCAATAATGCCGCCAAATGCTGAAGTGGAATCCGTTGCAAATGCGCGTTGATAGGCATTCAGGATATTGTCGGCAACGGCGACGCCACAGGGGTTGGCGTGTTTGATGATTACACAGGCTGGATCCTCGAAGGATTTGACGCATTCCCATGCGGCATCGGTATCGGCAATGTTATTGTACGATAATTCTTTGCCCTGGACTTGGCGGCTACTGGCAAGGCCACCGGGAACAGATTGCAGATCCCGGTAGAATGCGGCCTTTTGGTGCGGATTCTCGCCATATCGCAATTGCTGCACCATATTGAAATTGAGATTCAATGACGCCGGAAAATCATTGGGGCTTTCATCGTCATTGATTGCAGTAAGGTAATTACTGATCGCACTGTCATAGGCTGCCGTATGGGAGAATGCTTTGCAGGCAAATTTGAAACGACTGGCAGCACTGACGCCGCCATTGTTTGATGCAATTTCATTTAATAACGCCGGATAGTCGGTGGGATCGGTTATGACTGTTACTTTCCGGTAGTTTTTAGCGGCCGCGCGAACCATGGTTGGGCCGCCGATATCAATATTTTCAATTGCATTTTCCAGGGTGCAATCGGCTTTCGCGATGGTCTGGGTAAAAGGATACAGGTTAACAATAACCAGTTCGATGTCGGCAATGCCTGCTTTTTCCATTGCAGACAGATGGTCCGGCAAATCATTTCTGGCAAGAATTCCGGCATGTACCTTGGGATGCAGCGTTTTGATGCGGCCATCAAGCATTTCCGGGAAACCGGTGTAATCACTTATTTCAATGACAGGGACGCTTTCATCCTGCAATAATCTGGCTGTACCGCCGGTGGAAAGGATTGTGATTCCGGATTGATGCAACGAGCGCGCCAGATCGACCACGCCTGTTTTATCAGACACGCTGATCAGTGCTTGTTTGATAGTCATTCAGTACCTTATTTATTTTATTTGATATCGCTTTATTTTTTGGCGCAGTGTATTCCGGTTGATTCCGAGCAATTCGGCGGCCTGGGTCTGATTGCCTTGAGTATGCTCCAAAATAACTTCAATGAGCGGTTTTTCTACACTGAGAATGACCATATCATGAATGCTACAAGGTTTTTCGCCATCGAGGTCGTTTAAATATTTGTCAATGGATTTACGTACACAGCATGCAATTTCATTTTCATTGATTGATGAGTTCATACGGCAATTGCCTTTTCTTCTTCGATATAATGTAAATGTTTATTATAATCAGATAGTTGATTAAAAAAACGATCTGTTTCGGCGAGCTGTTCTTCGCTTGTTTTCAATTGATTCATTTGATGACGAAAACGCGCTGAATCAACCAAACCCTTTGTATACCATGCAATATGCTTGCGCGCGATGCGCACACCTGAATATTCGCCATAGAAATCATATAAGTCATTTAAATGGTCAATAAGAACAGTATGAATTTCACGTACTTCAGGTGGCGGCATATACTGCCCCGTATTTAAAAAATGCTCAATTTCCCTGAATATCCAGGGTCTGCCTTGAGCTGCACGGCCAATCATTACAGCATCGGCCTTTGTGAATTCAAGTACCTGTCTGGCTTTGTCAGGTGTGGAAATGTCGCCATTGGCAATCACCGGGATATTTACCGCAGCTTTTACCGCTGCAATGGTGTGATACTCTGCATTGCCGCGATAGGCGCATGTCCGTGTGCGTCCATGTATGGCCAGTGCCTGAATGCCTTCATTTTCGGCTATTTTAGCAACCGTCAGTGCGTTTTTATTTTGCTGATCCCAGCCTGTTCTGATTTTAAGCGTTACCGGAATGTCAACTGCGCTGACAACAGAGTATAAAATTTTCTGAACAAGTTTCTCATCTTTTAGCAGCGCAGATCCTGCCATTACATTACAGATTTTTTTTGCAGGGCAACCCATATTGATGTCAATAATCTGCGCACCTTGATCAACATTGTATTGAGCTGCAGCAGCCAGCATTTTCGGGTCGGCGCCGGCAATTTGTACAGAAATCGGTGAAACTTCACCGTCATGATTCGCCCG